>JAYVQK010000174.1:0-23780 GCA_043757005.1 Verrucomicrobiaceae bacterium
CCGCCGCCTCCGTGGCGGCGCGTGTGCGCGCGGGGCGCATATTTTCTAGCATGGAAAGCATGACCCACAGCGAGATCGCGCCCACGAGGAGGAGGATGCCGATGACCACAAAACTGACGGTGTGGCTCTTGTCGGTGTCCTTCACGCCGCGTAGAGCGCGGGCGTTTTTTATCTGCGCATCGAGTAATTGCAGGAGTTGCTCTGGCGATGGTTGCGGTGCGTTGTTTTCGTTCATAAAGTGCGGTTCGGAAATGATCAGTGACCAACCACAAGAAAGAGCTTATCTCGCGCCGTTTTTCGCGTTCCTTGGATTTTTGCTACTCGCAGATTGCGTCGCGCGGCTCGGCGACGGCTACGCGCACTGGGCCTTGGCCGAGCCGCGCTACTGGGTCTTCCCCGTGCAGACGCTCACCTGCGCCGGGCTGCTCTGGCACTGGCGCGCGCACTACCCGCTCGCCCGCTCGCAGTGGCGTGGGCTCGGGCTGGCCTGCGGTGCCGGGCTGCTCGCGCTCGCGCTATGGGTCGCACCGCAATGGCTGCTCGGAGCGGCTCCGCGCGTGACGGGCTTTGACCCCGGACACTTCGGCAACGGCGGCGCTTTGTATGGCGGAAATCTCGCGCTGCGCCTGCTGCGCATGGTCGTGGTGGTGCCGCTGGTGGAGGAGATTTTCTGGCGCGGCTGGCTCTTACGTTTTCTGGTAAAGGAAGACTTTGGCAGTGTGCCGATGGGCACTTTTACGAGGAAGTCTTTTGCCATCGTCTCGGTCGCCTTTTGCTTCGAACACACGCTGCCCGATTGGCCCGGCGCGCTCATCACCAGCGTGCTCTACAACCTTGTGGCCATCCGCACGCGCAGCCTCGGTGCCTGTGTGCTGGCTCATGCGGTGACAAACTTCGGCCTCGCGCTCTACATCCTCGCGACGAAGCAATGGGGATTTTGGTAGGTGACTTGGCGGGCATCCTGCTTTTTTAGACCGCATGGTTCAAAATTCCTTTTTTCAAAAATTCTTCCTGACTCTGTTTTTCGGCTGCTGTGCGGCTGGAGCGGTGGAGTTCTACAAAAACGTCATCTGGCAGGCCAACGAGGATGTGAACGGCGGCTTTAACAAAATCCACGAAGCGGGCCTCACCAAAAAAGCTGTGCGCTAGCGGGCGCGGCAGGGTGAATGGGCGCAAGTGCGCCCGCGCTTGCGCCGCTGCCGCCGTGCTGGTAACGCACTGCGATGTCTGCGCACGAAGTTGATTCTTTTTCCAATAACGAGGGGCCGGGGCCGACGGTGCCGGGCGATCCAGCGGCGAGCCCTTTCAAGCTGGTGGTGGATCCGGCGATGCGAACGCGGCTGAAAAAGGCTCTGGGGGATTTGATTGATAATCACGACAGCGAGTTGGCGAAGTATGTGAGCGAGGGCTTTCTGGAGCTAGACAGCTACAAGGAATACGTGGAGATTTTTGCGCGCTATTTGTGCGATACGATGGGCACGCCGGAGGGTGTGGCTTACTTGCTGGGGGCTTGCGGTTTCCAAGTGCCGAGCGAGAGCATCGAGATGAATCGGCAGACGCGCTGGAAGGTGCAGCGGGAATGATGGAGCCGACGCGGATCAAGCGCCAGCGCGGGGCGGGCGAGTGGCAGCGGCGGATGGCGAATGGTTTTTCCCGGCTCACGAGGAGTCGTGTAGAGGTGCTGGTGCGGGGGGCGGATTGGCGGGCGTGGGAGGTGGGGTGTTTCGAGCTGCTGCATGGGCCGGAGTTCACGGCGCGGGAGGAAGGGCGGCGGGTGCGGATGGATGTGTTGCCGGGGGAGAATCTTTCGCAACGGCTGGAGTCGGGGACTCTCTCGCCGGCGATGCTGGCGGCGGCAGCGGCGGAGCTGCGGCGGGCGCATGAATTGCAAAGTGAGCACTTCGGCGGAGCGTGGAGCCACGGCGATCCACACACGGGGAATTTCTTCTACGATGTGGCGACGGGGCGGGCGCGGTTGATTGATTTCGAACTGCGCCATGTCCGCACTTTGAGCGCCGACGAGCGGCACGTGGAGGATCTGCTGGTGCTGCTGCTAGACGTTTGTGGGCGCTGTTCCGCTGGGGCTTGGCTGCCGCTGGCGTGGGCTTTTTTGCGCGGCTACGAGAGCTTGAAGATCGTGGCGCTGGTGCGGGAAAAATTGAACACACCTCGCGGCTTCGCACGGTTGCGGTGGGCGGTGCAGACGCGCTGGCTGCCGCGCGTGGAGCGGGAGCGGCGCATGGGCGAGCTGGCTTCGGCGCTGGATGCGGTGGAGATGGGGGCGCTGTGAAAGATCGTTACGCGAAGGATCGGTTGATGGAGGAATTTCTCGAACATCTCGATGTCGAGCGCAACGTGTCGCCGCGCACGTTGATCAATTACCGGCACGCGCTGACGGGCTTTCGCGCAGCGGTGCCGCAGCCGCCTTGGAAGGAGCTGCAGGCGGATCATTTCCGGCGTTACCTTTTCGAGAAAATGAAGGCGGGACTCGCGAAGCCCACGATCCGCCTGCACTTCGCGGCGCTGCGCACTTTCTACCGCTACCTCACGGAGCGCCACGGGCTGCGGGATAATCCGCTCAAACAAGTGCAGCTCCCGAAGCTGGATCGCGGCCTGCCGGTGGTGCTTTCGCGACAACAGATGGATGCGCTGCTGGCCGCGCCTTTGCAGATGGAGAAGAGCGACAAAGCGGCGAAGTGGATGCCGGTGCGGGATGCGGCGATCTTGGAGCTTTTCTACAGCAGCGGGCTGCGGCTCTCGGAGTTGGGCGCGCTGGAGGTGCGCTCGGTAGATGAATACAGCGGCACCGTGCGCGTGCTGGGCAAGGGCCGCAAGGAGCGCATCGTGCCGGTGGGCTCGCTGGCGCTGGCGGCGATCCAGAAATACCGCATCGCCTCCGCCGTCCACGTGGGCCCGCTCTTCATCAATAAATCGCGCCGCCGCCTCGGCGTGCGCTCGGTGTGGCTGGTGCTGAAACGCTACCTCGCCCACGCGGGCATCCCACAGACGATCTCGCCCCACAAGCTGAGGCACAGTTTCGCCACGCATATGCTGGATGCCGGGGCCGATCTTCGCAGTGTGCAGACGCTGCTCGGCCACGCCTCGCTCTCGACTACGCAGATCTATACGCACGTGACGACCGAACGCCTCAAGACTGCCTACGACGCCGCGCATCCGAGGGCGTAGTTTTTTACTCCTCGCGCAGCGCCTTCACCGGATCGAGCCGCGCCGCGAAGCGCGCTGGGATGTAGGCGGCGAGCAGGCAGATGACCATAGAGGTGGCGCAGATGAGCGCGATGTCTTGCGTGGTGATGGCCGAGGGGATGCCGCTGAGCGAATAGACGGAGGCGCTGAAGATATCCACGTTGAAGGCGTGGACGAGCCAGGCGCGCAGATCGTTTCGCCAATAAAGGACCGCTCCGCCGAGCAGCAGGCCGACGACATTTCCCAGCACGCCGACGACGAAGCCCTGGCCCATGAAGATGCTCACGATCTTGCCGGGCGCTGCTCCGAGGGCTTTCAGCACGCCGATCTCGCGCTTCTTTTGCACGATCACGGTGATGAGCGTATTCGAGATGGAGAAGGCAGCGACGACGATGATCATCATGAGCACAAACATCATCAGCACCCGTTCATGCGCGACGGCTTCGAGGCGCTCGCGGTTCGAGTCCACCCACGAGCGCACGCTGTATTGGCTGCCGAGCGCTTTTGCCAATTCGGGCTTGAATCGCTCCGCCCAATCCGCGTCCTTCGTGCGGATGGCGAGACCGTGGACGCTGTCTTCTATGCCGAAAACTTCCTGCGCCAGCGCGAGCTGCACGATCACGAAATTCGCATCATACTCGAAGCGTCCCGTCTTAAAAATCCCGACCACTTCTGTCTCGGTCGGTCGCGCCATTTCGTTGACCTGCTTGATCGTCTTGGCCTCCGGGTCTTCCTTCTCCATGCGCTTGAGTTCCTCCCCCAGTTTCTGGAGTTTTCCGGGGCCGAGAATCTGCACTTTATCCCCGAGATGCACTCCCATCGTGGCGGCCAGTTCCACGCCGAGGATGCACTTTTCACTGTCCAACTCGTAGCGCCCCTCGACGATGAATTTCCGCAAATCCATGAGCTTCAATTCACCGTTCGGCTGCACCCCGCGCATCTGCGTATAGGTCCAATTCCCCTCGAACTCCAAAAACGCCGGGGCCATGACAAAAGGCGACACGGCCTCGATGCCGGGGAAGTCCTTTTGCAAATGCTCGTGCAAGCCGTCCCAATCCCGCAGCAAATCCCCCGCGACACTCACTTGCAGGTGCGGCTCAAAGCCTACGATCTTCTCCCGCAGCTCGTGGTCAAAGCCCGTCATCACTGCAATGACGACCATGAGGCACGCGATGCCGAGCGCCACGCCCAGCACGGAGAGCACGGTGATGATGGAGACAAAGGTGCGCTTTGGCTGCAAGTAGCGCAGCGCGAGAAATAGGCTAAACGGAAGATTCACAGGCGGCGCGGACGGTGCGGGAAGCGAGCGGCGGCGTCAAGGAGCGGCCTGTTTTGGCGGGGGCTATTTTGAACCACGAAGGGCACGAAGACACGAAGAGGAGCGATGAAAGGGCACTCTTTCCCTGATATTTCCTTCGTGCTCTTCGTGCTCTTCGTGGTTCAAATCCAAACGATAACACTACTGTTGTTTTTCTGGAGGACAGATGGCCTCTTTGGAAGGTGACTACGAAGGACGCGAAGGACGCGAAGATTCAAAAAGTCGCTCGTGTGTCTTCCTTCGCGCCCTTCGCGCTCTTCGTAGTCACCCTGCTCGCCCGCCGCCGCCGCGCGTAGCCCCATGCGCCGAGGGCCACGCAGGCTAGGGCCGCGTATTGGTAGCCGGAGAGGCCGCCGCCGAGCAGTGGCGTGGCGCGGAGGAATTCATGCGCGAAACGGAAGAGGCCATAGGCGATGAGGTAGAGGTGGAAGTGTTGCCCACGCTGACTACACTTTAGCCACGAAGGGCGCGAAGAGCGCGAAGAGCACGAAGTTTGTGAATATTCATCCTTCGCGTGCTTCGTGCTCTTCGTGCTCTTCGTGGTAAAATCGCTACCGAGTCGCCGCAGGAGCAGGAAACCGACGAGTGCGAGCGCATTGAAGGCCAGCTCTACGGGCACGGCGGGCCAGCGCGCCACGCCGCGCGCATCGTGCATGGCATACCAAGCGGGCTCGCAGACTCGGCCCATGCAGCAGCCGTGCAGCAGGCAGCCGATGCGCCCGATGCCGATGCCGAGCGGGGCGACGAGGGCAAAAAGGTCGCCCGTGGGAGCAGTGTAGCCGAGGAGTTTCTTCGCGATTTCCACGCCCACATAACCGCCGAGCAGTGCGCCGATCACGCTTTTCCCCGTAGCCAGCCGCGCCCAGCGATCCGGCAGCGGCCAATCTAGCCAGCCTTCGGCGAAAAGATAAACGATCTTCGCGCCGAGGAACCCGCTCACCAGCGCGAGGGCATAGATGAGCACCAGCCGTTCATCCCGCCGCGCCAGCCGCGACCAAGTAAAGAGGCTGGCGGCGATGGCGACGAGGAGGAGCCAGCTATAGGGTGAGGCGGTCATTTTAGTCCGCGAGACGGTGACGCCAGTAGTCCGGGTGGCGGCTGTGGTGTTTGAAAGCGAGGATGCGCAGCTCGCCCGAAAACACGCGGTAATAGATGGCGTAGGGAAAGCGAGGCATGAGCGAGCGCCGGACATCTGCCTCCAAAATGCTCCACCGCTCGGGAGCCTCTTGGATGCCCTTTAGAGAACGATCTGCGGCGTCTAAAAACTGCGCGCCGAGTGTCGGCACGCGTTGCTGGTAAAACTGAGCCGCTTCGATGAGTTCCGCCTCGGCATCGGGGTGGTAGATCAGGCGCATCCGATGGCTTTGCGTGCAGCCTGCATGACCTCTTCGTGCGTGCGCCCCACTACTGCGCCGGAGGAAAGCTCTGCGTCCCGCCGTATGGCTTCCTGCAACGCCTCGCGCTCGTTGGCGGTGGCTAGATCATCGTCAATGCTCTGCCAGAGCGACTGCGCAAGCGAGACCCGCTCGGAGAGTGGAAGTGCCATCGCCTCGTTGGTGAGCTGTTGAGTGGACATGGCGGGAAAGTAGCGAAGCGAGTGGCTCCGGTCAACCGAAGGAGCAGCGAGGTGAGATCAAGTGAAGAGGCTGGCGGCGATGGCGACGAGGAGCAGCCAGCTATACGGGGGGCGATCATTTTGAACCAAGTGCGCACGCGGCGAAAATGCAAGCCGCGACAAGCACTGCTGCCGAAATAATGGTGAGTAGCGACCAGAAGAAACTAAATACCCAAGCCTCGTCGGGCGGCTGCTCGCGCTCTATGGTGTATCTCGCGTAAATAATATCAAAAAGAAATGTTACACCCAGGATCACTTCCCACCTCCACTCATCGATATTGGAACTAGCCACCCAACTAGCGCCCGTGAGCAATACCCCCAAGCAATACCACCTCACAACATGTCGTCTTTTGGGCTGCCCCGGCGAATGGCGATTTGCGCTGAACAACCAATGCCACCCCTCAATACGTCTTCTTTTGAACCGAGCCCCATCCAGCTCAGGCGACGATTGCGGCAATTCAGAGTCCTTTTCTATTTTCATATCGGTTCATCTTTTAGCGTTGGATTCCATCGCATTCAAACGAAGAACGAGCGGGCGCACGGTGTAGTGGCAGGAGCGCGCGCGTCTCGCGTGCTGCGGTGGGCATCCTGCCCGGCGCGGAGGGACGGGCTGAGTAGGATAACCACTCCTTTCGCTCTCTGCGCCGCTCTGTGCCGGGCAGGATGCCCGCCACGGCACGCGGGACGCGCGCGCTCCCCTCGCGGATGTTCGGGAGATGCTCTTGCAAGACCAGCGGTCTCATTTTCCCCCCGAGTAATAGCGGCAAAACGAATCCAGCACCCCATCGGGGCGGATGACGTGGGTGCAGCAGCGGTCTATGCGGTCTTCGTCCCATGTCCAGGCGTCCATGAAGGGCTTTACGAAGAGCCGGAAGGTGTGCGTGGCGTCTAGCTCGAAGCGGTGGAGCAGCTCGGCGAGCGGTTCGTTTTCGCAGCCGCACTGGCTGAGATCATTGAGGGAATAGCGCACTTTGTCGCGGAGGAAGCCTTGCACTTGGGTGAAGTCCACGAAGTCGCTGATCGAGCGCACTTCGCCGCCGACTTTCAGCAGGTAGCCGATGGTCGCGCAGTTTGGGTCGCCGCAGGGGAGCGGGGTGAAGTCGTCGTAGCGCAGCTTCTCGCGGCTCTGCTCGACGAGGGCGAGGATCACATCGGCGGTGTTGAGCCTCGCTGTTTCGCTAGGCGTGCGGCCACTGCCAAACATCGGCTGGAAGCTCACCCCGCGCACGTTCCCGTGGCCGAGGCCGAAATGCACGGCGTCCCACAGGTGCGGCAGGTTGTCCGGCGTCACCGTCATCGCCAGCGTCACGGTGATGCCATACTCCGCGCACCTCGCCAGCGCCCGCTCGCGAGTCGTCCGCAGATCGGCCCCGCGCAGCCAGTGCTGCCCGGCCTCCTGGGTGCCGTCGAACTGCAAGTAGAGCTGGAATTTCCCCACCCGGAAGGTGCGCCCCAGCTCGGCGGAAAAAGCGGTATCGTTTGCGATGCGGACGCCGTTCGTATTCAGCAAAATGAAATCAATCCCCTCGTGCCCTTGCAGCCAGGCGAGTAGCTCGAAAAACTGCGGGTGCAGCGTGGGCTCGCCGCCCGAGAGCTGGAGGATCTCGATGCGGCCCTTGCGCGCGATCACCCCCTTGATGCGCCGCTGGAGATCCGCCAGCGGCACCGCATCCACCCGGCGATCCTGCGGAGAATCCGCATAGCAAGTCGGGCAAGCGAGGTTGCAGGAATTCACAATCTCGATCAGCGCGAGGCAAGTCGCCAGCCGCTCCTGCACGCCGCTCGCCTCCCCCGGCGCAGCATTCCGCCCCAGCGTGCCGGGCCGCTCGCCCTCCGCTGAGCTGCACAGCAGGGTTGATGGTTGATGGTTGATGGTTGATGGCCCCGCCGAGCCGCAGCATTGGTTCTCCGGCGAGCCCTGCGCGAGCCAGTAAAAGCGAGCATCGCTAGAGATGCACACCTCCGCCGACCCATGCACCGCACACTCCCGCCGCAAGAAAACGCGCGCCCGCTTCCCATCATTCACCTTCCAAACCTCCGCCGGGAGGCTGGCGTGGCACACCGGGCAGCGAGAGGTGGTGCGCTTTAGGAGAGTCTCGGTGATGGTGGGCATTGGGTTTTAAAGGCGTGATGCGATCACGTAGCAGCCTCCGATTAAGAGAGAGATAGCAAGGAAAGCGTTTAGAACGAAAATACAGAAGGCCCACAGGACAACGCGCCCTGCACTATAGGAGTCGCGATGCAGCCATGCTTCCATGACGGTGCCGAGGTAAATACACAGAAGCACCCCTCCGGATACTGCCAATGTTATCAAAGCGCGCACTACTTCGCCCGATGGAAAGCCGCAAAGCCAAGCCAAGCCACAACCAATGGCAGTTGCGGCGAAGATAAACACCACCGGTGAAATGAAGGCAAACCACGCCAGCGGATGCCGCTTCTTCGGCGGCTTGGGGAGCGGCTGAGGCTCAGAGTCTGGCTCGATGATGGTAGGCATTGGGTATTAATCTATTTGGAAAGCGCCGCCATACCAGCAGCCAGAAAAAGAAAGGATCAGATTGAAGACGAAAAGAAGACAACTAAAGCCAAACGCGCGGCCACGGTGAAAGCGGTCTCTGTGCAGCCAATTCTCCATGACGGGCCCGAGGCAAAAACAGAGCATCGTGGCGACAAGCAATGCCACAAAGAGAAGCCCAAGGACGTCTTCCCCACTTTTCTTCCATCTCATCCAAACCCATGGCAACCAAGTGAGCACACTCGGCGTCAAAAACACCAACCACGCCAGCGGATGCCGCCCTTTCGGCGGGGCGGGCGGCGGCTGAGGTTCCGTGTTGGGCTCGTTCATGGGGGGAGTGTTTGGGCTTTTTTGCGGGGTTTGGCTAGGGGAATGATGGGCGGTTTATTGATCCTAAAAATGGCGATGGGAACGTGATGTCTCACACAAAGGCACGAAGGCACAAAGGGTTCCGCTCAAACGCTCTCTCCCTTTGGGTGAATAGGTCATTCTTTTCGCGGCCCTCTTCTTCGTGCCTTTGTGCCTTTGTGTGAGGCCCAGCGCCGTTTTTAGGTTATCTCGGCAGGCGTGGGAGCTGGCTTGGGTTTAGTGGTCAAATTTCGCCAAAATTGCCTAATTCTTAATTTTTCAACGGCTTGCTCCGACAACTGAGCCTGACTCCACGACAACTGAGTCTGACTCCGCGACAACTGAGTCTGACTCCGCGACAAGTGAGTCCGACTCCGAGACAACTGAGTCTGACTCCACGACAACTGAGTCCGACTCCACGGCAACTGAGTCTGACTCCACGGCAACTGAGTCTGACTCCACGGCAACTGAGTCCGACTCCACGGAAACTGAGTCCAACTCCGCGACAACTGAGTCCGACTCCGCGACAACTGAGTCTGACTCCACGACAACTGAGTCCGACTCCACGGCAACTGAGTCCGACTCCACGGCAACTGAGTCCGACTCCACGGCAACTGAGTCCAACTCCGCGACAACTGAGTCCGACTCCACGGCAACTGAGTCCAACTCCGCGACAACTGAGTCCGACTCCACGGCAACTGAGTCTGACTCCACGACAACTGAGGAGGCTGGTGCGGCGTATTTCGCTACTCCACGCCCAGTAGTGGTATAGTTTGGATTTGAACCACGAAGAGCACGAAGAGCACGAAGGAAATAGCAGGGATAGAGTGCCCTTTCATCCCTCCTCTTCGTGCCCTTCGTGCCCTTCGTGGTTCAAAATAGACCGCTACTCCACGCCCGGTGTGCCGAGGGTCTCTACGGCTGCGCTGTGAAACCAGTTCACAGCGGCGCGGATTTCTCCGGTTGCGGACAGTTGCAGCCAGCCGCTCAGGATTTCTCCGGTGCTGGGCACGTGCGCAAAGACGGGGAGTCGTCCGTCGTGTGAAAGCAACGTCGCGGCGGTGAATGGCACTTTGCTGCCGGGGAGTTTGCCGGTGAGGCGCACGGAGCCGTCTGCGGCGATGTCCACTTGCAGAGAAGCCCGGCCCACGCTGGTCGCGAGCGCGGCGGAGTGTCGGCCACTCCACTCGGGCGGTAGCGGGGTTTTTCCCGTGTCAAAAAGTGCGTGATGGCCGGTGATTTCCACGATGAGCGCATCGCTGTGCAGAGCGCCGCGCATCTCGTGTGTGACGGGATCGAGTGCGAGCTGGATGCGTAGCGGCTCCGCTCCTTTGCGTGGGATTTTGATCGCCGCAGTGCCGTCGCGCGAGATGCGTCCATGAAAAGGGATGACGCCGTCCGTTAGAGAAAGTCGCCCGGTGAGGTTGCCAGTTTTGCCTACGACGAGACTGAGCTTTGCCGTGTCCGCAAGTGTGGTCGCCGATGCGATGCCCACCCATTTTCCGCGCAGCGCGGTGAATGTGACGGGGCCGGTGGGCTCGGCTGTCGCGGTGTCTTCGTGCTGGAGGAGGAAGGCGGGCGCTGTGGTGGAGGTGCCGCCGTTTGCTTTGGGGGCGGCAACCATCGCCCGGAGTGCTTGGAACGCGCCGCTGCCGACGTTCACGGTCGTCGTGGCTTCGTGGGTCGCGCCGCCGTTGTCGGTGACTTTCAGACGCACTGTGTAGGTGCCGGGCACTGTGTAGGTGATGCTCGGGCTCGCTCCGGTGAGCACGGTTTCGGCGATGGTCGTGGTGCGTGTGAGCTTGAAATTATCAAAGATCGCTGTGCCCGGCGCTGTCTCCGGTTGCCATGTGCCAGCGGTGATTTCTGCGCGCACGGCAATCACGGGAAACTGCACCGCCATGCTGTGCAATGCCTGCCACGCCGCACCATCCGCACTCACTTCGTAGGCCCACAGCGGCGTCGTGCCGGGAACATGGCGGATGCGCCACTGGCGCTGCTGCGCGGCATTGTAGGTGACGGCCTGATACGTGATCGCCGCTCCTACAAACTGGCAGCAATAAAGCACGCCCGCTTCCTCGACCATGATCGCGCAATTACTCGCGGATTGGCAGACAGCGAGGAGCGTATTCGACTGTCCCGCGCCCGCCTGCACGACTTCCGCACTCACGGCAGCGCCCGTGAAGTCGAACGTATTTGCGGTGACGTAACCTGCGAAACGGTCATTGCTCACGCCGCTGCGCAGGACGATTTCAAGCCGTTGATTCCTTTCCGCGACGGTGATGCCGGGATCAAAACCAGCCGCGCCCGCGTAGATGGTGCCGAAGACGGTGCCGACGCTCCATTTCGCAGCATCGCGGCTGTTGTCTGCAAAATCGTCGCTGAGGACAGTGGCCACGCGAGTCGTATCCCCCATGCGCCATTCGTAACTCGCGATGCTGCCGTCGGGATCAGACGACGCGCTTCCATTCAGCGCGAGCGCCGTGCCGAGTGTCGCGCTGTAAGGCCCGCCGGGGCGAGCGACTGGCGGTTGATTTACTGGCGTGGAGGAGATCGTCGCCGTGGTGCTCGCGGTATTCGTCGCGCCGGAATTGTCGGTGACAGTCAGAGCAACGGTGAATGTGCCCGCAGTGCTGTAAGTCTTTGTCGGCGTCGTGCCGGTGGCAGTGGTGCCGTCGCCGAAAGCCCACGCATAGCTGGCAATCGTGCCGTCCGCATCGCTGGAGGTGCTGCCGTTCAACGGAATCGCAACGCCCGTCGTGCCCGCGTAAGGCCCGCCGTGTCTCGCGACTGGCGGGACGTTTGCCGGTGCCGTAATCACAGCGGTCGTCGTCGCGGTGTTCGTCGCGCCAGCATTGTCGCTCACGGTCAGCGCGACGGTGAATGTCCCCGCTGCTGCGTAAGTCTTCACCGGCGACGCACCGCTGCCCGTCGTCCCGTCGCCGAAAGTCCACGCGTAGCTGGAAACCGTGCCGTCCGCATCGGTAGAAGCCGAGCCATTCAGCGTGAGCGCCACGCCGCGAGTCGCTGCGTAAGGCCCGCCCGGTCTCGCGACTGGCGGGAGATTTGCAGGCGGCGCGACGGTCGAGCGCACGAGCTGGAACGAATCGAAAAGGGCCAACCCCGGCGCGGCGACCGAAGTCCCCGTGCCCGCGCCAAATTCCACTTTCGTAGCAGTCATCGCAAAACGCGCATTATCCGTGCGGAGCGTCTGCCACGTCGTGCCATCGGCGCTCGTTTCAAACACGACTTTCGCCGGGCTGCCCGAGCTATGGCGGATGCGCCAGTATTGCTGCTGCGTCGCGTTGAAAGCGTGGGCCGAGATTTGCCTGCTACCAGCGACGGTTTGGTCCAGATAAAACCCGCCGCTTTCCACGACCATGAGGAAGAAATTCTGCGGGTCTTTTGCCACCGCGAGATAAGTGTCGGCATCACCGCTCGCCGTCTGCTGCACACGCACGCTGGCCGCTGCATCCGTAAAGTCGAAAGCCGCCGCCGAGACATAGCCTGCGTAGTGATCCCCAGCGATGCCCGCGCGTGGCTGCACCTCCACCCGTTGATTGCGCTCCACGACAGGAATCGTGCTGTCAAAACCAGCCGCGCCGGATTCGACCTGTGCGAAGACCGTGCCCACATTCCATTTCGAGGCATCGCGCACGTTATCGTTAAAATCATCCGCCAACAGGATCGTCGGGCCGCTGGTGGAGTAATTCACTAGCGAGCTATTCGACGCAAGGTTGCCATCCCCATCGCCATCCGTGGCGAGGTTTGCCGCCACGGAAATCACGACATTCCCCACCGCAGTCGGCGTGACGGTGAAAGTGTAGCTCGCGCCGCTGCCTTGCAGGCTGCTCGCGGTTCCGTTCATCACCGCGATGTCCGCCAGCGCGAAGCCCGTGGCTGCGCTGCTGAAACTGGCGGTGACACTGAACGCAGCGTTTGCACTCGCTGGGGCGCTGAGTGCGATGCCGAGCGACATGGGAGCGGAGACGATGCTGTCATCGAGATTGTTCAAGTAAGCGACGAGGTTGCCGAGGTCCGCATCGCTGAGGATCACCCCATTATGCGCGCGCACCGCCGCACCGAGCGTCGCCGACGAGCCGTCGTGCAAATAGGGAGCCGTGGCCCAGAGCCCGCGCAAAGTCGGCACATCGAGCCCGGTGAGAACGCCGCCGAGACGCTGGCCACTGCTGGGTTTCAGCGTGCCGATGTCGCGGAAAACACCGAGCGTGCTGTTGCTAAAATTGACGCCGCCATGGCAGCCCGCGCAGTTTTGCTGTTTGAAAATCGTGCGCCCCGCGATAGCCGCAACGGGGAGTGTCGCAGCGTCCACACGCGCCGGACTCGCGCCAGTCTTCGCGAGCGACGTGAGGTAGGCAGCCAGCGCGTCGAGGTCCGCGCTGCGACCGGCATTGGGAGCGCCGAGGGAGGGATTCGACGTGCCGCCTGCAATCAAGCCGAGGCCGCCTGCGAAATTGCGAATCTGGCCTTCAAAATCCTGAAACTCATCGAAGTTGCCACTCCAGTGCAACGCACCCTGGCTGCCATGCCCGCGCAGTGTGATCGTATTGCGCAGCCCTTCGCCAAAGCCGGTGAAATCCCACACGCGGCCATCCTGTCCGGCGTCGTTGTGGCATCCCGCGCAAGAGAGATATTCCTGCAACGCGAGACGGTTGTCCTTCGCGTCGTAGAAGAGTTGTTTCCCCACCAGCACTTGCGCCGTGAGCTTTTCGGTAGCCACGGAATTCAGCGCCGCCGCTGTCGTGGCGGGCAGCACGCCGCCGCTCACGATTGCGCTCACGTC
This sequence comes from Verrucomicrobiaceae bacterium, assembly GCA_043757005.1. Taxonomy (GTDB): domain Bacteria; phylum Verrucomicrobiota; class Verrucomicrobiia; order Chthoniobacterales; family Chthoniobacteraceae; genus SXWH01. The sequence continues at coordinate 13,802 of JAYVQK010000174.1, forward strand.
GTGGACGGTCACCGTGCGATCCATGAAGTTTTGCACAAAAAGCGTCCTGCCATCCGGCGAAATCGCGAGCCCTTGCGGCGCACGGCCTGCGGCGAATCGGGTGATCTCGGTTGCGTTCCAAACATCCACAACCGCGACCGCTCGACTGCCTTCCAGCGCGACGAAAGCGTAGATGCCGGAAGGATCGTAGCACACCGCGCTCGGGAGCCCCGCGTTGTCGAAATCCACGCGCGCGTTGTAGTCCTCGGTCTGTGTCACGAGATTGATTTGCGAAGCAATCGCGCGCACCGCGCTCTCGTGCGTGAGCCCCTGGCCGCTGCGGAGCGCGCCGCGTTTGATGTTGTCCTGCTTCGACGGCACCCACGCGGAAAGTCCATCCGGCGAAATGGCTGGAACACCAAGGTAGTTTGGAATTCCGCGCCCCGAGATTGTCGTATCCGGCTCCTCGCTGTGCTGGAGGGGGATCGTTCGTGTGACCACTGCCGTCGCTGCATCAATGACGAGCACTTCGCCGCCTTTTCCAGTGGCATCAATCACCGCCGTCTCCTCGCCCGGCAGGCGTGGTGTGATGAAGCGGCTCACCAAAACTTTTGCACCATCCGCGCTCACGCTGAGATGCCGGACATCCGGCCCTGCGGCAACGTCCGCGAGTTGCGCGCCAGTCGAAGGATTCAGTTTCAACACACGGCCAGCGCCCTCCAGCGCAACCCACGCCGCAGTCCCCACTGGATCAAATGCGAGGCCAAACGGACGCGAGCCTCGCGGGAGTATGATCGTCTGCGCGAGTGCGTAGGTGGTGCTGTTCAGGATCGAAATCACCGCGCTGTCGGCGGCGGTCACCCACACGCGACCATCGGGCGCAATCGCCACACAGCGCGGCGAAGTGCCCACGGTTGTTTCAGCCAATTTTGCGCGAGTCACCACGTCGAAAACCGTCACCGTATCGGCATCAGGATTTGCCACCCACACACGGCTGTTTGCTGGCGTGCGTGCTTCGTAGGCGATGCTACTCGATCCATTCGGCTTGCGCGCGCTCAACGGCGCGAAGACGCCTTGGTAGAAACTGCCCGTCACGATCCGCACCGTGTCGTCCGTGGCGGTCACCGTCACGAGATAGCGCCCCGCCTGCGTAAATGTGTGCGTCGCGCCGGGCGATGACGAAGAGGCGGTGTTCGCGGTGCTGTCGCCAAAACTCCACACGTAGCGTGGGTTTTTCCCACCGGTGCTCTGCACGGTGAAAGTGCTGGCCGAACCGCGCGCGACAGGTGCGCCCTGTATCGGGCCAAGAGTGAGCACGGCATTAATCGCCCACTGGAAACTCACCTGCGTGCCGCCGCCAGAAACCACCACATTGTAAGTGCCAGCGGTGGTCGGCGAGCCGGAGACTACACCCGATGTGCCGCCGATGCTCAGCCCCGTCGGTAATCCTGTAGCGGAGTAGGAAGGCGGCAAACCACCACTGCTGGCGACCTGAATTTGCAGTGAGACGATCTCGCCGACGGCGCTCGTTTGATTGCCGGGATTCGCGAGATTGATCGGCGTCGCGCTGACTTGGATGATTTTCGAGACGGAATGGACGCTCTTGGAATCGAGCGCGAAGAGCATCCAAAAACCCGGCGTCATCACGTTTAAATTTGCGTGGGAAGTAAGCTCGTAATTGCCCGCAGCCACCTCGCTGAAAGGCAGCTCAATGTAACGTAGATCCGTGTTCACAGAGTGTGTCTGCGACGACATTTTGATGAAGGCGAATTTTGACAAACCAGCGGTCGCATTCACCGTAAAACGAACACCGGGCCCCACCTGCGCTGGTGCCTGCGTGATGACGGGGCGCGTGGCGAGTGTGCCGTTTGCATTGTAGAGCGCGGGCGGTGTGAAAATTTGCGCGTCCCGATGATCCGCCGCATTCCCGCCGAGGCCGCCACCGCCGGACCACACCCGGCCATCGGGCAGCAGCAAAGCGAGGGAGTGGTAATTGCGAGGAACACTTTGGTTTGCAAGCGTCCGCCATGTGCCGGTGCGCGGGTTCCACACTTCGGGCGTTAGCACGGAACCGGTGTCGTTGAATTTCAGCCCAGTGTTGCCGCCAATCACCATCACCTCGCCACTTGGAAGAATCACAGAGTTTGCAAACTGCCGCGCGAATTGCATCGAAGCCGCAGGCTGCACGACTGGCACCGCGCTGTTCAAATCCACCGCGTAGGCGATATTCGTGCTCGTGCCCGTGGTGGAGTCGCTCGGATTCGGCGTCGTGTTTGCACCGCCGCCCGCGACGACGATTTTGCCTTCGTCATACATCACCCAGCAGCCCTCTTTTGGATAATGCGTGCCGGGCACATTCAGCCCCGATGCGGTCAACGTTCCGCTACCGTTGGGATTCACCCAGTCCATTGAGCGCGTCGGGCCAAAGTGAAAGAGCTGGCCATTCGGCGCGAGGAGCAAAAACGGATGCCAGATATTGATGTAGCCTGCCTGACTCGTCACCGTGCTCCAGCTAATGCCCGTGAGCCGCTGCCAGCCGGACGCCGCGCTCCATCGCTCCGCCGTATTCGAGCCGCCGCTGCCGCTCACGGTGAAAACGGAGCCATCCGTGAGTGCCACGCTCGTATTATACCAACGCGGGTCGTTCATGTTCGGAATCGCAGACCATTGATTGGTGCGATAGTCGAAAATGCTGGAGAGCACGGTGGTGTTGCGTCCGCCGTTCACGACGACACGGCCATCCGGTAGCATCGAGACTCCGCCACAAAACATATCGTGACGCGTGTTGTTAATCTCGGTGAATTGCCCCGTCGCTGGGTCCCACACCGCAGCGTAGGTAAATTCCGGCCCCGATGGGAAAGTGGTGCGTTGATTGGAGGCAAACGTCAGCAGCCTGCCGTCTGGTAATTGAGCAGCCGTCACCGGGATGTGCGGCGTCCATGCAATCACCGGAGCCCACGTGCCAGCGCCGACGGGATCCGTCGCGGGCGCAGCAGCGGCGACATAGGCCGGAGCGAGCGCGGCGGCATCAGCGGCGAGTTGATCGGAGAGCGCGTGATCCGTCGTGCCTGCAAAAGCGGACGATGCGAGGGCGGCGAAGAGAAGTGAGAAGCGGGTCAGTTTCATGGCTACGATTGATTTACGGTTGGGCCGCGAGTGCGGGTTTGGCTGGGTGGATGAAAGATTCGTCTGTGAGTGTTTTGAGGAAGGCGACGAGGTCGCGCTTTTCCTCGGCGGTGAGCGACAACCCAGCTTCGGGATGTTTAGCGAGATTCGGGTCGAGCGTGTCGCTGCGCTGCACGCCGGAGCTGTAGTGCTCCACCACTTCTTCGAGCGTGGCAAAGCGCCCGTCGTGCATGTATGGCGCGGTCGCAGCGATGTTGCGCAACGAGGGTGCGCGGAATTTTCCACGATCCGCCGGATTTTTCGTCACGCCCATGCGGCCAATATCGTCGACGGCGAGCGCGAGTCCGTTGTTGTGAAATTGATGATCCGTAAAGAGCGTGCCCCCGTGGCAGTGGAAGCAATCCGCCCCGCGCAAACCCCGCGCCGGATCAAACTCCGTGAGGAAAAGCTGCAAACCGCGCTTTTCCGATTCGTCCATCTCCGCCTGTTTGCGCACAGCAAGATCGAAGCGCGAATCCTGTGAGACGAGCGTGAGTAGAAACTGCTCAAGCGCCTTTGCCACGCGCTCACTCGTCACCCCGCCGCCGCCAAATGCCTTTGCAAAATCGGCGGCACATTCCGCGTCCGCAGAAAGTTTCGCCACCACACGATCCAGACTTTCATTCATCTCGTGTGCGTCCTGGATCGGCACGAGCACTTGCTCGCGCAGCGACTTTGCCCGGCCATCCCAAAAAAATTCCGACTGCCATGCGAGATTGAAAAGCGCCATCGCGTTTCGTTTCCCCGACTGCCCCTCTGCGCCAGTGCTCGTCTTGCGCGGATCCGCGAACGCGCTGCCCTGCACATGGCAACTCCCGCACGACTGCGTATTATTCACCGAGAGCCGCGAATCGTGAAACAGCCGCCGCCCGAGCGCCACGCCTTCCCCCGTGAGTGGATTATCCGCAGGCAGCGCGATGCGGGGCAGACGCTGCGAGACCTCCATCCGCCGCGCCGTTGTCCCAGCCGGAATCAGCGTTTTCACCATCATCGCCACGTTTTCCTGAAAGGCGTCGCCCTTCACCGCACGCACGCGGAAAGCACTCTCCACGTTCTTTTTTAGCCGCACCGCTAGCGCATCGCCAGCGCGCGAGTGTGTGGATGCGCCATCGCGCGAAAAATCCACGCCTTCAAGAATGTGCGCCACATCGAGCGTGATCTGGACCGTATTTGGCTGCGCGCCTCGCAGCGCCACGGGCAATTCCACGGTCATCAAATTCGCATCATTGCCGAGATGATACGAGTAGCCCCCGGGCGGTTTCCCCCGCATCGCATAGTGCCCCTCCAGCGCGAGGAACACATACCCACCCTGCCAGCCCCAGTGCAGCTTGTTCACATCCGGGTGGAGTGCCGAGCTGGGCACGATGGCGTTCGGGTCTCCCCCATTCATCGCAGCATTCACGCCCACGCGAAAACGGATCGCTTTAAAATCCTGCGCAGGCACTCCATCAGTAAACGCAGCCGTCCGCCCCTCGCCCGCACTGATATAGATCGCCCAATCCGAAGCGCCGTCCAGCCAAGAGCCATCCAGCCGCTGGAGACTCAACCCGCTAATGAGATAATCCAACCTCGCCACGCTGGGTTTTCCCTCTTCCGCCAAAGCAGTGAACTGCACCGGGTGGCCTGCCCATTCGTGACTAAATTCCAGCCTTAACACTTCACCGGAAGCGGATGAAACGGCAAAGATCACGAGCAAGCTGGCACATAGATTGCTAAAAATTAAGACAATCTTTGTCAAAAATATATTCGCTCGCGACGGTCGTGCGCGGATTTTCATTACTATGGAATTACCATGAAAACCGTAATTAAAGGCAATGTTTAAATTCGCTTAGTTTAGCTGTGTTATAAAATATCCTCCAATTTCACAGAGTTTCTTCTTTTCCTGGAATCCATGTCATCTTGTCTTCGTCGATGGCGGCGAGCTAACGCCTTTGGGATTTCTTCTTCGCTCGCTTCGGGGGTAGTATTCGAGCATCCATACGATGTCTTCAGCGCTTAGGAGCCGCAGTTCTTCGACAGCGAGCGTGCATTCGCTCAGTATGAAAAGCAGATTCAGCATAACCATCGCCAAGTGGCGACGCTAACCGCACGAGAGGAGTTGCGCAGGCAAACAAAGTAAAAAGCCAAGACGCAGAATCTACGCATTTGGCGTTTAAATCACAAAGATTATTTACAAAACATCAAAACTATATAAACGGTGTATAAAGCCGAGCTGCGAGTGCCTGGCAGACAGGAAGCCCACCCTGCCCGAGCACTCCGCTCGTTTTTTGTCTCTATTACTTTCACCACTCTGGGCATCTTCCCTTCCTCATGTCGCTGCATCGCATTTTGGTCGTCCTTTTCACCCTCCTCGCGCTCTGCGCCTGCACAAAACCTGTGACCCCGCTGGGGCAAGGCCCGGCGAGCGTGACTGTGGCGAAGCCTGTGCCCAAGCAGATCACCGAGTGGGATGAATTCACCGGACGACTCGCGGCAGTGGAAAGCGTGGAGGTGCGGGCGCGGGTGAGCGGGTATTTGCAGAGCTGCGACTTCCACGAGGGCAAGGAGGTGAAAAAGGGCGAGCTGCTTTTCGTCATTGATGCGCGCGCTTACGCCGCCGATCTCGCTCGCGCGCAAGCGGAGGAGAGCCGTGCGCAATCCGCGCTGGAGCTGGCGACGCTGGATGCGCAGCGCGCGAGCAAGCTGGTGGAGACGCGCGCGATTTCTGCGGAAGAGGCGGATGCAAAATCGAAGATGCGCCAGCAAGCAGCGGCGACGCTAAAAGCCGCGCAGGCGGCGCGGGTGGTGGCGGAATTGCAGGTGGAATTTACGCGAGTGACGGCCCCGATTTCCGGGCGCATCGGCGGCAAGTTGGTGACGGCGGGCAACCTCATCGTGGGCGGCGCGAGCGGCACGACGCTGCTCACCACCATCGTCTCGATGGACCCGATCTATTGCTACATGGACGTGGACGAACACTCGTCGCTGAAATACCGAGAGCTGCGCCGCGAGGGTAAGCGCAGCAGCGCGCTCGATGGCACAATTCCCGCGCAAATGGCGCTCGCCAACGAAACGGGCTGGCCGCACGAGGGCGTGGTGGACTTCGTGGATAACGTCCTCAGCACCACGACGGGCTCGATCAAAGCGCGCGCCATCTTTGCAAACCCTGACGGGCTCATGGCTCCCGGCTTTTTCGCCCGCGTGCGCATCCCCGGCAGCGGCATCTACGAAGCGATGCTCGTGCGCGACAACGCCATCGGCAGCGACCAAGGCAAGCCGTTCGTCTATATCGTGAGTGCCGATGGAAAAGCCACGCCGCGCCCGGTGGTGACGGGGCCACTGGAGGGCGGGCTGCGCATCGTCCGCAAGGGGCTGAAAGCTGACGACCGTGTGGTGGTAAATGGCCTCATGGCCGTGCGGCCCGGTGCCATCGTGAAGGCCGAAGAAACCACGATGATCGCGCAATGAACATCCCTCGCTTTTTCGTAGATCGCCCGGTCTTCGCCGCCGTCCTCAGCATCGTCATCACGCTGCTCGGCGGGCTCGCATTTTTCCAGCTCCCCGTCTCGCAATATCCCGAAGTCGTCCCGCCCACGGTGATCGTGAGCGCGACGTATCCCGGTGCGAACGCGCAGACCGTGGCCGACACGCTCGCGGCACCGCTGGAGCAGGAGATCAACGGCGTGGAGAATATGCTCTATATGTCTGCCTCGGGCACGAGCGACGGGCGACTCACACTCACCGTCACCTTTAAGCTCGGCACGAATCTGGACGACGCGCAGGTGCAGGTGCAAAACCGCGTGAACACTGCGCTGCCACGCCTCCCCGAGGATGTGCGCCGTCTCGGCGTGACGGCCCGGAAGCAGTCGCCCGACCTCACGATGTCCGTCCAATTTTACTCCCCCGACGGCTCGCGCGACACGTTCTACCTCTCAAACTACGTCGCCCTCCAAGTGCAAAATCGCATCGCACGCCTGCCCGGTGTCGCGGATGCCAGTAGCCTCGGCGCAAAAGAATTCACCATGCGCATCTGGCTCGACCCGGATAAACTCGCCGCCCGCCAACTCACTGCTGGCGATGTTCTCCGCTCCGTGCGCGAGCAAAATGTGCAAGTCGCCGCGGGCTCCCTCGGCCAGCAGCCCGCGCCTGTGGGCACGCAGTTTCAATACACCCTCACCGCGCAAGGGCGGCTGCACACGGCGGAGGAATTTGGCGACATCGTCCTCCGCACCGGCACACAGGGCGACGTGATCCGCGTGCGCGATGTCGCCCGCGTGGAGCTCGGCGCGAAAGACTACTCCGTGAAGAGCTACATGGACGGCAAGAACGCCGTATCGCTCCGCATTTTCCAGCTCCCAGGCACCAACGCACTGGAGACCGCCGACGCCGTGTATGCCGAGATGGCGAAGCTCAAACAGCGCTTCCCGGCGGGCATGGACTACCGCATCAACTACGACCCCACGCGCTTCGTCCGGCAGTCCTTCCAGTCCGTGCTACACACGCTCCTGGAGGCCATCGCACTCGTCGTCATCGTCGTCATCCTTTTCCTGCAAACGTGGCGCGCATCCATCATCCCACTGCTCGCCGTCCCCGTCTCGCTCATCGGCACATTTGCCATGATGAAAGTGCTCGGCTCCTCGCTAAACAACCTCTCCCTCTTCGGCCTCGTGCTCGCCATCGGCATCGTCGTGGACGACGCCATCGTCGTCGTAGAAAACGTAGAGCGCTTCCTCGCCAAAGGGCTCACCCCCCGCGAGGCCACACTGCAAGCCATGCGCGAAGTCTCCGGCCCCATCATCGCCGTCGCATTCGTGCTCTGCGCAGTCTTCGTCCCCACCGCATTTCTCGCAGGCATCACTGGGCAATTCTACCGCCAATTCGCCCTCACCATCGCCACCTCCACCGTCATCTCCGCGTTTAATTCCCTCACCCTCTCTCCCGCCCTCGCCGCACTGCTACTGCGGCCCCACACCACCGACCATCCCCGCGAGAGCCTGCCCCTGCGGCTCCTCCACGGCTTCTTCGGGAAATTCAACGCCGCCTTTGCATGGCTCTCCACCACCTATGGCCGCACCGTCGGCGCGCTCGTGCGCCGCACCGCTTTCGGCGTCGCCATCTACGGCGGGCTCATCGCGCTCGGCGCACTCGCCTTCCGCACCGTGCCCACCGGCTTCATCCCCGCGCAAGACATGGGCTACTTCCTCGTCGTCGTGCAACTCCCCGACGGTGCCTCCTTCGAGCGCACCGACGCCGTCGTGCAACGCGTGGATGAAATCGCCCGCACCACCACCGGCATCGCCCACACCTTTGCCATCTCCGGCTACTCCTCCGTCATCGGCGCCAACCAATCCAACGTCGGCGCAGCCTTCATCATCCCCGACGACTTCGACAAACGCCGCGACCCCTCCCTCAGCGCCCAAGCCCTCATCGCCACCTTGCGGCAAAAATTCAGCTCCATCCAAGAAGCCCGCGTCCTCGTCCTGCCCCCGCCACCCCTACGCGGACTCGGCAATTCCGGCGGCTTCAAAATCCAAGTCCAAGACCTCGACGGTGCCGGCCTCGCCGCCCTCCAAAGCGCGACCCAGCAGCTCATGGACGCCCTCGCCAAAGAACCCGGCTTCACCTCCCTCCTCACCGGCTTCCGCCCCAACACACCGCAATTCTTCGTAGATATAGACCGCGCCCAAGCCAAAAACCTCGGCATCTCCCTCACCGACATCAACGAAACCCTCCAAGTCTGCCTCGGCTCCTCCTACGTCAACGACTTCAACCTCTTTGGCCGCACCTACCAAGTCCACGCCATGGCCGAGCCCGCCTTCCGCGACAGCCCCGAAGACATCTCCCACCTCTTCACCCGCAACAACACCGGCGGCATGGTCCCCCTCGGCACCCTCATCAAAGTGCGCCCCATCAGCGGCCCCGACCGCATCCAGCGCTACAACACCTACGTCACCGCCGACATCAGCGGCAGCACCCTCCCCGGCATCAGCAGCGGCCAAATGATCTCCACCGTCACCCGCCTTGCCAAAGAAACCCTCCCCCGCGGATTCGACTTCGAGTGGACCGACCTCACCTACCAGCAACTCCTCGTCGGCGATACCCTCCTTTATATTTTCCCCCTCTGCGTCCTCTTCGTCTTCCTCGTCCTCGCCGCACAATACGAAAGCTGGGGCCTCCCCCTCGCCGTCATCCTCATCGTCCCCACCTGCATCGTCAGCGCCCTCGGCGGCGTCTGGCTCGCCGGGCAAGACAACAACATCTTCACCCAAATCGGCCTCGTCGTCCTCATCGGCCTCGCCTGTAAAAACGCCATCCTCATCGTAGAATTCGCCAAACAACTCGAAGACACCGGCCTCACCCCCCGCCACGCCGCCATAGAAGCCGCCCGCCTCCGCCTCCGCCCCATCTTAATGACCTCCCTCGCCTTCATCCTAGGCGTCCTCCCCCTCGTCCTCGCCACCGGAGCCGGCTCCGAAATGCGCCACGCCCTCGGCACCGCCGTCTTCTGGGGGATGCTAGGAGTCACCTTCTTCGGCCTCCTCCTCACCCCCATCTTCTACGTCATCATCCGCCGCTTCGCCCGAAAACCCACCCCCCCATAAACCCCCACCGCCCCCGTGTAAAAGCAACCATCCCCCGTGCGAGCGAATCCTTAACCGTGTGCAAACCACACCCACCCCGCGTGCAGCCGCCCCTTAGCCCAGTGCAGCGCCGCCCAGCCCCGTGTCAGTCGAGCCTTCGGCGTGTGCGAGCCGCAGCTTGCCCCGTGTCAACCACCCCTTACCCCGTGCGAGCCGCCCCTTCCCCCCGTGTAAATCGCTCCTTACCCCGTGCAAATTCACCCTTCCCCCGTGTC
>JAYVQK010000175.1:0-6217 GCA_043757005.1 Verrucomicrobiaceae bacterium
ACGCCGCCGATGCGATCTGCAACGAGGAATTGCACGGCCTGCATCGCACATTCGCGCAGCGGCTCCAGCGCGGCGAGCGTGCTGGCGTCGCCATCGTCGAAGGTGATCCATACACCGCGAGTGGCGCTATCCGCTGATTCAAAGCCAGCCGCGCGCAGCTCGCGGAGCTGGTGGCGGAAGACGCCTAGTGGGAGCGTGAGGCCGCGTCGTTTTTGCAGGAGGCGCGCTTGGCCGATGCGATGGTAGAGCAAGGCGGGCGTGCCTCGTTGGAACTCTTCAGCGAAGGGAGCCAGTTCGCAGTAGTGGTCGGACGTGGGCTTCATTTGCGCGCTCCTTTTTTCCCAAAGTGCAGCTCCCAATAGAGTAGCCACGGCAAGACGGCAGGGAATGTGAACCAGCGCCAGAGCACTGTAAATGTGCGCCTCCGCCAGCGGCCCTGCTCGGGGCGTGTGAAGAGGTGGAGTGTGATGCGTAGGAGATCGAGAACCTCGCGTAGTGCGGCGGCAGCGAGTGTGGAGGCTTGGCCGGTTTTGATACGGTAGAGCGGCATCCAGCGGATCATCCAAGTCCGCCGCCAGAGGCCGCGCCAACCGATGCGGCGGGGCGCGTGATGCACGAGTGCGGCGGGTGCGAAGCGTGTGCGCAGGCTGCTGTGCTGGATGCGCCATGCGAATTCCATATCTTCGCCACCCGCCTCTGCGAAGTCTTCATCGAAGCCGCCGAGTTGCTCGAAAGCGGTGCGGCGGATGGCGAGATTGCAGCTCCAGAAAAGTCCGCCGCTCGTGTTTTCCACGTGCTCCTCGAATGGCGAATCCGTCGCGCCGGGAGCCACGGTGCGGCCTTCGATCACGTCGGCATCGGCCTCCACGAAGGCGGCGAGCCAGCCGGGTTGGGGCTCGCAGTCGTCATCTATAAAGGCGAGCCACTCGCTGCTGGCGGCGCGCGCGCCGGAGTTGCGATTGGCAGCAGGGCCGCGCTGTGGGCCTTGCACTCGGCACACGGCGGGGAAGTCGCGCGCGAGCATTTCCCGCACGGCATCGTCGCGGCTGTCGTCGCTCACGATCACCGCTACATCCGCAGGTAGGAGCGCGAGGCAGCGGGCAAGCTGTGCTGGGCGATTGCAGGCTGGGATGATGACGGTGAAGCTCATCGGCAGCGGAGTTGGTAAAACGGCGATGCGAGCGAGAGCAAGGCTGCGAGGGGGTCGCGGGCGCGGAGGTCGGCGAGCATCATCACTTTCGCCGCGTAGGCGAGCTGGCGGAGGAAGGCGCGAAGGGCGAGACCAGTGGGGGAATTCCAGCGGGCGTAGCGCAGGAGGACTTCGTGCGCGGTGTCGTGGCGGAGGCAGAGCGTGCGGAGGGCGGGATCGGCTACGACTTGCCAGCCAGCGGCGAGCAGACGGTGGCCGAGGTCGGCATCCTCACCTGCGCGGAGTGTTGCATTAAAGCCGCCTACCGCGCGCACGGCCTCGGTGCGCAGCACGCAAACGCCCGTCGCCAGCAGTGCGTCGGTGCGCGGAGTGGTGGCGGGTTCGGTTTTGAAAAGATGCCGTTTGCGCCAACGCTCGGCGAGCGTGGTGGCGCGTGGTTGGGTGACGTGACCAAAGACTGCCGCCACTCGCGGCTCGGCGAAATAGGGCAGTGCGAGTGCGAGGAAATCCGGGGAGGGCTCTAGCGTGGCGTCGCACATGAGCACGAGCGGCGTGTTGCTTTCCGCCATGATGCGAGCGCGTGCGGCCCCGCGACCGAGATTTTCCTCGAGCGCGATGACTCGTGCGCCTGCGGCTGTGGCGAGGGCGACGGTGGAATCGGCGGAGCCATCGTCCACGACTAGCAGCTCCGGCGAAAGGCGGCGCAGCGCGGCGAGCACGCGCGGGAGCGTGCTGGCGGAATGGTAGGTGGGGATGGCGGCGAGGAGATTCATGGGATGTGGTGGGGATGAAAGGCTGGGAACTCTGAACTCTGAACTCTGAACTCTGAACTTCGAACGGACCCGCGCGCTGCATCTACGGCTTTTGGATTGAAGCGTTCGTAGCAGTTACGTTCGGAGTTCTGAGTTATAAATTCGCAGGCTTCCCGTGCTTTTCCGTGGAGGAGATTCATGCGGGCGGGTGCCAATTTTGCAGCACGCTTTCGTAGAGTGCGCGGTGTCGGGCGAGGAAGGTTTGCTCGCTGTATTCGCTGGCGGCGCGGGCGCGGGCGGCTTCGCCGAGTTGGTGGCGGAGGGTGGGGCTTTCGAGGGCGCGGCGCAGGGCGATAGCGAGCGCGGGGGCGGTGATGGCGGTGGAGAGGAGGCCGGTCTTGCCATCTTCGATTTGCTCACCGACTCCGCCGCTTGGCGTGGCGACGATACAGTTTGCGGCGGCCATCGCTTCGAGCACGACGCAGGGGAAGTTTTCTGCGGGCGATGCGAAGAGGAAGATGTCTGCGCGGGCTTGCGCGGCGGCGAGGGCGGCGGGGTCGGCGAGGTAGCCGAGTGGCTCGCAATCCCAGTCTGGCAGCTCGTTTGCGGCCCAATCGGAATTTTCACCCGCGAGCAATACAGTGCCACGGGCGGGCGGCTGTGTCGCGCGGGGGAAGTCACTGGCACATTCTGCGAGCGCGGCTTTTATTATGGCGAAGCCTTTTTGCTCGTCTCGGAAGTTGCGGTTTACCACGAGGATCACGTGGGCATTTTCCCGTGGAGAGCGAGTTGGTAGGGCGCGGCGGAAGTCTTCGCTCACGGCATTGGGCAGGTGATGCACTTGCCAGCTTTTCCCTACGCGGCTTTCGCGCACGATCTCGGCGAGCCAGCGCGAGGGAGCGACGATGTGCAGCGGGAGTGCGCCGAGTTGCGCGAGCTTGGCGGCGAGTTGCGCGGCGGTGTCATCGAGCGGGCCGAGCGGCCAGCGGCCAAGCTGTGGGCATGCGCCGCAGCTTTCGCGATAGCGCGGGCAATCGCGCGGATGATCGCACCCTCCTGTGACTCCCCAGAGCGCATGGAAAGTCCACACCAGCGGCTTGCGTCGTGCGACGTAGGCGAGCGACTCGATGCTCGCGTAGCGCCCGTGGAAATTGTGGAGGTGGAGGAGGTCGGCATCGCTGTGCGCGAGGCGGCGGAAAGCGGCATCCGTGCAGCGGGCGCGCGGTGCGAGACGCTCCACGATGGGGTGCAGCCGCGTGTGATAGAGCCACGCCAGCCAACGGGGGTAGAGCAGCTGCACACCGCGCGGGAAGCTCCGCCCATCTGCCACGGCGATGCGCGAGCCGGGGATGCCGCGAGCGAGCTGGCGCATCACGGTCTCCGCGCCGCCGAGTTGGAGCTGGTTATTGATGTGGATAATTTTCATCCTCTTCGCGGGCAGCGTGGCAGCGGGCGGCGGGGTGCGCGACTTTATTGAGCGCGCTTGCGGCGAGTCCATGGAACCATCCACAGTCGGCCATCCGCTTTTATTCACCACATGACATCGCCACTGATTTCCGATCCGACTGACCTCACCCCCGCGACCACTTGGCGCGAAACGAAATGGGCCTGGGTGGGAGAGGAGGCGCTTGTGTCACATACCGCAAAGCCGCGCCTGTGCGTGGCCACGCTGCTGCCTTTCCGGGGCGGAGATCCAGACTGGGCGGGCTTTGCGCGTTGCATCCGGTGGATGCAATCCGTCGCCGTTCATTACGGCGTGGAGGTCGTCTTCGTGCTGAATGCTGACACGGGCTACATCTTCGATCTCACTGAGTCGCTCTACAGCGAAGTGCTCACGCGCTTCCGAGCCGAGTTCCCCACGCAGAAATTCATCGCCGGAATTACCGCGCGCGGCGCGGAAAAAGACACCACTTTCCGCGTGGAGACTTATCTCCCGCTGCTCGACCTCGCACAGCAGCACGACCATTGCGAAGTCATGCTCATGACCTCCCGCTGGCTGAACGCGCTCGATCCCGAGCGGCGGCGCGACGCCTATTTCCAGATCGCCGAGCACTGTGTGCGACCCGCCCTCGTCCACGCGCTAGAGCCCGCTTTTGTGCCGTGGGCCACGCCGTATGAGCCGTGGCTGCTGTGGCAGCTCGCACAGCACCCGAAGTTCATCGGGGGGAAAGTGAGCACGCTCGACGAGCCTCACTTTCTTTACTGGTCGGCGATGTGCCGCGATCTCTCGCTCGATTTTACCCCCCACAGCGGCGACGACTTTGGCATCTGCACGGCGATAAAGCTGGGCCTCCCGCTCCTCATCGGCGCAGGCGCGAGCGCCGCGCCGCTCATCTGCGCCGCGCTGGATATGTGGCGCAGCGACTCCGTGCCGGGGAAGACATTCCCGACTGGCACGGGCGGCTTTGATACCCGCGTGTATAAGCTCTTCGAGGCGTTGCAATCCTTTGAGGATGTCGTCTTCCGCCTCAACGCTAGCGGCAGCGCTGCCGCCTATAAACACAGCACTGCCCACGCGCTCCACCGTCTCGGCCTGCTCGACTCCCCCGAGGCTCACCCGAGTTGTAGCGATTTGCGTGGGGGGGATGAAGCGGCCCGCATCGCGGAAGCCATGCAGCGCCCCGCGCGCATGGCCAAGCGCCTCGGGATCCCGGACTTTGGGGGATAAAAACACCACTCCCCCAAAGGAGGATATGGATTACGCGACGGCGCTGAGTTCTTCGGCGACTCGGGAGGGGAGGATTAGATCGAAGGTGGTTTGGCCGGGGTGGCTGCTGTGGCGCAGGATGCCGGAGAGTTGTTGCGCGCAGCCCATGGCTACGGTGAGGCCGAGGCCGGCAGAGTTGAGTGCGCGTTTGGTGGTGAAGAAGGGCTCGTAGATGCGTTCGCCGCGCTCGGTGGGGATGCCTGGGCCGTCGTCGGTGATGCTCACGGTGAGCCAGTGCTCGGGCTGCTCGGCGGCGGCTTGGAAGAGTTCGCCTTGCACGCGGCCCTCGCTGGCGGCGACGCGGATTTTTACGGTGGTCTTTGCGGCTTCGCAGGCATTGCGCACGAGCTCGGTGAGGGCCATGCGCACGCGGGAGGCGTCCACCCACACGTGCGGGAGGTCGGCGGGGCACTCGATGTGGAGGTTCACTTTTGCCCCGCAGAAGCTCTCGAAGGTGGGCCGTAGTTGGCGGAGTAAATCGGCGAGGCTGCACTCGCGCCAGACGCGGGAGGTGGGGCGCACGAGGCCGTTGGTGCGCTCCATGAGTTCGGTGGCGGATTGCGCGCCAGCTTTGATTTTTAACAGGCCTTCGCGTGCTCCGGCGTCGAGGTCTTTGTCGTCCATGAGCATCCCGAGGTAGCCGTGGAAAAGGGAGAGGATGTTATTCATCCGGTGCGTGAGGCCGCGCACGAGTTGGTCTTGGAAGTCGGAAAGGACGATTTGCATTGGTCGGATGGGGGAAAGACTTAGCAGCCGGTGTGCGCGGAGGGTGGGGAGTTTTGTTTTTTGAAAAAGAAAGCGGAGGGAGGGTGACTGGTGACAGGTCGCAAGCGTGGCAAGCCTCCTGTGAATCCTGCTCATCCCGATAATCCTGTCTCTCTTTTGAAGACAGGATTTTACGGGATTGGTAGGATTTACGGGATGAGGTGGTGCGGTCTTTCTTCAGCGCATCCATCAACCCTCCGCGATGCTGAGGGGCAGGGTGAGGCGGATGATGCCGGGGGCTTTGTCGGGGGTGGGGGGGTGGAGGTGGCCTTGGTGGTTTTCGATGATTTTGCGGGTGACGGTGAGGCCGAGGCCGAGGCCGACGCTGCGGGTGGTTTGGAAGGGTTCGCCGAGTTTTTCCACGTTGTGGCGGGTGAAGCCGGGGCCGGTGTCTTGGATTTCGATTTGGATTTGGGTGTGGCCGTTGCTGCCGAGTTGGGTGGCGCGGATGGTGACGGTGGGGTTGTCGGGGTTGGCTTGGAGGGCGTTGAGGATGAGCTCGGAGAAGGCGTGGCGGAGGGCTTTGGTGTCGCCGGTGAGGTGCCAGGGGATGGTGTCTTTATCTAGGAGGAGGGTGGGCTTGTGGGTGCCGGGGTAGAGTTGAAAGGCGTCGTTGCTGGCGTGTTCGAGGAGTTGGGCGAGGGGGAGGGTTTCGCCGGTTTTGCCGTCCCAGTCGCGGCTGAGGAAGTTCATTTGTTGGGTGAGGCGGGTGACTCGTTTGACGCTGCTGGCGAGGACGATGCTCATTTCGTGGCGGGTGTCGGGGTCTTCGCCTTGGAGGTCGAGGAGCTGTTGCATGGTGGAGATGGGGGTGATGGCGTTGCCGATTTCGTGGGCGAGGTG
>JAYVQK010000176.1:0-23617 GCA_043757005.1 Verrucomicrobiaceae bacterium
GGAGGCTATGACGGTCGTCATGGAGGCTATGACGGTCGTCATGGAGGCTTTGACGGTCGTCGTGGGGCGGGTGTTGGGTGGGGTATTTCCTGGGGCTTAGGAAACATAGGGAAAGTCGGCTGGGGACTATACCCTCAACCCTCGCCCCTGCTATTTCGCGCGGAGGAGTTCGCGGAGTTGGGCGGGGTCGGTGAGGGGAGCTTGGCAGACGTAGTTTTCGCAGACGTAGGCGGCGGCTTTTCCGGCGATGGGGTGGACGGTTTTGAGGAACTCTAGCTTTTCACTGAGCCATGCTTGGCCGGTGGCGCCGTCGGCGAGGAGGAGGAGTTGGTCGGGGGCGAAGATGGCGTGGATTTCGCGGAGGAGGGCTTTGGTATCGTCGGCACCGGGGGCTCCGGCGATGATGATTTGGCGGCCTTTGGCGAGCGAGGCGTCGAGGGCGCAGAGCATTTGGGTGATGGCGCTGGGCATTTGGGCGATTTGGTCGCTGGCGGCGCGGAGTGTTTTGTCGGCGCGGTCACGGAGGGCTTTGTCTCCGGTGAGTGCGGCGAGGCGGAGGAGGTTCATGGCAGCGAGGCTGCCGGGGGCGGGTTCTGCGCCGTCGTAGTCTTCTTTGGCGCGGAAGAGGATGTCGGGGGCATCGGCGACGGTGCTGTAGTAGCCGCCGTGGGTGGTGTCGGCAAAGAGGGTGTCCATTTTCCCCTGCAAGGCCACGGCCCACTGGAGCCAATGTGTGTCGAAGTCGGCCTGGTAGAGATCGAGGAGGCCGGTGATGAGTGCGGCGTAGTCGTCGGCAAATGCGGCGATGCTGGAGGGCTCGTGGCGGAAGCTGCGGAGGAGCGCGCCGTCTTTGTTCACGAGGCGGGTGTGGAGGAAGTGGGCGCTGCGTTGTGCGGCGGCGAGGTAGCGGGGTTCGTCGAGGACTTGTGCGGCGCGGGCGAGGGCGGTGAGCATCATGCCGTTCCAGGCGACGATCACTTTATCGTCGAGATGGGGGCGGGGGCGCTTGGCGCGGAGGGCGAGGAGTGTGGTGCGCGCGGCGGTGAGGGTGGCGGTGATTTCGGCTTCGGTTTTTTTAAAAAGTGTGGCGGCTTCGGGGATGGTGAGTCGCTGGATGAGGGTGTTCTTGCCGGTGAATTCCCCGAGCGGGTCGCTGCCGGCGGGCGCGTTGCCTTTCTCCTCCACGCCGTAGAAGCGGTGGAAGAGCGGGGCGCTCTCGCCGAGTGCGGCGTCTAGCTCGGCCTTGGTCCAGACGTAGAAGGCGCCTTCGCCGTGCTCGGGTTTGCCGTGCTCTAGCAGGCTGTCGGCGTCTTCGGCGGAGTGGAAGCCGCCCTCGGCATCCACCATGTCGCGGAGCACGTAGTCGAGGATGTCGCGCGCGACGGCTTCCCAGCGCGGGTCGTGCGTGAGGGCAAAGGCATCCACGTAAGCACGGGCGAGCTGGGCCTGATCATAAAGCATTTTTTCAAAGTGCGGGATGTGCCAAAATTTATCCACCGAGTAGCGGTGGAAGCCGCCGCCGAGGTGATCGTGGACGCCGCCCGCCGCCATTTTCTCCAGCGTGAAGAGCGCCATTTTCTGCGCCTGCTCGCGCTCCGTGCAATGCGGGGAGATGGCCATGCGGAGGAGAAAATTGACCATGCTCGGCTGTGGGAATTTCGGCGCACTGCCAAAGCCGCCCTCCACGGCGTCGAACCGCTGGGTGAGCTGTGCGAGGCCTTTGGCGAGGGATGCGCGGCTGGGGGCTTCGGCCTTTGCCTCGCTGCTGGAGGCGTATTCTGCGAGCTGCTTCGCGACCTCCTCGCCGTGCTGCACGATGCCGGCGCGGTCTTTGGCCCAGCCATCCGCGATGCGTGCGAGCACGGTGCGGAAGCCGGGGCGACCGCCGCGATCTTCCGGCGGGTAGTAGGTGCCGCCGATGAATGGGCGGCGATCCGGCGTGAGGAAAACACTCATCGGCCAGCCGCCGCTGCCCGTCGTCGCTTGCACGAAAGTCATATAGACTTTGTCCACATCGGGCCGCTCCTCGCGGTCCACTTTCACGCAGACGAAGTGCTCATTCATGAGCGCCGCCGTGGCCGCGTCCTCGAAGGATTCATGCGCCATGACGTGGCACCAATGGCAGGTGGAGTAGCCGATGCTGAGGAAGATGGGCTTGTTCTCTTTGCGCGCTTTTTCAAAAGCCTCCTCGCCCCACGGGAACCAATCCACGGGGTTGTGTTGATGTTGGAGCAGGTAAGGAGATTTCTCTTTCGCGAGGCGATTAGTGGTTTCGGTTTGCACGGTTTTAGGAATAGGTAAGTCAGCGGCTTGACACATCAGTGCCGCAGCCAAGACAAGAGCCACGCATCTCCACTGTGGAAATTTTGATATGAAAAACATCATCGCCGACATTTACGAAGCCGCATCGCATTGCAAGACAGCCCGCATCTTTTTTCTGCTCGCAGCGTGCTGGCTCACCGGCTGCGCGGGCGGGGTGAAGGACACGAGCCGCACGTTTAATCGCGTGGTGATAGATGCCGGGCACGGCGGCCACGATAACGGCACCACCTCCCGCTACGCCGGACGCGAGAAAGACGGCACGCTCGAAGTCGCCATGCGGTTGAGGCCCAAGCTGGAGGCGGCGGGATTTAGCACCGTGATGACTCGGCGCGACGACACTTTCATCGAACTCGACGAGCGCGCCCGCATTTCCAATCGCCAAAGCAACGCGCTCTTCGTGAGCATCCACTTCAACGACTCGCCCAACTCCAGCGCGCACGGCACCGAGGTCTATTACAACTCCCGCGTCTCCACCCGCACGGCGCAGAATATCCTGAACCAAATCACCACCCTCCCCGGCACCGTGGATCGCGGCGTGAAGTTCGCCAATTTCCGCGTGCTGCGCAAAAACGAATACCCCGCCGTGCTCGTGGAGTGCGGCTACTTCAGCAACCCCGGTGAAGGTCGCCGCTGCGCCAGCGGCGACTACCGCGAGGCGCTCGCCACGGCCATCGCGCGCGGCCTCGTCATCCAGCGCCACGGCAGCAACAGCCAGATGCTCGCGGCGACGGAGTAAGGGCTCAGGGTTAATAGAAGCGCACCCGCAAGCGAGAGACTGCGCCCAGGAGAGCGGTATGATGCCGCCCCTCATGTAGCACTGCGCGCTCCTCTCTCGTGCTTCATAGCGGCTTTTTTATTTTGGGAGTTGGTATAAAAAGCGACGGACGCGTGCTTTTCCGTGCCTTCCGCGCCTTCCGTGGACGCGGCCTCGATTCAATCAACGTGTCCATAGTTCTACTGTGCGAAAAAAAGACAGACCGCGAAGAATGGCGCTGAGATAAGCCATTTGAAGTAAGAGCAAGCGATTCATTTGCTGCGTAGCGGCTGCCCGAGGACATCCGCTACGCGGAAAAAAAGCAGCCCGCGCCTGAACAGAAGGGAAGCCCTCTATTCCTGTCCGCATCGGTGTGCCATTCCAGCCAGTATCTTTTTTCAGGCTCTCCGCTGTTTTGAGCGGAAGCCAGAGGGAGCCCGAATGGGGAAGCCTCCTGTAACGGCGTATAAGCTGCGACGGAACGCTGAGTATCCCCAGAAATGCGGGCCGCTTTCTTGTATTTGTCTTTCATTGTCTTTCAGGATTTCACGTCGGTTTTATACCTCGCAAAGTTCCTAAGAACCTACTCTTTAAGTCATAATCAATGCCTGATGAACGACCCCGATTATTCCATCTTTCATCTCAAAGAATCCGAATGGCGCTTCAATCATCGTCTTGATAACCTTTATTCCTTACTCATCTTTAACTTTCGCTCAATTCCTCTTTGAAGTTGCTAAGACACTCTTCAATTATTTCGCCTCTAATATGAGATAACCCGTCTGCGGACTGACCGCTCCAGCAGAAGTTCCTTTGAAAAAGCCGAATGCAGTATCCTGCTTCTGAAACAGAACGCCCTTCACGGTCGTCGCGCGTCCACTCACAGCGTGAGTGAAGCTGCCAGAAAGGTCGCCAGTCTTAACTTTAACAGCAAGCTTAAGCGCATCCGCAGTAGGCGTTGTGATTGTGATCGTATTGATGGCCAAGAATTCCGCGTCATGAGTAATCGGAACTAAAAGACTACCTTCATTAATCGTAATGATTGCATTCGCAGCACCAGCGGAAGTATCGGTAAAATTTTTCAACGCGCGCTCATTCAGTGGCGGCACATAGAACGATCCCAACAAATCATTCTGCTGAATTTTAAAGCCAAGGGGAAAATAAAAGTCGCGCTCCAAAACTGGTTTGAACCAATTATATTTTCCATCCACGTCACTAAGCGATTTCAGCGGATCAATGTTCATATTCCCCAGCAAAACCCCGCGTTTTTTGTAAAGCGAGAAAAACATAGGCCACGTATTATCCTTAGTGAGAGCCTGTGATTGTTTGACGGCAGTGCCATCCGGTAGGATGCCCTTCCATTTTACAATACCTTTCGCATCAATCTTCATTTGCCCGACACCATAGCCACGCGGATCTTGGAATAAATTACCAACTGGCGTCGCTGGAGGGAAAATGAGCGTGTAAGATTTCACCAAATCCACAGGAGCAGGGTTGGCCGTGCTGTAAGCCGCACGATCCAGAGTTACCGAACTCATAGAAGAAGATGTCGCGACAGTTCCGACCACCTTTCGAGTGCCAACCTCATTTAAATCAAGAGTCAATTGTAACTGAATAGGAGTTGTATTTTTCCTAGGAATCACTACTGCCAACTTTCCATTACTGATAAACTCTCCCTTGAAAGAATAACTAACCCCAGAAAAGGTCAGCTTCCCAGAAGCGGCTCCAGTAGATCCTATAGTAAGATTTACAAAGCCAGATGTTTCAAAATTAAACATGTCTCCTTGCACCAGCCCAGAATAAGCGCCTATAGTCAGCGGCTTGAATGGATTTGGTTCAAAATCGGCAGTCATCGTCACATCGTAGTCGGGCATAGCAAAAGTCAACTTTCTACTATTCGACGTGGTATAACCAGACCAGCCGCCGAAAACATCTGCCTTAATCGGACTCGCTTCTATATTTACTACATCACCGACTTCAAAATTACTCTTACTAGGTGTCACTGGCTTTGTTGCCCCATGCCCCATACCAGAGGTAGCTACATTGAGAACTCTAACCTGAAGGCGCTTAATAATCGCGCTGTAAACACGCGATTCATTCCCTTTATTATCAATCGCAGTAACATCCAACGTATTAAAACCTACGAGCAAATTCGCTGGATCAAGATCGAAATTCCAATGAACCTCAGGCGATGGAGTGATCGGGACGATCTTCGTATCACCACTACGGTTGATCCGATAGATCACTCGCTCGACAGATTCATTATCCTTAGCGGCACCTTCAAAATGGACTGGATCCCCCACCGCAATACGCAGACCATTGACCGGAGCGGACACCGTCAACGTCGGCACTTTGGTATCTGGGAAGGGATCATCCTCGATAATATTGAAATGCGCAGATGTCAAAAATCCAAAACTAAAATCATAAGCAATACTAGGCAACATACTGATTACTACTGTCTTTGTGGCTTGGTAAATGTCGTCGTTTTTAGGCGTCAAAGTCACCTCAATGCTTTCCTGATTAGCAGGAATGACCACTGAGTTGCTATTTAAAGGGTCAAACAGCGTAACCGTTTCCCCGTGAGAATCTAAATACGAAAGCGTGTAATTAACACCGAGGATTTGAGTGCCGCCAAAACCAATAATTACCTCCAATGGGTTCTCCGTTACAGGAGCACGCTTGATGGTAAATCTCGCCTTCGCTGAATCTGGAACGACCAAGTCTGCTGTCTCCGATGCAATATCATCTGTGGTTAGAATCTGAACGCCTGGGCGATCATTATCTGCAATCCTAACAATTGCTGTATTCGGAACGCCCAAATCATACCCTACACCAATAGATATTGATAAAATAACGGTTTCAGTTCCCTCGATGACGTTATCGTCTCTAGGAGTAACAATCACATCCACCGAAGTCGCGAATGGTGGTATCGTAGCAACGTGTGCAGAACCGAACGTAGGAAGCGGCGAATAATCGGAGTCCACTTGAAGCCCTTCCTTTGCAGTCCCGCCGAGCGTATAAAAAACATCTAATGACGTAGCTACTGGCTTTGAACGAGAGATGGTGAACTTACCAGTATTTGCTAGAAGTCCACTCGCCGTCTCCGCCGCCTCGCTGTCAGTTGCACGGACTGTAACTCTGTTAGTCTGCCCGTCTACTATATCTACAGATGTCAAACTGTTTGCACCAAGTGTGGCGACGTTCGTTCCAGCGATATTCGTGAGCACGACATTAACCGTCTCGACATCCTCAGGAATCGAATCTGGCAAGATGGGTATATCAATAAATTTCTCAGTATCCCCATCTGCAAAGGTCAAGGTGCCACTTGTCGAAGTAAAGTCCGCTCCGGATGTCGCCGTGCTAATCGTCGTTTGATAGTCCACTGAAAACGAACCAGCCGTGCCATTCGAGCGAACAACCTTGATTGTTTGATTTACAGAATCAACTCCAGTAGGCTCGTTAATACTGTAACGTTGCTTCTCAAAAGCCACGCGCTGCGTCCCGCTCGCAGAACCGTAGAGCCGCAAGGCCGAGAACTGTAGGCGTCCTTTTTCTCCATTTTGAA
Organism: Verrucomicrobiaceae bacterium; assembly: GCA_043757005.1. Lineage (GTDB taxonomy): Bacteria > Verrucomicrobiota > Verrucomicrobiia > Chthoniobacterales > Chthoniobacteraceae > SXWH01. The sequence continues at coordinate 6,639 of JAYVQK010000176.1, forward strand.
CTCGATCAATCACTTCCAGCGTCCACACGCCCGAACTATTATCACCCCAATCATGCGTGGTAGTGAATACCCAGCCGCCATCACGCGGAACATACTGTCCATTCACAAAATCAGCCACAATATCCCGATAGTCCTCATTCGAATCGGTTCCGGGCACATGCTGCGCTGCAAGAACACTACGAACGCCCTTCGGAGAAACAAGCGCAACCTCCAAATCACTCCGGCTAGGATGAGTGATTTTAACCTCAATTTCAATCTGCTCCACACGGATGTTTGGATACTTAGCGTTATTAGAAAAATCGAAACTAACACGGGTCGGAGTTCCATTATCAACAATACCAGATCCTGTCCCAGGCTCCGTCTTTAGTATTTCATAATGAATCTCAGGGCCTAAATTACGCCATGTAAAAGCGCGGGCAACCGCATTGCCTGCATCAACAAGACCTGCACCGTAACTATGATTAAAGTGAAATCCTCCTTCATTGGTTATCCAATCAGCATTTGTTTCATTTATTTTGCGAGCTGTGCTGGCGAGAATTTCCTTCACGTCACGCCAACCGAGATCAGAATTCGTCGCTAAAATTAGTGCGGCGACCCCTGCCGTTATTGGTGAAGCGGATGATGTGCCGTTAAAGCTGTTGTTATAATCATTATTTGGCGGCTCGTTTGGCCCTGGATTATATCCACCGATACCAGTCACATCGGTCGTCGTAAGGCGGAGTTCCGTTCCAAAGTTTCCGAATCCGCCACCAGGAGCACAAATAAGGATATTTGCGCCTGGCTCGCTATAAGAGGAAAAAACACCGGTTGCACTGAGTGCGGCAACAGCCGTAACGTAACGTGAATTTGCGAAGCCGTCATAATTCGAGTTATGATCATCAAAACGCCCATTCCCCGCAGCAAAAACAGTGATCTTCCCCTTGCCATCACGTCCGCTTGTAGCAGCCTCTCTAAACCCAACTTTGCCCAAAATATCTGGCCCCACGAGGGCGCTGCCACTTGGTCCCCAGCTATTATTACTCACGCTCACGATGGTGCCATTCGGCCCCCATGTTAGAGAATCGAAAATGTCTTGATCTGAAATCGGACCAGAGATCAACCGCAGTCCGAGTAGCGTAACTTCCGGCGCGACGCCACTCACTCCGAGCTGCTTACCAGTAATCGGATCAGGATTCCCATTATTTTGTCTCGCTCCCAATAACCCGCCTACCGAGGTGCCATGCGCATCATTATTAGCAAGCACCGGGCGAGGATCATCGTCATCGTCATTGAAATCATGGTGGAGATGAGTCGAAATCAGTGGAGCATTTTGCCGGAGATCAGGATGCGTGGTCTCCAAGCAATCATCCACAACAGCAGCAATGACTCCGCCACCTTTTGTCACTTCCCAAGCAGGGAGCGCGTTGATATCTATGCCAGGCGTCGCTCCGTTTTGCCCCGTATTGAGGAGGTGCCATTGATCAGGGAAGAACTCGTCCAAAGGATAATTAAGCGATCTTTTTTCATATTGCTTCCGTAAAAGCGGCTGGTTTTGCACGCCTTGCGCCGCTAATGTATTCGCTCCATCCAACGCATGAAAGGCCGTTTGGAATTTAAACTTCACAACTCCAGTCAAAGGTGTTGCGACCACTGCTATGGCACCGCTCTTGACGCGCAGTTGCTCCGCTGCCACCGCATCCCCCACATAGACTAATACATCTCGCGTTCCTATGCGGCGATTCAGTTTATTCCGCACTGCACCCTTAAGATACAGCACTGGAGAGACTTCCGAATCAGGAAATGCCGCATTTAGCGCATCCGCGCCACTCGCCACGCGGTGCCGATCATAACCACCATTGATTTTGGTCAACACATGAGTAAGGCCATCTTCTAGAACGGTCGCGCCGCCCACCTTCGCTTCCAGTGTTTGCTTAAGATGTCCAATTTGGCCTTCTGCTTTACGAAAAACTTCCACCTCGTCCAAAGCAAGCTCCAGACGGCGTGGCTGTCCGCTTTCTTTCGTATTGATTTCCAGCGCCTGTGCTCGCAAAGGTGCGGAGTAGAAGGGCAGGGCCACAATGACAAGTGCCACCGAACAGATCAAGGCTCTGGAAAGAGGGCGGATTCGCTGAGAATAATTTGTTTTCATAGGATGAAAAAGTTTGTATAAATATTAGGCGATCACGGCAATGTTACCGGGCAGAACAACTGCCTGCCCCTTCAAGTTTCTAGGTTGGGTAGCTGAAACCAGCGCTCCATCAACGAGAGAGCCATCAATTTCTGGCTTGGTTTTAGCAACACCGAATACATCCAAATAATCCGCTATGCCGGGTTTATCCACTCCAACTTCTTGAGCCTCTCTAACGGTAATGTCTTTCACGGTCTGAATCGCAGCGATGCGATTCACATTTCCAGCCACAGCTGACATGATTGCAGTCGCATGAATCGAACTAAGGTCACCGTTCTTGCCGCTCGGCGCAGGAGCGGATTGGTAAATCGGTAAATGGCTTGGGCTGTAACCAGAGAATACCTTCTTTAAACGGCCAGCCGCACCGACGACGATGCCGACGTTACCGATATCGTCCTGCGCGGAGCCCGGCGAGAGCGGATCGCGCATATTGCTATCTATGAAAGTTTTCATGCTTTCACCGAGTGTATAATCAAAATATGATTTGATAGCGGCCCCAGAGTTAATGTTACCGATGGTGCCACCTGTATTCACGTTTCGGATGGATCCACCTTTGCCGATAGCAGTCGCAGAGATAGACTTTGGCAAGTCTCCTACCGATCCATAGAAAACGGTGTCTCCACCATTGCCAGCGACGAGGTCCATCCGTGTATTCGGAATATCACTCGTGCTTATCGCAGAGATAGAGCCACCGTCTCCGCCGTGACCCACCTTACCGCCAAAGGCTTTAGGCCCTTGGTTTTGGAAAGAGGTATCCAACGGGTTCACGATAAACGCTCCCGCATCACCGCCGTTCCCAGCCACCACGAGCAACTTAGAAGCATCCGTCGCCCCCACTTTGACCGTAACGTTCACCACATTTCCACCATCACCTCCGCGAGAAAGACCAACGCCTCCCGTGCCGGACGCTATGACAAAAACATTGTTATCACTACCAGTGGATATATCCGAGATCCCTCCTCCTTTACCACCAGTAGAGCCTGCACTATTCCCGCCATTCCCGCCTAGGATGCGGTTGAATGTATAAAGTGTCGCTGGCGGAGCGATCCCTGCGAAAGGATGTGGCTCGCCTTTGCTCTGAGTGACGATCGCTGTGACGCTACCACCCGCTCCGCCCTTACCAGAAGTCCCAGCCCCTCCATTCCCAGCGATGAAACTTAAAACAGAGGGCTTCTCATCCGTTGTCGGCTTATCCGTAAAATTACTCACGTTTCCTCCGCTACCACCTGTGACTCCTTTGCCTCCATTACCGGCCTGAAGTAGAATATCGCCTGCGAAATTATTTTTATTGGGTTGAGGCTCTAGCGGGCTAACGCTCGTTATAAAGCCCCCATTACCACCGGGACCGGAAACTGCACTGCCACCGTCGCCAGCGGTATAAATCAATTGACCACCAGCAGCTGCATTCTGATCTAAGTCAAAGGCTGCCTTAAAGTTCGTGATACTGCCACCATTTCCTCCGCGCTTTACGCCGTTAGCACCTAGTCCAGCATGAAGTTCTGGATAGAGATCACGGACATCAAAAAGAAGTGCTTGGCCATTCCCGATGATCGAGCCACCAGAGCCACCCGTCAAACCACGTCCGCCATTCCCAGCTTGGAAAAGCAGGCCCGATGCTATCGAAACGCCAATAATACTTCCACCATTTCCGCCAGCAGCAGCTACACCCAACCCACCATCTCCAGCATAAAGTGCTACACTGGTAGAAAATAGCGTGGGGTTAGAATAACGCACGGTGAGCCCCTGCAAAGAGCCTCCTTTGCCCCCTGTCGTAAAACCATTGCCCCCTGAACCTCCATGGAAATTGACTTGGCCACTAAAAAAAGTGCCAGTGGAAGGCAAAACAACTTGTAAATCGCTAGTGACCGTCGAAAAGCCGAGAATACCTGTGCCCACTTGCGTAAGCACTCCACCGCCGAGCGATCCTCCCGAACCGCCGTGACCAATCAACGAATTACCACCATCTCCAGCATCAAAATTGAAGGTGCGCTCAGAGAGTGCAACGCTATCAAAACCCGATAATGACAGACTCCTTAAAGAACCGAAATTTGCATAATTATAAGCAGAAACATTCGGTGCCGTCTTATTCGGAATCGAAATATCGAATGCGTGAACATCATCATTTCCTACTCCTATGAACGCTCCAGGGGTTATGCCAGATAAAAAACCTCCAGGTTGGAGATCCAACAATGACGTAGCTGGCGCTGCAAAACCAATCTCAATGAAATTAGTAACAGGCCCGGGACCGAAATTCAAAACAGCCACTTCATCAAAATGACCATCACGATTTGCATCAACCGCACGGATCTCATGAAAAGTGCCGGGAATACGGAATCCGCCCCCACCCGGAGGTGGAGTAGCCAGATACAGTCCGCCATTTTGGTTTGGGTCTGATGGATTCACCGTAAAGAGAGAAGAACCACCTAAGCCGTCGCCAATGTTTGCCGCAACAAAACTCTCAGGTATAGCTGTTAAAATGGCAAAATCAGCTTTATTATCAAGGTTCAAATCAAAGACCGTAAAGTCACGAATCGCGAGTTGACCGTTAGGATGTGGCTCAATATGCGGATCTCCACCCTGAGGAAAAAGGCGATCGTTATCTACGTAAAATTGAATTCGACTGACAAAATAATCGGCTGCGCCGTTAATGCTTGGCACAGAATAATCAAAAACGGTTAGAGCCCCCCTCGTCTGATTGCCAGTAAGGCCACTTACATCAAGCGTATTTTCTATCGGCACTGCCAGAATGACATCGTGCGTGGAAGCAGTAGACAGAGCCGTCGCCTCAATCAAACCTGCGGCGGAACCATTGCCATTTACATTGGAAATAGCAGTGTATAGTGCAAATGGAACCAGCGGATTCGCGCTCCTAGGAGTAGGAACGGACACCGCCTTTGTGCCAAAATCTGCAAAAAACTCACCAGTTGGGCGACCATCTTCTATATCTGGGGTCATAAAAACTAATACCTGTGCGAGTGAGCGTGGGAGAGTAGACACTACATAGGTTGCTGAAATTGCGATATCAGTATAACCATCTCCATTGAAATCACCTGCCGCAATATCGCTAATAGAATTTGCGGAACGCAGATAAATCATCTGATCATCTATCGTAGTGCCACCAGCAGCATCTCCTTTATTCAGAGCCGGCAATGGACTCTGACGTGGTGTCCTAAAGCCGATGAAGTCGTCCACGGAGTTGTGATTAATATCCTCGTCCGCAGTGAGTCCGTTGACGTTTGCATCCTCCCACTTGGCTAGATAAACATAAAGCCCACCAAAAGCACCAGCTGCCTGAGAAGCAGTTGCGATGTCTTGATGTCCGTCGCCATTGAAATCTCCAACGGTGAGCGCTTCGGCATCAATGGGAGCATCCAAATAGATACGAACGGGATTGCCAAGCAGATCCCGCATATAAGTGCCATCCCCTGCCCCAAACTGAACTACGAGCTGGCTGGCATCAGAAGAGGTATAGACAACGTCCCCAAATCCATCTCCATTAAAGTCCACCTGAAAAGTGCGCCCGATGACACCTTGGGCGAGCAATTTACCAGTAAAAGGATCATGTGCCCCATCGTGCGTCGTGCCGATCACATTCCGTCCGCTTGTCGTGGGAGTCGTCGGTGCGGTAATTTTCCCTTTAGAAAGACTCGCCCCATTACCACCAGCTCGGAAGCCATCCCCGCCATCGCCGAGGATGAAAGAAACAGAACCATTGACATTGAAAGGCACCGTAGTCGTCGTAGCTGGCACGCCAGCGGTAACTATTGTAGAAGTCACAGCTCCTGAGAGCACAATAGCTCCGCCATTTCCTCCCGTATTAATTGTCCCATTGCCACCAGAACCGCTCTGAAGGGTGACAATGCTGGTCGTAGAACCAAAATCTGCGAAATTAAGAATTGAGCCACCATTTCCACCACTCGCGCCGCCACCACCGTCTCCAGCGCGAACTGTATAACCACCATTCACGTCACCATTGAGTTGAATATCTTCGATATTACCGCCCACGGCACCAGTTCCACCCTTGCCAGCAATAAAAGCGGAAACACTAAATTTGACCGTGGCATCTGCACCCTTTACTCCAACTATACTCGCACCAGCCTGTCCCGATTTTGGCACAAACGTTCGTAAGTCTCCTTGAATGTCGTTATTTTTACCGATACTAAAGCTAAAATACTCACCCGAAGCTGCGGAGCCGACCTTCACAGCGCCTATGGTTGGGGTGAAATCAATAAAGAAGTTTGTCGTGCCAATGCCATCGAATTTGGCGGCTTGATCGGTTTTACCAGCCGTATCAATCAGGATACCACTATCTGGATTCCCGCTGACACCCACTCCGCCACCAGCAAAAATATTCCCATGGATGGAATAGCTGCTCAAAGCGATGCGTTGTGCAATATCTGATGCGTCAATAAGCCCGCCGTCGTTTGTATCTTGATCCGTAATATCAGCAATCGTCAAGGAACGCAGGGTGATTTTATCTATACGGGAATTTGCAAGCACCTTGCCGTCCCCCTTAAGGAAAATATTATCCCAGTCAGATTCATGAATAGAACCGTTCTTGGAGTCGTTATTCGAATCAGTCAAAGTGCCATCACTATCAAGGTTCGTGACGATGTCGCCGTTGATGTCGACAAAGCTGATGAGACGCAGGCCATTCCCCGCAGAAATACCTGTGATCTCATTGGGATCTACTTGGTTGTTATTGTTCAGATCAGAAGTGAAAATGATCGCCTCCCCCTGCTCTACAAACATCAAGTAAGTGCCCACGTGTGACGTATTACCGGTAGTCAGAACTTGCCCGGCGTGAAGCCGAATGATAGCAGGCTCTGCCTTGGCTTCTACGAAGTAAACTTTGTTATCTCCTGGTGCCCGAAAATCTTCGGCAAGTTCCGCATCTCTCACGGTAGGATATACGGTGAGTGCTGCTGGAGCTATCCGCGATTCGAGGATTTCAATGGCTTGCATGGGATTATTTTTGCGAAACATAGTAGTAGAGGGTAGTATAATTTAGGAAATGATGTTGTCGTTATCGAAGAAGCCGCCTGCTGTGAGGCTGGCTTCTGGCGTGAAATTACAAGTCGTTTGATCGAATGTTTTTGCCATCAAAATACCGTCCACTGGCATATCACCTAAGGCAAAGACAATGTTATTTTTTGGGTTTGCTTTCAGGAGAATATTATTGTGAATAAAGGTGAAAATATTGGAATCAATTTCATTCGTATCCACTATCGCTCCGACAAGACCGGCTAGATTATATTTGGATGTCAAAAACTCCCCTTTGAAAATTGGTGTGAGTGTTTGGATTTCCACTCGGCCAGATGTTCCGTCCTGTGCGTTTAGGCTGAAGCCTTCAAATTGTTGCCCTGAGAAAGAACTCATATCTTTGTCACCATCGAAGACGATGCTAAATGAACTATCTGCGTTGGCCGTCACCTTGACCCCACCCGTAGTCAATGTCTTAAAGCTCGGTAATGCCTCAATGGCCGCCTCAATCGTAGCGGCAGTGACATCAATTGGGAAATCCACGGTGCTTTCCGCGTTGAAAGTGATGTGGAAGTTACCGACTCCGTAAGGATCCACACGTTGCACTTCGTGTGTAAAGACGCTGCCAACGATGAGCGGCTGATCACCTTTATTTTTATAGACGACTTCAAAAAGCCCCTGCACCGCTCCTGCGGTGACGGTGACATCTACCAAATTTACCGCTTTCAGCGCGGCTTCGACTTGGGCAGGTGTAGCATTGTAACCCAAGCGGCTGCTGAGTCCGTTGCTTAAAAGTGGGTTCACCGTATCCACTCCGTTCAAGACACCAATTATAGCGGATTGATCGCCAAATATATTGTATTCTATCCTGAAATCATGCGGTTTAGCTGCGTTTGGAACCGTGACAGCCACCTTGCCAGAATTCCCTGTGCGTAGTGCTTGAACATTGGCTAGAGCATTAATTGCATTTTCGATCACTACAGGGTTAGTAGTCCCAACCGGCAGGGCAATAGACGTGTCGCCATTCAGTGATACGACAAAGGAAACGCCCGGCGCGGAGAAGAAATTCGTCAAGTCTAAGTCGTGGACTTGGTGACTCGCTTTGCCGCCGCCTCTAGCAAGAATATCTGGCATATCGCCAAAATCACCTGCTTTAATATTGATGATATTGGGGGCTGGCGACGTCACTACGATAGCACTCACGGACACTAAAGCTGGTAATACAGGCAGCAAAGTCACCCCCGATAGAGCGGATACCTGGGGAAGAGTAGTCGCAGGTGAATTCACTAATGTTGAAATCGCTGTCACCTGCGCAGCGGTCGTAGCGGTCGCATCGAAAGGCACTGTCGTATCTCCGCCTGCTGTCAAAACGTATTCTGCACCTGCGACACCATTAAGTGCGCTGGTATTCAGTGTCTGAGTTTCGCGAATCCCGATCTTGCCGGAGAGTTGGGGTTGATTTACAAATGCACCAAACGTAATCGTATAAGCGCCGGGTGCCCCGATGACGGTAACATTCGGCGTGATAGGATTCGTGGCGGGAGTCAGTGCTGGCAGAATAGCACTAATAGCAGCTTGGACAGTCGCAACATCCGCCGTTACGGGAAGAAAAGCCGTCCTATTAGCGTTCACATTTAAGTAGAATTCGGCGAGCGGGTTGCTACCCAGCGAGCCAGAGGTAAAGGTAACCGTCTGGATCTCTCTGACTCCGGGGTTTCCATTCGCTCCGTCTCTCAGCGTTGCAAAGAGGATATCATCCACTGTTCCCTGTAAGGTGGTGGTCGTGGTGAGGTCAATCGTGCTACCATGAACGAGTTCTGTGTCCAACTGGCGAGCAAAGAGATAGTCACTGATTAATTTACTGGCCAGTGAGGATTGATCTCCGAAGACATTGAATGTGATCTGGTAGTCATTCGGATTCGCTGCGTCGGGCGCGGTCACCACGACTGCGCCAGTCCCGTCTGCACGAATGTTTTTGACGGAGGTAAGCACATTGAGCGCCGCTTGAACCTGAGCTGTCGTCGCAGTTACAGGAAGCGCGGGGGCGATGGTTTGCCCGTCAAAAGCTAGAGTAAAGGTTGTATTAGGTATCGCTGTGTAGTTACTCAGTTTCACCGTCTGCACTTCAAAGTGGGTCGAGTTGCCGCCATTTGCGACGATATCAGGCATATCACCGAGATCGTTTGCTTTAATATTGAAAATACTTCCTGTAGAAGTGACCGTAACAGCACCGGTCGGCAGCAGGGAGGCGAGCGTGTCCAGCACTGCATCGAGCTGCACATCAGTGGTCGCCACACTAAGCGGCGCGGTGATGCTCGCTCCTGCTTTCACCGTATATTCTGCACCGATGAAGGAAGAAAGGGCTGTAGTGTCTAGATTGACCGATTCGCGGAATCCAATTTTTCCGGTAAGTTGGGTGGCATCTCCATTCGCGGTATAGGTAATATCAAACGACCCAGCGCCGGCCTGAGTAACTGTGGCGTTCACGCCGATCGCTCCTAGTGCTGTTTGAATGTCTGCCGCAGAAGCGTTACTGGCAAGGAAGGCGGTTTTCGCTACCCCATCGGGAGTGAGGTAGAATTCTGCTTGTGCATTACTAGCTAAGGCACCGAGCGTGATATGTTGGATTTCAGCTGTGCCAGCGGTGCCAGCAGTAGGCGTTGTTGCGGTGATATTCTGCACACTGCCTTGCTGGGCCACCGTAGTTGTCAGCGAAACTTGCTTGCCAGGAGTGGTTTCCACTATGATATTGGGGCCAGCAATATCATCGGTGTAAAGCCGCACGGAAATCGCTGGCTGATTATCAAAGACGTTAAAGTCCAAGCGGAAATCATTTGGCTTGGCCACATCCGGCACTGTAGCTACGACTGCTCCGTTATTATCTGGACGCAACTCTGCCACGCTGCTTAGACCATTGAGCGCGGCTTGAATTTGCGCTGCACTAGCGGAGGTAGGGAGAGGGCCGCTGGTAGCACCGTTAAAGGTCACCTCGAAATAAGTATTCGGAATGGAGGCAAATGAGGTAAGTTGAATGACTTGCGACTCGTGCCCAGCGGTTCCGGCTCCTTTGCCTACGATATTAGGCATATCGCCGAAGTCTTTTGCGGTGAATGTGTAAGCGTTGACGCCGGTGCTAGTAACCGTCACTCCACCGAAAGGGGCAAGACTGACCAGTGAATTCAGTGCTTCCTGAACTCTATTGGATGCCGCTGTGTTGGGAATAGGATTCGTGGTATTGACACCTGCTTGTAGGGAAAATTCCGCCCCCGACACACCAGTGAGAGGATTTGTGGAAAGTGTTTGAATCTCGCGGATGCCTACTTTACCGACGATCTGCTGCTGGTTTTGGTTTTGCTTAAAAGTGACATCATAAGTGCCAGGGGCATTACTTGCGACAGATACATCCGCTCCGAGCTTATTAAGTGCGTCCTGCACCTGAGTGGCGGATGCGCTCGCCTTCAAGAAGGTAGTCCGAGTGCCTTGATAATCGAGATAAAACTCAGCGAATGGGTCCGTGTATAGAGAACCTAATTCAAGGTATTGGGATTCGGCACTTCCTAGTGAAGCAGGCAAATTAGGATTAACACCTGCCCGCGTTGTAATCGCCAAAATATCATGAATCGCACCTTGACGAGTCGTTGCCTGAGGAAGACTTAAAGAACTGCCGATCACCTGCTCGACTACATTGGCATACGAAGAGGTCTTTAAGGTGAATTCAGAGGTGCTAGAGGCCGAATACGCAGTGAGATCCAGCAATTGCTTCTCAAAGAGTTTGCCTTGCGCGACCAACTCTTGTTGCTGCCCATTCGTCTGGAAGGTCACCGAGAAAGTGTGGAGGGAGTCTTCCGTGACGGCCACGCCTCCTACGCCGATTGCAGGGAGCGCCTCTAGCGCGGCATCAATTTGCGCGGCGGTAGAAATTGGCGAAAGCGCAGGAGTCACTTGGGTGCCGAAGTAGAGGTAAAGATCACCACTTGTCTCATTACTAAATGAACCTAATGCGAGCGTCTGGACTTCCCTGACCTGATCGGTAACCAAAATCGCATTGCGATCTCCATTGACGATAAAGTTAATGTCAAACTCGCCTGGAGCGGTATCCGTAACAACTACCTTGCCATCGGTGATGATCGTGTTTAAAAGATTCAGCGCACTTTCGATTTGTGTCTTCGTAGAAGTCGTCGGAATCTGTGCAATGCTTTCTCCCTCGTATGTAAGACTGAATGTGCTTCCTTGAATCGCAACCAAGCTGGCAAGATCGAGATGCTGCACCTCGCTCACTAAGAAGCTACCAGTGATCGGGTTTTGACTCGCATCGTTTGTGAAGGTGATTAGGAACCTCCCAACACCGCTATTGGAAGTAGTCACTACTACTCCATTATTTTGCGAAGCAATGCTTGTAAGAGCGTTGAGTGCGGTCTGAATATCGGCGGCGGTTGCAGTCGGCAGTAGTTGCCCCGTAGTCTCGCCTTCAAATGCAAGCGTGAAAACTCCTGTAGGGTGAGTAGATAAATACGAAATGTCGAGCAACTGCACTTCGCGGACATTATTGTCGGGATCACCAGCAGTCTGCTCGGATGTCACTAAAAATCTTTCCCCAGGAGTCGCCTCTAAGGTGACGAAAGATCCTTGACCTGAGCGAGTCTCTATAATAGGGAGATTTACGATGCCCGGCTTGATCTCAGTGATGGTGAACGGCTTGATGGAGCCTGGGATTGATTCAGAGACTTTGACTGGAATTTGCTCGATGCCGCCGAAGGCTGAGCGGTCTCCTGGTTGATTGAATTTGATCTCGTAACCACCAAAGCGAGTGCTGGTGACTGTCACTCCGCCGAGATTTGAAATTCCGTTAAAAAGGTTCAGCGCGTTCTGGACTTCCTTCGCGGTCGCGCCTGCTGGGAAGAGATGTTCTTCACCGTTGAAGGCTAATTTGAACGCTCCGTTGCTCGGGAATACTCCGTTGAGGTTATAGAGTAGCGATGTAAAGTCTTTATTAAGGTTAATTTGCGCGACTTTCTCGGCTAAATCCGGTGCTCCTGCGCGGCCTGCTACAATGCTGGAGATGGCATCTGCTCCGATGTCTATCACGCTGCCATTGAGACCTTTTTCACCTTTTAGCGCATCGGAGGCTTTGCCGCCTATACCTGCAAATATGCCGCCCATGGTACTAAAGCCGAAAACCTGACCTGTGCGCACTCCGATGTCGTGCTCCTGCACATGGACTGCTGTGACGCTGCCGCCAAGCCCGCCTTTCTTAATGGCATCGCCGCCGTCGCCCGATGCGATGCTGCGCAAAATGGTTGCCGGATCAATATCAGTAACCTCAAATGTCTTGATAGATCCGCCCGCAGCGCCTTTTGTGCCCTTGCTTGAATCGCCCGCGTCACCTGCTTTGATCGTGAACTCTCCACCGAGCGCACCGCCACGCGCGATCGTGACTCCAGTGATCGAGCCGCCTGCTCCAGCGCGGACGACCTCTGCTCCACCGCCACCATTACCGGCGATAAAGCTGGTCGTCTGAAAAGCTCCGGAAGAAACCGAGCCGCTATCCATATGGAGAATGGAGCCGCCTTTGCCGCCCACTTTACCCTCTGATGAGCCATCGCCTGCTTGCACTAAAATACGACCCGAAGGGGAGGGTGTGAGGTCTTCCTGTGTGCTGCTGTAGGAGATGCCGGCGATGTCGCCACCGTAGCCTCCATGCGAGCCTTTGCCTGCTATGATGCTGATGCCTATATCGGCATGGACTCCATTGATTGTCAGAGGCACGCCATTCAGCAAAGAGGTCTCGCCTTTGATCGAGCCGCCATTGCCAGCTTTTAGACCGCCTAAACCAGCATCACCAGCGCGTAAGACACCCGAGGCATTCGATAAAATACCGACTGCAGTAATCGAGCCGCCCGAGCCCGCCGAGCCGCCGACGATGAAGCCTAGTGTCGTCTCGCCGCTACCACCATTCCCAGCCTGCACAGTCGCATTGCCGGGGAGTGAAAGCTGGATGGCCTTCATTAGTCCACCTGCGCCACCCGCGCCCTTTGTGCCTCTTCCTGCTCCTCCATTGCCTGATTGGACGACACCAGACACAGGCAGGGAGGCAACGACGCCCGTGCTAACAAAGAGAGAATTTACAATCGTGCCGCCTGCGCCGCCTTTACCTTTATCTAAGGCATCGCCACCCGCACCAGCACTGACCGCAAAAGTCACATCTGTAGCGGAAAAATTAAACGAGGAAATCACACCACCCGCGCCGCCACCTTTACTGCCCGAGCCACCCAAGCCCGCACGGACGGAAGCTACTGCCTCGAGTTGCGCGTCCGAGTCATCGTCGGTGATGTTGATATTCGCGAGTGATGAACCGCGCCCACCTTTAGCGCCTAGTGTAATTCCATTACTGGTGCTGTCGCCGCCATTTCCTTTGGTTCCGCTATTGATGAGGAATGTATCTAAGTCCGTCGCCGGAATGTTAATGCTACTGATATTGCCCGCGTTGCCGCCTGCGCCACCCGTGCCGGAGCCGCCCCGGCCTGCATCAATCAACAAATTATTCGGAAGAACGGATGAGTCGTTATTAAATGAAATCCTAGCAATAGAACCACCCGCGCCGCCCTTTTTGCCATCGCTCCCGTTGCCAGCGATGATTTGCTCATCGAAGCTCAAAAGCTGGAGATCGGTAATGGAACCACCCACCGCACCGATTCCATTACCCGTTGTGCTACCGCCGCGCCCTGCTTGCACGAGGATGTCAGTGCCTGAGCCGAGGCTTTGGTTGCGTAGATCCAGAGTCGCGAGAGAGCCACCCGCACCTGCACGCCCGGTAGGCGAAAGACTGGTGCCGCCATCGCCAGCGTAGATGGAGATTTCGACACCGTTGATTTCCGGCGTGCGGGTGCGAACCTTCGAGTCCGTGACCGACCCGCCAGCACCACCTATTTTGCCTGTGCCGCCAGCGCCACCCGCGATGAAAACCGCATCGGAACTGAGATTGGCAGACTCCACGCGCCCAGTCGGCGTGAGTTCATAACCCAAATAGACCTTCGAGACCTTGCCGCCCGCGCCGCCCTGTGTCGTCGTGAGACCAGCGCCGCCATCACCCGCGCGGATCACCGTGCCATTCGTGCTGTTGGCAGTTCCGTCGTCTTCGCCAAAAACATACACCCCGGTCACGCTACCGCCCGCGCCGCCGCTCTGTTTTTTAGTGGCTGAATCCCCGTCGCCACCTTTGCCTGCAAATAACGCAAAACCATCCGTGTCCTGATTGATTTTGATCCCCGTGAGCGAGCCGCCTTTTGCGCCAGCACCGCCGTCGCCTGCTTGGATGACTCCACCCACTGAGCCCACTGTAATGTTTAAAATACTAGCTCCCTTTTGACCAGCCACGAGCGGGAAAGCAAACGTGCCCTTACCCCCCAGCGAGCCGCCGAAAAAATCAAACCCCTTCCCGTTTGCCGCCGAGCCTGCGTAGATATTTGCAACGCCCTCCTCAATCGAGATTTTCGAAATATCACTAGCACTAAAAATACTCCCCGTCACATCCCCAATAGTAAGGCTTTTGATCCCCTGCTTTGCAGAAACCAGCCCCTTTGTATCCACGGTGTCATCCGTGAGACTTTTCGTCTTATGATCGTTTAAATTGGTCGCAATATCGCCATGCACTGTCCCGTTTACCGCTACCACAGCCCCAGAACTGAGCGAAAGCCCCGTGAGTTCACCTTCGTCAAATTCGTTATCGTTATTGTGGTCTGTGAAATACGCCACTACGTGCCCAGTCGTAATTGTAATAAATGGCTTATAGCCATTTGTTGTCCCGAACCGCTCCACAATGTCCCCAGCGGAGAGCTGTAGGAAATAAGTGTTGTCAAATAGCGGATCAGTCAGTCCGTGATTCGGCACGCCAACTGGCGCATTATCCACAGACAAAGAAATGGGATCCGAAGAGTTGCTCGTATCGGTAAAGTTCAGCAGATTATAGCCGACAGGCCGAGGCCCCCCCCCTTCATTATACTCGGTATTACGCCCATCGCTCTTGAGCCCAATACTGATTGTCGCCGGGGCAATACGTGCCTCGAGCGGTTCGACGATGAGGGCTTGGATGGATTTACTGGCTGGTTTACGCGTGAGCTTCATGGTGGGCAGAATTGGTAAAATGTCGGGCTGGAAAATTAGTTTGATGATTTGGAGAGTGTGGACGTTTCCGTTGTTCGGGACGGTGTCTGTATTCTTTCAAAAAAAGTCTATAACAGTTTTGTTTTGCATCTTAGTGCTTCGTGAAACAGGAGCACTGCGATGAAGAAAAAGCACAAAAAACGGAAGTTGCCTTTAGTTGAACGAAATCAGACGGGCTGTAAAGCATCTCGTCAGACTTTTTTTGCGACACGAACGGCACGCTTCGCAAAAAGCTTTGGAAATTCACTCTGCGGATGGTCTGTGGAAGTTGCATCTGTGGGCTTCACGGCTTGGTTGTATGGTTTCTTAGAGCGTTAGAAGAAATGGGGCCTCAAAAAAGATATAAAGCATAAAAATTGCAGCTTTTTCATTCATACTGCCGTGGCGAAAAGGGGGCCAATGACCTGCCAGAATTGGCGACTTTTGGGATCACATTGTCATTGTGAATGATGTGAAGGATTCCCCTTTATTTCCACGCGCCAGAGCGGAACCACCGCACGGATCCAAAGGCGGGGCGTGCCCTATGGCGACGATAGCCGGAACACGTTTGCTCGGGGGGGGCAAATTTTGCTGTCTCGTTGGGCGGGATTCCTGCTGCTGATTGTTTTTAGAAACACTGTAAAAAAAGTCCAAGAAATATCTATTGCGGACATTTTCACTGTGTGGCACACACACCACGAAATAACCAACTCCGTCAGCATAAAACTACCATGAACAACCAACCACTCAGCGACAAATACCTCCGCGAACATTCCCCTTCACACGACGACGTTCTCTTTACGCGACGCCAGATGCTGCTCCGCACGGGCATGGGCTTTGGCGCGATGAGTCTTTCGGCGCTTTTCGGCATCAATCCTTGGGCGGAGGGCGCTGCGGCGCTGACTCCCGGCGGGCCTGCGGCGGGCAAAATTATCACGGGGCCACTCGCTCCGAAACAGCCGCATTTTCCGGCGAAAGCCAAGCATATCATCCACATTTTTGCCTCGGGCGCGCCGACGCAGGTGGATACATGGGATCCGAAGCCCGAGCTGCTGAAATACGACAATAAAACCATCCCCGGCCACGATGGGCTGGCTTACGGCTCGCCGTTTAAATTTACGAAGAGCGGCAAATCTGGCGTGGAAGTGTCGGAAGTATTTCCGAAGCTCGGCGAGATGATTGACGACATCGCCGTCATCCGCTCGCTGTGGACGGACATCCCAGCGCACGAAGTCGCCCAGCGTTTCATGAATACGGGGTCGCTTCAGTTGCCAAAGCCGTCTTTCGGCTCGTGGGTGGTGTATGGCCTCGGCACGGAGAATCAGAATATGCCCGGCTTTGTGACCATCGGCGGGCGTCCTGAGTGGCGTCAATCGTCGTTCCTGCCCGGAATGTATCAGGGTGTGAATGTGAACTACTCGCGCGGGATGAATCTCGACGACGTGATCTTGAACATCCGCAATCAATTTAGCCCGATGGAACGCCAGCGTCGCCAGCTCGACCTCGTGCATAGCCTGAATGATATGCACGCGAAGGCGCTGCAAAAGGATGCGCAGCTCGAAGCGCGTATTGAGGCGTTCGAAATGGCGTTCAAGATGCAGTCGGAAGCCACCGAGGCTTTTGACGTATCGAAGGAGCCGGAGAACATCCAAGAGATGTATGGTAAGACTGACATGGGCTCGAAGCTGCT
>JAYVQK010000177.1:0-6198 GCA_043757005.1 Verrucomicrobiaceae bacterium
CCCACGATGGCGTGTAATGGCCCCACGAGCTCGGCAAGAAATCCTGCGCTAGCGTGGTGCCGATAATCACGAACCGCTCGAACCACATTCCCGCGTTCACGAGCTGGCAGACGATGAAGACGACGATGTAATTGTGCCGCGCTCGCTTGCTCCAGAAGATTTGCGGGACGATGACGTTGCAGGTCATCATCGCGTAGTAGTGCCAATTATACCAACCGAAGGCTCGGTTATAGAAAGCGTTGTATTCGTAGAAATTGCCCGAATAAACGAGCGCCACGAACAGCTCCATGAGGTAGGCGTAGCCGACGATGGAGCCGGTGAGCAGGATGATTTTCGCCATCTTGTCCACATGGTTCCGCGTGAGCATATCGTCGAGCTGCGGATAGAGCAGACGTGCTGGCAGAAGGAGCGTGAGCACCATCGCGAAGCCACCGAAAATCGCGCCTGCTACGAAGTAAGGCGGGAAGATCGTGGTGTGCCAGCCGGGGATGACTGACGTAGCGAAGTCGAAAGACACGATCGAGTGAACTGACAACACCAGCGGCGTCGAGAGGCCCGCGAGGATGAGGTAAGCCATCTCGTAGTGCTGCCAGTGACGATTGCCGCCACGCCAGCCGAGGGCGGCGAGGCCGTAGCCCCATTGCTTGAGCTTGCCTTTCGCACGATCACGCAGCGTCGCGAGATCGGGAATGAGTCCGACATACCAAAAGAGCACGGAAACCGTGAAGTAAGTGGAGACGGCGAACACGTCCCAGAGCAACGGCGAGCGGTAGTTTTGCCAGATGCCGTTGTAGTTTGGGATCGGGAAAAGATACCACGCTTTCCAGAAGCGACCGACGTGGAAGCCGGGATAAAGTCCGGCGCACATTACCGCGAAAAGTGTCATGGCTTCCGCCGAGCGATTGATCGAAGTGCGCCATTTTTGGCGGGTCAAAAAGAGAATTGCCGAGATGAGTGTGCCTGCGTGGCCGATACCGATCCAGAACACGAAGTTCGTGATGTCCCACGCCCAGCCGAATGGCTGATTTTCACCCCACACGCCGACGCCGTTGCCGACCTGATAGGCGAGCAAAGTCGGCACCAGTAGAGCGATGGGCGAGAGGAACATGAAGGCGATCCACCACCATTTGCGCGTCTTTTCCTCGCAAATACTGGCGACGTTTTCCGTGATCCAAGCCAAGCTGCGCTTGTTGTTGATGAGCGGGATTTTCGCCACTTCTGGCGGGCAGTGCAGGCGGACGATGCCGTCTGCGCTTTCGCAATGATTATTTTGTGCGGCGGTGGCCATTACGCTTTTCCTCCTTCATGCTTCGTTGCGACCCAGTCTTTCGGCACGTCGGGCATTTTATGGTTGGGATTCATCACTCGGGCGAGGTAGCTCACACGGGCGGCAACGCCGACGTAGTCGAAGAGGCGGTAATCACGTGGGTTGTCTTTGGCTTTGCTCACTTCGCTGTTCGGGTCTTTGATGTTGCCGAAAGTGATCGCATTGCTTGGGCAGACTTGCTGACAGGCGACTTGGAAGCTGTCCGTCGGCACCTGCACTTGGTCGGTGTCCTTGGCTTTCACTTTGGCGGTGATTTTTGCCTCCTGCACGCGCTGGATACAGAAAGTGCATTTCTCCATCACGCCGCGCATCCGCACGGTCACGTTGGGATTTTTCGACATCTTGAGGGTGTCGGCCATGCCCTTTTCGTTGATGAGGTTTTGCCGGAAATACTTGTCCTTCTGACGCTCGTTGAAGTCGAAGAAGTTGAAGCGGCGCACCTTGAAAGGACAGTTGTTCGCGCAATACCGTGTGCCGATGCAGCGGTTGTAGGCCATCACGTTGATGCCGTCTTCGCTGTGGACGGTCGCATTCACTGGGCAGACCGTCTCGCAAGGCGCGTTCTCGCAGTGCTGGCAAGGCATGGGCTGCATGACCATGCGCGGCTCGGCGATGTCGAGCTGATCGTCTTTGTTCGCTGCGCGGGAATTCATGTCGCTCACGAAGTAGCGATCCATCCGAATCCAGTGCATCTCGCGTCCTTCGATGACTTGCTCTTTGCCGACGACGGGGATGTTATTCTCGCTCTGGCAAGCGATCATGCACGCGGAGCAACCCGTGCAAGTCGTGAGATCAATCGCCATGCCCCACTGATGATTCTGATCATTCAGCGGCGGGTGCGAGTAGGCGCTACGCGAGACAGGGTGCCCCGTCTTGTCGTGCGCCTCAGCCTCAGCATCCATCGCGCGATGCTCTTCGAGCCACTCGTGATCTTTGGCAAAGCCTTTGTTCTTCGCAAAATCCTCGGTCGTGCCCTCACGAATCACGTCCGCGCCGCGACCTTCCAGTGCGCCGTGTTCTTGCGTGACTCCGAGCAGATGCTGCTTGCGATCCAGCACTTTCACCGTCGCGCCGTTGGCGAAATAAAGCGTGCTGCTCGTGCGGATCGGGTAGGCGTTAAAGCCGACTGGGCTCTTCACTGCGCCCCAGCCACCGTGCGACATATAGTTGCCCTCGCGACCACCCACGCGGCCCTCGTGCGAATGACCGTAGCCGAGCGTGATGCTGATGCTGTCATCGGCGTGACCGGGTGCGATATAGACTGGGATTTCGAGCTTCGCGCCGTTGACCTCGATGGAAATCCACGAGCCGTTATCGAATTTGAACTGCGCGTTCTCTTTCTCCGCATGAAGCCCGAGCTTCTTCGCGGTGTCGGGGCTGATGATCGCGGCATTGTCCCAAGTCACCTTGGTAATCATGTCCGGCAGCTCTTGCAGCCAAGCGTTATTGCTAAAGCGGCCATCGTCCACTTTCGCGCAAGGAATGAAGACGACCTCCATGCCCTCGCTCGTTTTGTGCGTGGCCACGAGCGTCGCTGCGGTGGCGGCGTTGAAAGCGAGCGTCTCGGCGTCTGGAGCGCTATTGGCGAGCGAACCGTCGTGGAGGAATTTCGCCCACGACTCGGCGCTGATGCCGCCTGCGATGACTTTGAAAGTATCCTGCACCAGCTCCAGTCCGTCGTTCTTTTTGCCCGTGAGAATCACGCCGAGGAGCTGCGTCTCCGACCATCCGCCGAAGAGCGGCAAGATCATCGGTTGCTGGGAAACGTAGCTGCCATCGCTGGCGGTGCCGTCGCCCCATGCTTCGAGATAATGCGCGGCGGGGACGTGCCATTTTACGAAATGACGCGCGGTGACTTTGTTGTCCTTATCGGCCTCGATTGCGTAGGTCGTCTCGTCTTCGTAATAGCCGTGACGGACGACTTCGATGCCTGCGGTGATCTTCGCCCACTGGAGATCGGCGGGCGCGTTGTAGGCGGGATTTCCGCCGAGCACGAAGAGCGTCTTCACTTGCTTGCCCTCAATCGCTTTCGCGAGATCCGTGATCGTCGCCTTTGTGTGCGAAGTGCCAGTCTTGCGGCCCACGACAGTCTTGCCGAAGCTACCCAGCGCCGCATTGATCGCATGAGCCAGCGCCTGCACTGCTGCGGGCTGGCGGTAGCCGACGAGCACGAGCGCCTTGCCCTTATTCGCGGCGAGATCCGCAGCGGCTTCTTCGATCCACTGCGGCGTTTTCGCACCGGCTGGCGTGGCGACTTTTGGAAATTGCGCGATGACTTCTTTCAGCGATGCGTCACCCGTGGCGGCGGCGACTTTCTCCGCGAGCGCGAGCGTCACTGCGCCCACTTTGCTCGCCTGCACGCGCAGACGATGATCGGCGCTGCCGCCCGTCGTGGTGTAGCGATTCTCCACCACGTAGAGGCGGTTCATCTTCTGCTCGGGCTTGCGGCGATCTGCGAAAGCGCGGATGCCTTCGAGACGGCCTTCGTCGAAGCCGAGGAAATCACAATCGAGACTGAGGATCACGTCCGCTTTATCGAGTTGCGGCACCGAGCGCAGACCTTCGCCAAAGCTGGCCGTCTGCGCCGTGCGCGCCTCTTCCCCGCCGAGTGGCTCGTAGGTCGCCCACACTGCTTTTGGCAGCTTGGCGAGCACTGCGGCTTTCAGGCGCGAGTAGGTGGGTGAATTAAAATGCTCACTGAGGAAACCAATGCCAGCGCCGTCGCCAGCCTTCTGCATCACATCGCCGAGCCACTTCGTGAACTCCGCTTCATTGCTCTCCACACCATCGTGCTGGAAGCGACGCGAGCGGTCTGGATCATACAGATCGAGCAGCGAAGCCTGACTCTGGATGTCCGTCGCGCCTTTGCTCGCCGCGTGCCGTGGGTTGCCCTCGACCTTCGTCGGGCGGCCATCATACGTGGCGATTACCAGCGGGTGCGCTCCGCGACGTTGCGGGCGCGAGGTGGCGTAAAAAATCGCTTTTCCAGGAACACTCCACTCCACGCCCTGCACGAAAGGCACCAGCAGCTTCTCCTCGCGGCGGCAGGCGCTCATCGAGAGACCTGCGAGCGCGGCGCTCGCGGCCATGTATTTCATGAAGCCACGACGACCGACTTCGGGATTCAGCTCGGCAGCGCCAGTCTGAAATTCGCGATCCTGCCATGCTTTGAATTCCGGCGTCTGGGCGAGTTGCCCCACGCTGCGCCAATAAGTAGGCCCGTTGCCTGTTTCCTGCGGATGTTGAAAAATGCGTTTGCTCATGGTCTAGCGAGTCTAGCGGTGGCAGCCTGCGCAGTTGCTCACGGGGGCGTTGATGCCCCGTTTGTGGATGAGTTCGAGGCCCTGATCAACCTGAGCCTGTGCGATAGATTCTTTGCCCTTCGGCGTCGCCTGCCATGCGAGATTCGTGACTTGATCCAGCGGACGGATCGCATTCTCTGGGTTGCGGTGGCACTCCAGGCACCACTTCATGGACTGCGACTCCGCTTGATACACCACATCCATTTGATCCACGCGCCCGTGGCAGCTCACGCATGAGACTCCCCGGTTGATGTGGACGCTGTGGTTAAAGAAAACGTAGTCCGGCGTCTTGTGGATCTGCACCCACTGCACCGGCTTGCCCGTCTCCCAAGCCTCACGCACCGGCGCGAGCTTCGGGTTGTCTTTTTGAATCTGCGAATGGCAATTCATACACACCTGCGCGCTCGGGATGTTCGAGTGCGCCGCCGTCTCCACGAAGCTGTGGCAGTAGCGGCAATCGAGACCGATCTGCCCCGCGTGGATCTTGTGGGAGAAAGGCACGGGCTGATTCGGTTGATATCCGACGCGCGTGTATTTCGGCGTCCAGTAATACGTGAAAGCGCACACCGTCGCGGTGCCAAGAGCACCGAGAACGATGGCGATAAGCAATGGGGCCAAATTAGCCCCGCGTTTGAAAATCTGCGGCATCGGATCAGTCGAGGGTAATAACGTTAAAAGTCTTCAAGGTGTTGAAAAAAGCTGCGCACTTCTTTTGTTCATCATCAATTTACAAAATATATTTCCATCATGCAAGGACTTTGTGAAAAATTTCACAAGCCACCTTCTTTTCCCTTCGTGAGACACTGAAAAATACCATCCCCTCGGCTCCGGCGTATCATTTTGCCCGCGAAGCAAGACCAGCTCATGCGCCAGCGCCGCCGCGTGGCGATGATAGACCGCGTTAAAAACATCCAGTCCCATCGAGTAAAGCACATCGTCCGCCGTGCAAGTCGAAGCGTTCACCACCTCCGCGCGGCGGATCATTTCCTCGATCATCTCCGCACGGAACCAGTGCCCCTTCATCGCGCCAAAGCCGTCATTCCCGATCGGAAAAAGCGACCGCTCATCCGCAAGCTCGCGCGGATGCCGCGCGCGGAGGATGTCCGCCCCCATGCCGCCCTGACCATAGCCCAGCGCTTTAGTGCTGGGAAAGCGTCCCAAAAAAACGGCGAGTCCCGCAGGGACGAAAGAACGCCCCTTCCGTCCCTACGGGACTCCCCCGCTTCACACACGTCGTCCCAGCACTAAAGTGCTGGGCTATGATTAGCGCGCATTGGCCCTCTCGGAGCTGATGGCCCTCGGGGGGCCCCACCCCTACGGCGTCGGCACCGGCGGCACCACGGGGTCGGGCGTCTCATTAGGCTCGAAAAAATAGACTACTCCCCAGCGGGCGCATTTTTCTCGGCGAGAGGAGGCGTCGGGGTCGTGGCGGTAGTAGAATTCTACGGTGTCGCAGATGTCCACGGCGAGAGCTTGGGCGGCGGGGTAGAGGGTGCTTACGTCTTCGCGCTCGTGGTCGGTGTGGACGATGGATTGCTGGGAGTCGGCGTGGGTGCTGCTAAAATCGCC
>JAYVQK010000178.1:0-6181 GCA_043757005.1 Verrucomicrobiaceae bacterium
ATCGAAGACACGGTTTATAACCTCACCTACGCCGCCGTCGCCGCTGCGGCGAACGAAGCGGATGCCGATGGCAACGCGATCTCTTTCCGCGTCGAAGAAACCTTCAGCGGCGCGCTCACCAAGAACGGTGTGACGGTGACCGCAGGTATGCTGCTCTCCAGTGGCGACACCTTTGTTTGGACGCCACCGGGCGATGCCAATGGCTCCTACACCGCGATGACCGTCACGGCTTATGATGGCACGCTCAGTTCCGATGCCGCGCTCGCAGTGAGTGCCTATCTCACGCCAGTGAATGATGCGCCGACGATGACGACGATCAACGCCATCACTGGCGCGACGGAGGACACGCCGTTCACGCTCACTTACGCCGCGCTCGCCGCCGCTGCGGATGAAGCGGATGTGGATGGCGATGCGATCAGCTTCCTCGTTTCCGGTCTCTCCACCGGCACGCTGACCAAGAACGGCGTGGCCGCCATCGCAGGCAGCACGCTGCTCTCGGCGGGTGAGAGTTTTGTTTGGACACCAGCGGCCAATGCCTTCGGCTATCAGACGGCGTTCTTTGCCAAAGCCCACGACGGCACCGTTGCATCCACCTCCGGCATCGCAGTGAGTGTGTCCGTCACCAACGTCGTTGATGGCGCGATCTGGACTGGCGGCGAAGGCACGAGCCTGTGGAGCGATGCGGCCAACTGGATTGATCTCGCCCTGCCACTGAGCACTGACACCGTGCAGTTCACCGGCACAGCGCCGTATGCGATCAATCTCAATGGCGACCGCAGCATCGGCGCGCTCGCGTTTAGAGGTAGCAGTGCTTACACCTTGAGCAACAACACGCTCACGCTCAGCAATGCGGCGACGATCAGCACCACGAATCCGGCGACGGGCGCGCTCACGCACAGCATCGCGTCGGCCATCGCGTTCGGCAGCAGCGCGAGTGCCGCGATTGATCCAAACGCAGCGCTGACTCTGAGCGGAGCCATCAGTGGCACCAGCGTTGCATTAACGAAGAGCGGCACTGGCGTGCTCACGATGAGCGGCGCGAACACCTTCACCGGCAGCGTCGCGGTGAACGCGGGCACGCTCAGCATCGGCAGCGGCAGCACCAGCGGCGCACTCGCGGCGAACATCGCCAACAGCAGCGCGCTGGTTTTCAATCGCAGCGATGCCTCGACTTACAGCGGCGTCATCAGCGGCGCGGGCAGTGTTGAAAAGAAAGACGCAGGCACGCTCACTCTCACCAACACCAACACCAACACCGGCGGACTCACCGTGAGTGGTGGCGCAGTGTCGTTCAACACCCCCGCGCAACTCGGCGCGAGCACCAACGCCATCACGCTCAACGGCGGCGGTCTGCAATGGACGGCCAACTTCGTGAGCGACATCAGCACCACTCGCATCATCACCATCGGCAGCGCAGGAGCGACGTTCGATGTCGGCGTTTATAACGTCACGCTCGCTGGCAATTTCGGCAACGGCGGCAGCGGCGGTTTGACCAAAACGGGACTGCTCAACAGTATCCACAGCCTCATCATTATCGGCTCGCCGACCTACACCGGCCTCACCACCGTGAATGCTGGCTTCCTCATCATCGGTAACAACGGCACCACCGGCACGCTGCCCGGCGACGCAGCGGTGGTGGGCACCGGCTCCCTGCTCATCAAGCGCAGCAACGCCTACAACTACGCAGGCAGCATCAGCGGCGCAGGCGTCGTCAGCCAAGAAGGCGCGGGCACCACGAGCCTCACTGGCGCGCATACATTCACCGGCAATTTGCAAGTCGTCGCAGGCACCTTGAGCATCGGCAACGGCGGCAGCACGGGCAGCGTGGCGACCAATGGCATCGTCACTTCCAGCGGTGCCACGTTGAAGTGGGACACAACAACGAACACCACATACGGTGGCATCATCAGCGGTGCAGGAGCGCTCAATAAATCATCGGCCAACACCCTCACGCTCACCGGCACCAACACGCTGAGCGGCACCACAACCGTGAGCGCAGGCACGCTGCAACTCGGCAGCGGAGCCGCGACAGGCAGCATCGCCGGCCCTGTATCCATCAGCACCGGAGCCACGCTGAGCATCAACCACAGCGATAACGTCACCTTCCCCTACACGATCAGCGGCGCAGGCAACTTCATCAAACTCGGCGCAGGCACGCTCACCCTCAGCGGCACGCACACCCGCACCGGCAGCACCACCGTGAGCGCAGGCACGCTCAGCATCAGCAGCGCCGCGCTCGGCGATGCGGCGGATGTCTCCATCGCCAGTGGGGCCACGTTAAACCTCAATTTCAGCGGCACCGATACTGTCGGCCAGCTCACTCTCGGCGGCGTCCATCAATACACAGGCACTTGGGGTAGCCTCACCTCCTCCGCCACGCACAAGAGCGCCAGCATTACTGGCAACGGCATCTTGAACGTGACCACCAGTAGTATGCTCTTCACCGAATGGGCCACGCTCAACGGCCTCGACGGCACCGCTGGAAAAGAAGCTGGTTTGGGCGACGATCCAGACAAAGACGGCGTCGCCAATGCGCTCGAATTTGTCCTCGGCGGCAACCCGCTCACCAACACCAGCAGCATCCTCCCCACTGCTGCCGTGAGCGGCGACTACCTCACCCTGAGCTTCAGCCGCACAGACGAAAGTGAATACAGCGTGGGCGTGCAAATTCTCACCAGCGCCGACCTCACGACTTGGACTTCCGTCACCGTTCCCGTTGCTAGCGGCACCGAGGGCGGAGTCATCTTTACCATCATCGAAAACGGCACCGATGCCGACACCATCACCGCGCAAATTCCCATCGGCACAAACACCAAGATGTTCGCCCGCCTCAGTGCAGCAACGTATTAAAAACCGCTGACTGATACCGTGAAAAATGAACCGCAGCGGCTGATTCCGCTAACGAAAGGGTGCTCAATTCACCACGAGCACCGGCACGGGAACGAGGCGCACGGGGGGCTGCACGTCGGTGTTGCCCTCGGTCTGCTCCAGTGCGCTCACGAGGTTGTTTTCAAATGAGACGGTCAATTTCCCGGAGGGCACTTTCACATAGACAGTGCTGGTCACGAGCCGCCCCGTGCGGTCGTAGCCCGTGGTCTCTTGCGGCACGCGCGTGTAGCGGATGACTTCCCACACCTCCTTGCGCCCTTGTGCGTCGAGCTTCGAGGTTTTCTTTTGGATTTTGCCGAGCGCGGCGGTGACTTCCTCGGGGGTCATATTCAGCGCGACCTCGCCTTTCGCGATCATCGTATCTACCTCCGCTTTGCGTTTGGCGTTTTGTTTTAGGCTCTCGATGAATTCCGGCTTCAGCGCGCTCACCGCCTGCACGGCGACCCACCCCGCGACGCCGCCCTGCGCCGCTTGCCCACGCACGCGATAGGCGGTGTCGCTGATGGCGAGTAGCTCCACGGCGCTGCCTTTGCGGATGATGCCGAGGGATTTTCCATCGCTCGGTTTCGTCGCGACGGCGGCGTCCGCGACCGTGGCGAGGCGCACGGTTTTCACCGCGAAGTCTTCGAGATACACGGCCCCATCTTCGCGCGGCAGATTGCTGGCGGCGTGGGTGGGAAGTGCGATGGCAAGGGCGAGAAGTAGAGCTTTCACAGGAAAAAAGATAAGCCGTTCCGACGCGGCGGGAAGTGGTTTTATTCAAACGAGGCGCAAGTTTTTTTGCGCCACGCGCACGTTCGGCATTGCGTGTGGGCGCTGCATCCGCCATTCGCCACAGCGCGTCATGCTCGGAACTCTACTCGGCCCTGAAATCAAAGATATGATCGCCCGTCGCGACCTCGCCGGGCTGCGGGAGACCTTTGCCGATTTCCCACCGGCGGACGCCGCCGAGATCGTCACGGAGCTGCCCGAGGATGAGCGCGCCGTAGTCTTCCGCATTTTGCCGCAGGCACTCGCGGCGGATGTCTTCGAGTATCTCGATACGGACACGCAGCAAGTCCTACTCAAAGCGATGGGCCACGCGGCGTCGGCAAATATCCTCAACGAGATGTCGCCCGACGATCGCACGGCGCTGCTCGAAGAATTGCCCAGCAACGCCGTCGTCCAGCTCCTCCAGCTCCTTTCGCCAGCGGAAAAGGCCATCGCACAGACGCTGCTGAATTACCCCGAAGGCAGCGTGGGCCGCTTGATGACGCCCGACCTCGTCTCCGTGCGCGACGACTGGACGATCCAGCAAGTGCTTGATCACATCCGCAAAGTCGGGCGCGATTCCGAGACGCTGAACGTGATCTACGTCACCGACGAACGCGGGCGGCTCATTGACGACGTGCGCATCCGCCAAGTGCTCATCCAGCCCCTCTCAGCCTTGGTCCGCGACATCCGCGACGACAAATACGTATCCCTCAAGGCGACCGAACACGCTTCCACTGCGCTCGATACTTTCAAGAAATACGACCGCAATACGCTTCCAGTGACCGACAGCGAGGGCCAGCTCCTCGGGATCGTGACCGTGGACGATATGCTCGATGTGCAGGAGGAGGAGACGACCGAGGACATCCAAAAGATGGGCGGCACTGCGGCACTCAACGAACCTTACATGAAGGCTCCGCTATGGGAGCTGGTGAAGAAACGTGCCGTTTGGCTTGTCGTGCTCTTCCTCGGGGAGATGTTCACCAGCACCGTCGTTACCAGTTTTGGAGATGAGATCGGCAAAGCGGTGGTGCTCACCTTTTTCATGCCGCTCATCCTCTCCTCCGGCGGCAATGCTGGCTCGCAAGCGACCACGCTCATTATCCGCGCGATGTCTCTTGGCGAAGTCCGCCTCCGTGATTGGTGGCTGGTGATGAAAAAGGAAGCACTCTCGGGCCTCTGTCTCGGCGGTATCCTCGCCGCCATCGGCTTTGCGCGCATCGTCGTCTGGCAGACCTCAGCAGCGCACTTTGGGCACGATCTTTACGGGCCCTATTATATCTGGATCGCAGCGGCAGTGAGCATTGCCATCCTCGGTGTCGTCCTATGGGGCGCGCTAGCGGGCTCTATGCTCCCCCTTTTACTAAAGAGGCTCGGCCTTGATCCCGCCACATCCTCTGCACCCTTCGTGGCGACGCTGGTGGATGTCACCGGGCTCATCATATACTTCTACACCGCCATGTTTATTCTACACGGGCGGCTGCTTTAGGGAGACTCCGATTCAATCGCGCCGAGTCGTTTCTCGTTACTCGCCGCTTGTTGAAATCAGCGTCTCCATAAAAGCTCTCGATTTCCCCCGTGACTTGTCACGAAAGAGCCGTGGCACCTCCGCAGTGGCCACGGCTTTCTCGACAAGTCTCGGGAAAATCGGCGAAGTTTTCTTACGCGCGACCGAGGTAGCTGCCGTCTTCGGTGCTCACTTTGATCTTCTCGCCCTCCTTGATGAAGAGCGGGACTTGGATGGCTTTGCCGGTTTCCAGCGTCGCCATTTTCTGCACGTTATTTGCGCTATCGCCGCGCACGCCTTCCGGCGATTCCGCGACGGTGAGGATCACGGTTGTAGGCAGGCTGAGGCTGGCGGCTTTACCCTCCACGTAGAGGATTTCCACCTGCTGGTTTTCGGTGAGGAAAAAGCGCGAGTCGCCCACGAACGCTTCGTCGAAAGTGATCGTCTCAAAAGTCTCCGGCTCCATGAAGTGATAGCTGCCCATGTCTTTGTAGCTGAAATCAATCTTCTGCCGCTCCACCTCGACGAGGTCCACTTTATCCGTGCTCCCAAAACGCACGTCCGCGCTTTTGCCCGTGCCGATGTAGCGGATGATGACTTGCACAAAAGCGCGCAAGTTGCCCGGCGTGCGGTGCATGACTTCGAGCACGATGGCTGGGTTGCTGTTATAGCGGATGCACATTCCTTTGCGGAGATCGTTAGCGTTGGCCATGTCGGTGCGTGTAGTAAAAAAGTGGTGTCTGTAGTGGTTCCGCCAAAGGTGGCGAAAAGGGCGCGCACTATGCCTTTGAGCAGTTGGCTGGCAAGTGCGGAGTTTCGCAGCAGCCAATTGAGAGGAATTGCGCGCGTGACTTGCCCCAGCAACGCCGCGCCATCATCGCGCGTGCTCGTAGTCGCGATCGTAGCCGTGGAAAGACTGGCCAAGATGCCAGTCGGCAGGGTGAAGAATACGGAGCATCGGAAGAAGGTCTGCGGGTGATACTCGCCTCGCGACGGCATATCAACATCCTCGCTCCTTCTCTCAAAAAAAATCGC
>JAYVQK010000179.1:0-23549 GCA_043757005.1 Verrucomicrobiaceae bacterium
CTCACCCCCGAAGACCGCACCGCCATCCTCGAAATCCTCCGCGAAACCAAGCCCAACCTCCCCGCCTACTGGCGCGAATAACGGCATCTTCCAAAATGATGAAGACTCCACGAAGACGAGCATCTTGCCCGGCGCAGTGCGGTGCGGAAGTAGGAAAGATGCGCTTCCCCAGCGACGCACTGCGCCCGCGCGTCGTGGAGTTTTTGAGTGCATTGTAAATGGGGACAGCTTTCTTCTAAGTCCTCACGTCTCCGCAGTATTTCTCAACCTCAACACCGATGCCCAACATGAACCACACCACCACTACTCGTCGCGAATTCCTCAAGACCGCCACCAAGGCCACCGCCGTCTCCGCGCTTGCTGGAGTGGCATTGCCACACGTCCACGCAGCGGGCACCGACACCATCGGCGTTGCGCTCATCGGCGCGGGTGGGCGCGGGACGGGCGCGGCGGATAACGCCCTTTCCGTGAAGACCGGGCCGACGAAACTCACCGCGATTGCCGACATTTTCCAAAATCGCCTCGACGGCTCGCTCAACGGACTCAAGAGCATGCACGGCGAAAAAGTGGACGTGGGCGACAAGAAGTTCATCGGCTTCGACGGCTACAAACACGCCATTGATGCGCTCAAGCCCGGCGATATCGCCATCTTTGCCACGCCGCCCGCCTTCCGCTGGGTGCAGTTCCAGTATGCCATCGAGAAAGGCATCAATGTCTTCATGGAAAAACCCGTCACCGTGGACGGCCCCACCACGCGCCGGATGCTGAAGCTCGGCGAGGAGTCCAAAAAGCGCGGCATGAAAGTGGGCGTCGGCCTCATGTGCCGCCACTGCAAAGTCCGCCAGGAGCTCTACGACCGCATCCAGCAGGGCGAAATCGGCGACATCATCCTGGGCCGCGCCTACCGGATGCAGGGGCCTATCGCTTCCTTTCGCTCCAAGCTCGCCCCTCCCGGCACCCCCGAGCTGCATCACCAGATTCAGCGTTTCCACAGCTTCCTATGGGCGAGCGGCGGCTGCTATAGCGACTTCTTCATTCATAATATAGACGAGGCCTGCTGGATGAAAAACGACTGGCCCGTCCAAGCCCAAGCCAGCGGTGGCCGCCACTATCGCGACGATTATGTGGATCAAAATTTCGATCACTACTCGGTAGAATACACTTTCGCCGACGGCACAAAATTCTTCCTCGAAGGTCGCAATATGGACGGCTGCCGCGACGACTTCGCCACCTACGTCCACGGCTCCAAAGGCATGGCCGTCGTCAGCAGCGCCGGGCACACCCCGTGCCGCTCCAAGCTCTTCAAAGGCCAAAGCATCAAAAGCGAAAACCTCCTCTGGCAAGCGCCCAAGGACGAGCTGAACCCCTACCAACTCGAATGGGAAGACCTCACCGACGCCATCCGCAACAACAAGCCTTACAACGAAGTCGAGCGCGGTGCGAAAGCCAGCCTCGTCACCAGCATGGGCCGCATGGCCGCGCACACCGGCCAGATCATCACCTTCGACGACATCCTCAATAGCGACCACGAATTTGCCCCCGACGTGGACAAACTCACCCTCGACAGCCCCGCCCCGCTCCAACTCGGCAAAGACGGCAAATACCCCGTCCCGACTCCGGGCATCAGCAAAAAGCGGGAGTATGTGGTGTAGGGCCGCGATCTAGCCGTTGGTCGTTTAAACCGAACGCCGCGATGAAGAGCCGAAGGCCCAGCTCTATGCCAGCCTAGGCCAAAGCGAGGAACGAGCGACGGCCTAGGTCTCGACACGGTCAAAGCCCAAGGGCTGAAGGCCCGATCCATCACGGCGATCCCCCGGACAAAATGGGCCGCACCTTCGGCCCTAGGTCGCGCCCACGAATCTACCTTGGGCGTTGCCCAAGGCTGGCATAAATCCGAGCCTCGGCCCTCCATCGGGGCGTGTGGGCTAAAACCCACGGCCACCCTCGGGCACTCGCTCCGCGAGTCATTTCTCTCATCTCAATAATATGTGGACGGGAACGCCTGCGGGATAGGTGGAATGGGGTGGGAATCGGAGTTTTTGAGCAAAATGACCGAAATATGACTCGCTCACCCATGGCGATGTCTTAAAGCGGCGGTTTTATCGCCACAAATGCGACCCCCGGCCACAGGGATGGTGCTTGCAGGTCTGTAAATGCCATCCTGCTCTAGCAGGATGGTGCTTGCAGGTCTGAAATGGGCATCCTGCTCTAGTAGGATGGTGCTTGCAGGTCTGTAAATGGCCGCCTGTTTGTCTTTTTCACGACCTGTCTTCTTGGTTTGTGAGTCACGGGGATACTCCTATTCCTGAAAGACGTTGTCCGTTTCTCCCGCCTACGGGTGGGCGAAGGGTGGGGGCTCTACGGCTTTCGGGGGGTGGAGGATGAGGAGGAGGTTGGCGGCTAGGATGAGGGTGCCTCCGGCGAAGAGCTGCCAGTGGAGTTGCTCATTGGCATAGTGTAGGCCGGCGAGGGTGGAGAAGAGGCCGGGTAGGAAGAGCGCCCACACGGAGGCGAAGACGGGCTCGGTGGCGTAGATGAGGCCGGCTTGGGTGGAGGTGACGTAGCGTTGCCAATGCGTCATCGCCGAGTAGGCGTAGGCGGTGCAGACGATGGCTAGGAGCGCCGAGAGCCCGAGGACGCTGGGCGAGGTGTAGGGCGCGGCCAGCGTGGCGATGCCGCCGCACCCGGCGAGCACGAAGGGCAGGAGGATCGTGCCTTTCATCGCAAACATGATGGTGGCCGTGCGCATGGAATCGGTGCCGTGAAACTCGGCGCGCTCTAGGCAGAGGATCTGTGCGGTGAAAAGAACTGCCGCCGCGATGGTCTCCCATTCGCCGCGACCAAATGCGATGCCGCCGAGCTGCACGCCGCTCAAGACGGCGCAGCCAGTCATGACGAGGAGGGCGGAGGCCACGACGCTGCCGGTGGGCGCGCGGCGGCTGCGGAGGGCGATGGTGAGGGGGATGAAGACGCAGGTGAATTGGGTAAAAAAGGCGGAGGTGCTGGCGGCGATGTAGTTTTGCGCATCCGTCTGGAGCAGCATCCCGAGCCCGCCAAAGAGGCCCAGCTCCATGCCCTGGCGCAGCTCGGTGCGGGTGAGGCCGCGCATCCGCGAGCGGAGCAGGAGGAGCATGACGACGGTGGCGATGAGCATCCGATTAAAGAGGATGAACGCGGCGTGAAACCACTCCGGGCGGTCGGGCAGCAGGAGTGCCTGCGCTTGCATGACGGCTTTGGCCGCGGGGAAGCTGAGGCCCCACGCGGCGGTGCTCAAGACGAGCCGCCAGATGGCCTTCTGTCTCACTGGGCGCTGCGCCGGGCGCTGGCGATGGTATTGGCCATGAGCATGGCGATGGTCATGGGGCCGACTCCGCCGGGCACGGGGGTGATGGCGCGGCACTTGGGCGCGACTTCGGCAAAAGCGACGTCGCCCACGATTTTGTAGCCTTTCGCGGAGGTGGGATCGCTCACGCGGTTGATGCCTACATCTATGACGACGGCACCCTCGCGCACCATGTCCGCTTTCACAAACTCGGGCTGCCCGATGGCGGCGATGAGGATGTCTGCGCCGCGACAGACTTCGGCGAGATTGCGCGTGCGCGAGTGGGCGACGGTCACGGTCGCATCGCCTCCGGGGCCTTTGTTCATCAGTAAAAGTGCCATCGGTTTCCCCACGATCATGCTGCGCCCGAGGACGACGACGTTGGCCCCCGCCGTCGCGATGCCGCTCTCGATGAGCAGCCGCTGGCAGCCGAGCGGCGTGCAGGGGACGAAGGCGTCCGCATCGCCGAGCACGACCTTTGCGACGTTGATCGGGTGGAAGCCGTCCACGTCCTTGCGCGGGTCAATCGCCTCCACGACGGCGCGCTCATCAATGTGCTTTGGCGGCGGCGACTGCACGAGGATGCCGTGGATGGCGGGGTCTGCATTGAGCGTGTGGACGAGCGCGATGAGCTCGGCCTGCGTGGTGGCGGCGGGTAGCTCGTGCTTCACGCTGTGCATGCCGAGCGAGCTGCACATTTTGTCTTTCGAGCGCACGTAGGCTTGCGAGGCGGGGTCTTCGCCGACGATCACCACGGCGAGGCCCGGCGTGATGCCACGGGCTTTGAGTTCCGCGACTGCCGCGCGCGATTCGTCGTTGGTCTTTTGTGCGATGGCCTTGCCGTCAATAAGCGTCATACCGCCAACGAGTGCCGCGCGCCGCGCAACGTGGCAAGCCCGAGTAGTGGTAACGTTTAGATTTGAACCACGAAGGGCACGAAGAACACGAAGGCAATACAAAGGGAGGAGTGCGATTTCATCCCTGCTCTGCGTGTCTTTCGTGCCCTTCGTGGTTCAAATTAAGCCACAACCAGTCTGGGCGCGGCGGTATTGCCAGCCTCTGCCACTCTACTTCCGCGTGGCGAGGTATTCTACGATGTCGCGGAGTTCGGCGCGGGTGAGGTTGTCTTTTTCGTTTTCGGGCATGGGGGAGGGGGCGCTGATGCGGTTTTTGATCTTCGTGGCGACGACGGTGACGTTCTGCGGCTTGCCCGCGCCGTCCACGGTTTCCACGACGAGGTTGCCGCCGCTTTCGCTGAGGAGGCGACCGGCGACAGTCATGCCGTCGGTGAGTTCTAAAACGACGATCTGGAAGCCTTGGGCGATTTTGCGGTTGGGGAAGGTGATGCTTTCCAGGATGTAAGTGCGGTCTTTCTGCGAGCCGATCTTGCTGAGGTCGGGGCCGACGAGGCTGTCGCCGCCTTCGCATTTGTGGCACTTGAAGCATTGGGCCGTGGGGTGTTCGCGGAAGAGCTTTTTGCCGCGCTCGGCGTCGCCGCCTGCGAGGGAGAGTTTGTAATTGGCGAGGTCGTCGCCAGCGGGGAGCGAGGCTTTCCACTGCTGCACTTTGCCCGCGAGTCCGCCGCGTTTTTTAGCTGCTTCATAAACGTCGAGCTGCACTTCGGGGGCGAGCTTGCCCGCGATGAGGTCGTCGAGGAGGCCGCCGATGATCTTCTCGGTTTCGGCGCTCTTGCTTTCCGCGAGAGCGAGGATGGCACCTTGTTTTTCGAGGACGGGAGCGTTTGAGGAAAGGACTTCGCCGATAGCTTTCAGAGCGGCGGCGGGGTCCGCAGAGATGAGAGCTTTGAGGCCCTCGGCGCGCAGCTTGGTGTCTTTGTCGGTGAGGGCGTCTTTGGCGGCTTTGCCGAGCTGTGGGTCGTGCATGGCGGCGAGGGCGCGGAGGGCCTCGGTGCGGGCGGGCTTGCTGGCTTTGCCGTCGGCGATGAGGGCGAGCAACGCCTCGCTGGCAGCTTTTATTTTAAAATGAGAAGCGGCGATGGCGGCGGCTTCTTGCACGCTGCCGGGGGTGTCTTTGAAGAGCGTGTTGATGATCGGCGTGAGGGCGGCGATGGCGGCGTCGGCGTTGCGGTCGGGGAGGGGACGCCATTGATAAGTGAGGCGGTCTTTGCCATTCGGGCTGGCCCAATCGGTGAGCACGGCGAGGGCTTCTTTGCGTCCGGCTTCGTTCGCGGCGCTGTTCGCGGCGAGCGCGGCGAGGGCTTGGGCGTTGGCGGCTTGGCCGAGGCGGTAGTGGGCATTCACGACGCGGAGGAGGATGTTGTGGTCGGTGATGCGCGTCTCGGTGGTGAGCGCGGCGAGGGCGGGCATGGCCTCGGGGATGGGCAGGTCGTAGATGGCGCGGGCGGCTTCGAGGACGACGCCCTTGTCGGCGTCTTTGAGGAAGGTGGCGATCTGCGGGCTGTGCTGGCGGCGGAGGGCGACGGTCGCGCCGATACGGATGGAGACGTTGGCATCGGTGGCCTTCGCGACGAGCGCGGCGGCATCGGCGCTGGCGGCGAGGGCCATGACTGCGCCGTGGCGGAGGATGGGGTCTTTGTCGGCGTTCTCGGCGAGCATGGCGAAGAGCGGCTCGATGGCGGCTTTATTCGGCACATGGGTGATGGCGATGGCGGCGTAGAAGCGTGCGCGCGCGCTTTGGTCTTTGAGCAGGGCGATGAGCTTGTCGTTTGCGCCAGCAAAATGGCGGTCGCCGAGGACGCGGGCGGATTGGGCGCGGACTTCGCCATCGGGATCAGCGAGGAGCGCGGCGACGGTGGCGAGCGCGGCGGGTTGTTTCCCAGCGATCTGCCCGAGGCCCCACACGCCGTGGATGCGGGCTAGAGTGTTCGCGCCTTTCTGTGCGGCGTTGGTGAGCAGTGCGGCGTTGCCTTTCAGCGCGAGCTGGAATTGCGCGGCTTGGCGGATGCGCGCGTCTTCGTGACCGAGGAGCTTCTCCAGCTCGGCTTCGGGGCGGTTGGCGACGCCTTCAGCGAGGAGCTTTTTGACTTCGGCTTGCTTGGCGACATCGGCATCGGGCGCGGTGAATTTATAGATGCGGCCTTTATTCACGCCGCTCCAGCTCTCGACCCAATCGAGCACGTAGAGCCCGCCGTCGGTGCCGAACTCGACATCCGTGGTGAGCACTCCTTTGACGAAGTCGCGGCGCTCCTTGAGCTTGTGCCACGCGCCCTCGGGCTCCAGTGCGATCTCGTGCACCACGCTGGCACTCGCGCCGCCACGGAAGTCGCTCAGGTAAAAGCGGCGCGCATATTTGGGCGAGAGGCCGGTGCCGGGGTTGTAGGTGAGGCCGCTGGGGCCGTTGGAGATGTTCGCGATGGGCGGCACGATATATTTCGCCTTGGGCCCTTCCTTTTCATCCCAAAGCAGCTCGCGGTTCCACGGGCCGCGATCTTCGAGGTATTGGAAGGACATGCGCCAGCCGCAATCGCCGCCCTCCACGAGCTGCACGAAGCGCGCTTTGTCGCCGCTGTCGGAGTTGTTGTCGCCGGTGAAAAGATTGCCGTATTCGTCAAAGGCCAGCTCTTCGGGATTGCGCACGCCAGTGGCGAAAACCTCGAAGTCCGTGCCGTCGGGATTGGCCCGCAAGATCGCGCCAGTGTCCGGCACTTCCCACAGTTTGCCCTCCTTGCTTTTCACGCTGAGGCTGCGGTCGCCGATGCTCCAGTAGAGCTTGCCGTCCGGCCCGAAACGCAGGCCGTGCATGTCGTGTCCGCGAAAGGCGAACTTCACGCCGAAGCCTGAGAGGAGCTTCTCCTTGGCGTCCGCTTTGCCGTCGCCATTGCTATCGGTGAAGCGCCAGAGATTCGGGATACACGTCCACCACACTTCATTGCCGCGCGCCAGCACGCCAGCGCCCGTGCCGTCCAGCGCGTCGCGGAAGCCGTCGGCAAAAATGGTCATCTTATCCGCGTGGCCAGCGCCCGTGGAGTCGTCGAGCGTGACGATGCGTTCCTCGTATTTCTCGAAGCTCTCCGCGAATACTTCCGGGTCGGGGTAAAACTTGTGCATCATCGCCAGCCGCGCATCTGTGGTGTGCGAGGCGATGTCCTCGTCGAGCCAGTTCATGTGCCCGCGATTATCCACCACACCGCCCATCACCGGCTTGCCGTCCACCTGCCGCCCCTCCTGCCGATAGCTCTCGGCGACGAACCAGCGCCCTTTATCATCCGGCGAAAAAGCCACGGGATTTTGCAGCAGCGGCTCGCTCGCCCATAGCTCCACTTTCATGCCGGGATCGAAAGTGAACGTCTTCATCGCGTTCGTCGCGTCCTTTGCACCCGCTTCCGTCTTGCCATCGCCATGCCCCGCCGGATCAGCGGCAAAGATGGAGCCGGCGAGGATCAGAAAACCGGAAAGCAAGAGCAGAGAGTGTGGACGATTCATTACTAGAAAATGGTAGGTGAATGGAAAGCGCGCAGGGGGCGAGAGCTTAGGGAACCGCTGATTTAATCGGGTGTCGTCCACGAAACACACGAAAGACACTAAAATAGAAGCCCTCCACAGGGGATGGAGAGTGATTCACGCCGAGCTTTTCCGTGTGTTTCGCGTGTTTCGTGGACTAAATCAGCGTCTCCTTAGGGAGAGAGGCTGTTTTAATCGTTCAGGGCCGTGTTGGAATCTTGGACTCTCACCCACGAAGGTTGTTTGTCCTTTTCCGCAAATGCCGCATGGTGCGCGGCGATGACTTTGGATGACCTTGGATGGAACGCGGCGTTTGCAGCGGAGTTTGCTCCTTTTTTAAAAATGGGGTGGAAACCCGCGCGGCTGATTCGCGACAATAAAATCTCGCTCGGCGCGTTGCTGAGCGATGGCGAGGAGCTGGAGGTGGTGATGAGCGGGAAGGTGTATCACGATGCGGAGACGGATGCGGAACTGCCCGCCGTGGGCGATTGGGTGGCGCTGGATGTGGGCGGCGTGGATGGGGAAAACGTGATCCGTGCGCGGCTGTCGCGGCAGACTTGCCTCTCGCGCAAGGCCTCCGGCAAAAGCACGGAGGAGCAAGTGATCGCGGCGAATGTGAACGTGGTGGTGGTGGTGACGGATGCGGGCTCAGACTTTAATCTGCGGAGGATGGAGCGGTTCTTTGCCATCATCGGGCGCAGCGGCGCGCGGGCAGTGGTGCTGGTGAATAAATCGGATCTTTTTAGCAAGGCGCAGAATGAGGAAGCGGCTACAGCAATCCAGGCGCTCAGTCCCGAGGCAGACGTTCACATTACTAGCGCAGAGAAAGGGAATAGTCTGAAGGTGCTGCGGCAGTATTTAAAAAAGGGCGTATCGCTCACGCTCGTAGGATCGAGCGGGGTGGGGAAATCGTCCGTCATCAATCAACTCCTCGGAGGCGAATACCAATGGACGGACGAGGTGAACGAGGCCACGGGCAAAGGTCGCCACACGACGACTGCACGCGAGCTGATGGTGCTGCGCGGCGGCGGCATCCTCATTGATAATCCGGGCATCCGCGAGGTGCATATGTGGTCGGACGAGGCGACGCTGCGGGATCGTTTCGCAGACATCGAGGAGCTGGCCGGGCTGTGTAAATACCACGATTGCAAACACGGCACGGATGCTGGCTGCGCGATCCGCGCGGCGATGGCGGCGGGTAAGCTGGTGGCGGCGCGGTTTGAGGGATTCCAAAAGCTGGATGAAGAGATCGAAGCACTGCGGGCGAATCGTAAGAAGCGGCAGATGACGGTGGAGCGCCGCTCCAAACGCGACCAGCGCAGCAAGGCGCGACATTCCGATCACCGGAGTGACCCCGATCACGAGCAAGAGCCGAGGCGGCGGCGGCTGTAGATTATACGATTTCTCCAGTGAGCGAGCAGGAAGGGAAAGCCTGTGTCACTTTCTTGGGCGCAGACCGTGAAAATCGTATTACCGCCTCTGCGGTGCGCGTTTTCTCCTGTGAAATACGCAAACTCTCATGGCGCTGCCGTTACGCTGCTGTAGCTTTGCCGTGTGGATTTAGAAGCGACGAATGTTGATGTTACTCATTGCGAGCCCTGCGTTCTGTGCTAAAAGACACTGGTCAATTTTATTCCTACAGCAACTCAACCAAACCTACCTGAACTCATTTCACCCGTGAAAACCAAATCAATCCATCGCCCTCTCGCCATCCTCGCCGGTGGCATCGCCTCCATGCTTGTCACTTCCACCGCCCTGGCATCTGCGTGGCTCGGCGGCACTAGTGGCAATTTTAATGACATTACAAACTGGGATTCGAATCCCAGCGGGCAGAATGTCTATATCGGCAGCGTTGGAAATCAGGGCGGGCCATCCCCCTTCACTGCCACGATCAGCTCAAATCTTGCATTCCCGATTGTAGATCTCCAAATCGCCCGTGGCGGTGGCCCTGCGGTTCTCAATCATACGGCGGGCACAGCCGTTACTGGTAACGGCAACTGGATTGATGTCGGCACGGCAGGCGGCACTGGCACTTACAACATCGCAAACGTGAACTCCTCTGGGGGCACTCTGACGGGTTTTGGCACGGGTAGCGGTTCTGTGACCGGACAGCGTATTTACGTGGGTGGCGTTCAATTTAGCGGCGCTGGTGGCACTGGCAATTTCAACGTCAACACGACCGGGACTATCGTCGCTAATAATGATTTGACCATCGGCACGGCGGGCGGAACGGGTGTGATGAGAGTGGACGCTGGCACGGTCACAACTGGAGGGTGGAATTTTATCGGTAGAGATGAGCAAGGCGTTTCCGGTAACGGCACTTTGAAGATGAGCGGCGGAACATTCACGAATAGTGGCCGCACTTACATCGGCATTAACTCCACGGGGTTGATGGAGCTCTCCGGCACTGGCACCTACAATAATACGGGTGATCGTTTCGCAATCGGTGAGAACAACTCAAGCGTCACGACCGCCCAAGTCAATATGCTCGGCGGCACGTTTAACACAGCCTTGCTAACCATTGGAGGTAATCAGGATGCGTCAGGAAAAGGCACCATGACCGTGAGTAACGCCTCTGCACTCGTGAATACAAATGGCGAAATCTGGGTCGGACAAAGAGTGGGTAGCCAAGGTATTCTCAATATTAGCGCGGGAACCGTGCAAGCAAGTGGCTGGATCGCAATCGGGCGTGATAGCTCAACGGGCGTGGTAAATCTGAGCGGCGGTCAGCTCATCAAAAATGGTGACGCCAACAGCAACTTCATCATCGGTAGTATTAACGGCAACGGAACGGTCAATCAGACGGGCGGCAATCTAGCCGTGAACGCTGGCGACGTCCGTATGGGTGAAGGCACCTCTACCGCGCTTTGGGATATGTCTGGCGGCACTGCGACAGCAGGCGGAATCGTCGTCGGCTGGAGTGGCGGCACGAATGAGCTGAAAGTCCGGGGGACCGCGCTCTTAACTCCGGGACACCTGAATGTCGGCGAGGGTGGAAACAATGGTTCGGGCCTCGTGACCCAAACAGGCGGCACCGTCACGGCGAACAACTGGGTCGCTGTCGGCGTCGGTTCTACCCAGACGGCACGCTACAACATCAGCGGAGGCACACTCAACGCACAGGGCCTCGAAGCCGGAGCGGATAGCACGGGCATCATCAATCTGAGCGCCGCTGGCATCGTGAATATCGATGGCAATACGGAAGTCCCGACCCGCAATGGCAACGGCACTTTCAACATCACTGGTGGCACACTGAATACCATTTATTACCAGCAAGGCGGACGAGATGGCCAAACCGGCACTGGCGCGACTTTCCTCTCGGGCGGCAACCTCAACGTCTCTAGGGATCTGGTCGTCCAGCGCCCAGCAGTCGGCACGGGTGCCTTCACCCTCTCGGGTGGCACGCTAGCGGTAAATGGGAACCTCGATGCGACGCTCGGCACGTTCACCTTCACCGGTGGCCGCATCACCCGCTCCAACGCAGGCATCATCACCTACCTCGGCAATCTCACCACTGGTAACAGCGCAGCGGGCTTCAAGCTCGATGCCGATAAGACCTTTGCCATCACCGGGGCTTTCAATATCTCGAATGGCGTCTCGTTTGACATCAATGGCCGCGTCATCCCCGCTTACAGCGGCTCAGGTGTGGATACAGGCTCCTTCACGCTCGGCACCGAAGCCTCCATCGTCGGCACCTACGGCGCGCTGAATACCATCCTTGCGGGTCTCTCGAACCTCGCCGGTGCGACCCTCATCTCAGAGACCGCAGGCGAAGGCACCACCTACAACCCACTCATGGACAGCGTGTATTGGTTGCAGGATAATGCAGGCACCACGACGCTCCAATACAGCGTCGTCCCCGAGCCCGCCTCACTCGGCCTGATCGCCTGCACGATGCTCGGAGGAGCCTTCCTCCGCCGTCGCCGCCGCTAAGACCTGAGGGATTAGTCAGAAACTTCAACGACCGGCTCTGTCCCACGGAGCTGGTCGTTTTTTTTGCTATTAGGAATGTGCAAGAAATGGGGGAGGCGGCACCATATTTTTGGAAACGCTGATTTAAGGGAACCTCTGTAAACTTCGAACTCTGAACTTCGAACTTCGAACTTCGAACCTTGTTGCTTTGAGAGCGTCGTTCGAAGTTCGAAGATTGGAAAGCGGGCGCGCTTAAAGACTACGCGTCGCCGCTACTGCAATCGCCCCCAAAATCTCCGATATTTTTTCTAAGCGAGACCTGCGCCGGGGGTCTTTATTCGCAGAGCCGTAGGAACGGTCGCCTGTTTGCCGCTGGGAAGACTCTCAGTTTGTCGGCGGAATACAGGTGATCGCAGCGGCTCGCCATTACCATCCGTCAAAAACAACAACAACTTAGTAAAACCACACCATCCTTATGAGCGACATCAAACCCGTTACTTGGCACGACGATCCAGCGCATTTCCGCAAAGTGAGTCGTCGTGAATTCCTCTACGCTGGCCTCGTCGGCGGCCTCGGCCTCACCATGGGCGACTACATGCGCCTCCGCGCCAGCGAGACGGACGCCATCGAGCCCACGGCGCAATCCCTCATCCACATCTACCTACCCGGCGGCTGCGCACATCAGGAAACATGGGACCCGAAGCACCTCTCACCCATCGAGTATCGCGGGCCGTTGAGCGCGATTGATACAGCGATTCCGGGTGTGAAATTTTCGCAGTATCTCGAAAAGACCGCCAAGATCGCAGACCGCCTC
Organism: Verrucomicrobiaceae bacterium; assembly: GCA_043757005.1. Taxonomy (GTDB): domain Bacteria; phylum Verrucomicrobiota; class Verrucomicrobiia; order Chthoniobacterales; family Chthoniobacteraceae; genus SXWH01. The sequence goes on from JAYVQK010000179.1 coordinate 12,470, forward strand.
ACCGTCGTGCGCTCCATGACCCACGGCGAAGCGGCTCACGAACGCGGCACGCACAATATGTTCACCGGCTACCGTCCATCGCCCGCGATTCAGTTCCCGAGCATGGGCTCGGTCGTCTCACACGAGCTCGGCTCACGCAATAATCTGCCGCCCTACGTCTGCGTCCCCAGCGTGCCCAATGAATTTGCCGGCACCGGCTATATGTCGAGCGCCTACGGCCCATTCAGCCTCGGCGGCGACCCTGCAAGCAAGGGCTTCTCCGTCCGCGATCTGAATATGCACTCCGGCCTCACGCAGGAGCGTTTCGACCGCCGCCGCAACATCCTCTCCTCGGTGGATGAGCACTTTCGCACGCTGGAAAAAAGCGACTCCCTCTCCTCGATGGACAGCTTTTACCAAGCCGCCTACTCGCTCGTCTCTAGCCAACAGGCCCGCGAAGCGTTTAACCTCGCCGCAGAGCCCGAGGCCGTCCGCAACGACTACGGGATGCACGAGGCCGGGCAACGGATGCTGATGGCTCGCCGCCTCGTAGAAAGTGGCGTCCGCTTCGTGAGCCTCACTTACGGCGGTTGGGATATGCACGCCGGCATCGCGGGCGGCATCGCCAACAACGTGCCGAAATTTGACCAAGCCTACGCCGCCCTCATCCGCGACCTCGAACAACGCGGGATGCTCGACAAAACACTCGTCATGGTCAGCTCCGAGTTTGGCCGTTCGCCAAAGATCAACAAAGACGCCGGGCGCGACCATTGGCCGAAAGTCTTCTCTGTCGTCTTCGCAGGCGGCGGCTTCAAGAAAGGCTACGTCCACGGCTCCAGCGACCCGACTGGCGCAGAGCCCGCCGAAGACCCACTCACCGTCGAAAACATGGCCACGACCGTCTATAAATGTCTCGGCATCAATTCCGACAAACGCCTCATGGCCCCCGGCAACCGCCCGATAGACATCGTGCGCGGCGGCAGCGTCGTCAAAGAACTGCTCGCGTAAGCTAGCCGGATCGTTTCTTTCAATCGCCGCCAGTGCTCACGCGCTGGCGGCGGTTTCAGTTTAGGATTTCCCCGTATGCGATGAGATCGAGGCGCGCGTCCGCACCCGCAAAGGCCGCGCTTGGTCTGCGACGCGGATCCTGCTTTCATCGGCGCGCGGCTCGGGTTTTGATCGCGCTCCATCATGTCTGCACACACTCCACTCACCGCCTTTGTCCTCGGAGCCGGGCTCGGCACTCGGCTGCGACCTCTCACGGCGCGGAGGCCGAAGCCGCTTATCCCGGTCGGTGGGCGTCCGCTCATCACGCACGCTTTTGACCACTTGCTCGCGCTGGGCGTGGAGCGGTTTGTGGTGAATACGCACTGGTGCGCCGAGCGCTACGGCGAGTTTTTCCCGGAGGGGCAGTGGCGGGGGAGGCCGGTCACTTTCATCGAGGAAACGCCGGAGGTGCTGGAGACGGCGGGGGGCATCTGGAACGCGCGGGAGCTGCTCGGGGGCGGGCCGTTTATCGTGTATAATGGGGACATCCTCAGCGATCTCCCGCTCGCGGAGGCGCGGGCGGCGCACGTCGCGGCGGGGAATGAAGTGACGCTGATCCTGCGCACACGCGGGGAGAATCGGAACGTGGCCTTTGATCCCGCCAGCGGGCGCGTGCTCGATCTGCGGCGCACGCTGCGGCCTGAGCTGGAGCCGCAACATCTCTTCACAGGGATCTATTTTGTAGAGCCGCGATTCATCGTCCGCATCCCGGCAGGCGAGAAGCTGTCGGTGGTCCCGATTTTCCACACCATGATCCGCGAAAGCGCGAAACTCGGCGGCTGCGTGCTGGATGGTGGCGATTGGCGCGACCTCGGCACGCGCGAGGAATACCTCGCCGCCTGCGCCACGCTCGGCCAGTCGCAGTGGATCGCCCCCAGCGCGCAGATCGGCGCTGGCGCTGAATTGCACGACTGCCTCGTGTGGGAAAATGCCGTGGTCGCGCCGGGCGCAAAGCTCACACGCTGCGTGGTGACGGATGGCGTGCGGGTCGAGGGCGAATGGGTAGGGCGGGATTTTTAAAAAAACCGAACCGCAGATGCGCGGAGATAAAAAGAGCAGGGAACTTCGAACTTCGAATGGCGCGCTCGAAACAGAAAGGTTCGAAGTTCAGAGTTCGAAGTTCAATTCCCGCCGCCAAGCGTGTCTGCTCGCGCGACCACCAAACATGAATCTACTCGCACTCGAAATCGGCGGAACAAAACTGCAATTCTGCGTGGGCAATGAACACGGCGAGATCGTCGAGCGGCGGCGCTTCGCGGTGGCCGGGGAGGCAGGTGGGGCGGGTATCCGCGAACAAATCACGGGCGCGCTGCCGGAGCTGCTGGAGCAGTGGCAGCCTGCGGCGGTGGGCGTGGGGTATGGGGGGCCGGTGGATTGGAAAACGGGCATCATCCGCTGCTCGCACCAAGTCGCCGGCTGGGAAAACTTCCCGCTCGCCGAGTGGCTTCGCGAGCGGGCTGGCGTGCCCATTTTCGTAGAGAATGATGCCAACGCCGCCGCGCTGGGCGAGGCGCTCCACGGGGCGGGGCGGGGGCTCTCGCCGATGGTGTATATGAATAGCGGGAGCGGCGTGGGCGGCGGGCTGGTGGTGGAGGGGCGGCTCTACCACGGCGCGGTGCCGGGGGAGATGGAGATGGGGCATTTGTGGATGGATCAATTTCGCACGAAGTCCGAAGAGCTGTGCTCGGGCTGGGCGACGGATGCGAGCATCCGCGAAATGGTGGCAGACGAGCCGGAATCACCGCTCGGCCTGCTGGTAAATGCCGCGCCGGGCGGCGGAGAATCGCGCCACCTCGCCCGCGCGCTGGAGCAAGGCTGCGAGCTGGCCGCGCTCGTCTGCAAACGAGTGGCCAACGACATCGCCTACACGATGAGCCACGCCGCGCATTTGCTGCACCCGGAGGTGATCGTCTTTGGCGGTGGGCTGAGTCTCGTGGGCGAGCCACTGCGCGCGCTCATCGCCGGGGCACTTGCGACGTGGGTGATGCCCGCCTTTGCCCCCGGCCCGCGCGTGCTCCTCGCCGCGCTGCGCGAAGACGCCGTGCCCATCGGTGCGCTCGCGCTCGCGGCACAGAGGCTGGCGATGTAGAAAAATCCCCGCCGAAACTCTGCCGTGCATCGGCCTGCGATGCGTCATGCAAAAGTGATGAGCAGAAAAATGAGTGCCGTCTTCCACACTCCACGCTGGACGCTCGTGCGGCGGTCTTTACGGGCCGACTGTCAGACCTTCCGCCGCCGCGAGCGTGCGCTGTCTGCCGTCGAAGCTCCAGAAATCCGTCGCACCGAGAATCTTCGCGGCGGCGACGTGGAGGATGTCGTAGGCGCGGTTGCCGAGGGTTTCCGCTTGCGCGACGGAGATGGCTTCCGCGTGAAAAAGAACATCGTTTGCGTCAACCTCGGTGAACGCGAGGATGCCCGCGTGTTTGTCCGCCTCGAAGGCCGACAGGAAGCTATCCCTTTGCTCGGTGGAAATCTTCTTCCTAAAAACAAGCAGCCGGAGCGCGTTGGCAAATTCAAACCGGTTGAGTGAATGAATATGAATCGGCTGGGTGGTCGAGTGATGCGCGCGTGCCCGTTCGCTGAAAACATCCTCGCCGTAGTAGGAAAGCAGGAAGCTGGTGTCTGCGCAGATCATCGCAAAAAAGCGTCGTTAGTAGGAGCCGCGCATATCGCCATAAAACTCCTGCAACTCGGCTTCAGTCATTTTTATCATCTCCCCTTTCGGGCGGCGGAAGGCGGCGCTCTTGCTCCAGTCCACTTTCTTTTCCTCCTGCGGCGCGGGCGGGGAGATGGGCTCGCCTTTCACCACTACATCCTCGCCGCCTTGCACCCATGCGAGCACGGTCGAGAGACGGGTTTGCAGGTCGTTCAGCGTGGCAGTTCTCATGGGAGATTTTTCCCACACACTAGCAAACCCGTCAACGGATGACTTGCGCCATGCCACCGGGCACAGCGCGGAGGGGCGCTGGGAGGATGATGCGCGAGAGGTGGCGCACGCTTTTTTGCGGAAGTGTTGGAGCGGCCTGCGTTGGGTGGCGCGGAGCCAGGGCGCGGAGACGTCGCCGGGCGTGGATGCGGCGGATGAGCAGGCGCTGCCGCCAGGCCGGGAATTTGACCGCTTTCGCGAGCTTGCGAGCCGCTTCGCGTTCGATCATTGCTTCGAGCCCCGTGCAAAAAAACCGGCCAACTTGCGCGTGAACATCCCCCCTCGGAGCCACCGCCATCTACAAAGCCATGCAGACAAAAAGCGGCATCGCGGCGACGTTGAAGCCGAAGTAACCAGCGAAGAGCGACTACTTCACCACGCGCAGTCGGAGGAAGCGTTTGCCGCTCGCGCCTGCTGCCACGCTGGCGCGCACGCTTTGCACGGTGCTGTTGTCGCTGAGGATTTGCTCGGTCACGCCAGTGGTGCTCCATGCGCCGGTGGCGAGGTCGTCGCGCCATTCTACGAGGAAAGTGACGGCATCCGCCAGAGCGGCGTCGCTGCGGGAGTAGGTGAGTTCCAGCGTCGCGCCGTTCTTTACGAGGGTGGGCGTGGCGCGGGTGGTGGCGGTGGGATTTTGCGCGGTGGCAAATTCCATCAGATTGCTTTCGCCGTCGGTATTGGGATCCGCAGTGTCGGCGGCGGTGCCGGTGCTGAGGACGGTGCCGAAGTTTGCGTAGCGCCAGTTTTGCTGGGCGGTGGCGTTGGTCAGCGCGATGTCGTTGCCGTCGCCACCGACGTAGGTGATGAGCCAGTTGTAGCCGCCCGCCGCGAAGGTGGTGCCCTCGGGTTTATCCGTGAAGGTGCCACTCACCGCACCAGCGCTGGTTTTGCTCAAAATGGTGAAGGTCGTGCCGCTGGCGATGCCGACGGCGGGGGTGAAATCGAGCGTGCCCGCGAGCGTCACGCTGCCACTCACGGCGACGCTTGCGCTATTGCTGAGGCTGATTGCGCCGTTGTGCGTGAGCGCGCCGACGATGCTGAGGGTGCCGCTCGTGCTGGTGATCGCGCCGTCGTTTGTCACGTCGCCATTCACCGTGCCCGCGCCGCTGAGAGTGCCGCCATCATTGGTGTGGAGCGCGGCGTTCACTGTTCCGCTGGCGAGGGTGAAAGCGGCGGCGTCCTGCACTTCGAGCGTCGCGCCCGTGGCGAGCGTGAGCGTGCTCGTGAGGCGCAGCGTGCCAGCCTCCACCGTCGCGGTGCCGCCGAGATTTGCGGGGCCGCTCATGGTCCACATGCCGGTGCCGATTTTCGCGAGACTTGTCACCGTGGTGCCAGGGGTTTGCTCGGCGATGCTGCCGAGGTAAGTGGCATCCGTGCCGCGCCCGCCGATGCGGTAGGTCACGAGGCGGTTGCCCGAGGTGTTCGGCCCGCCTTTGAGCGAAGCGGTGGCATCCGTGGAGGTGAGTTCGCCGATGGGGATGAAGGTGCCGAGGCCCGCGCTAGTCGTGCCTGCGAAGTAGGCGCTCACGTGTGCGCCGAGATTCAGCGCGCCAGCGGGGACGCCGCTCGGGCTGTAGCTCGTGCCGATGCGGAAGTCGCCGCCGCCCGCATCGCTCGTCACATTGATCTGCCCGGAGAAGCCCGACCAATCGCCGAAGAAAGTCGTGCGGATGTCGGGCACGTAAAGCGTGAGCGTGCCGCCGCCATTCAGCTCGCCATAGAGGTCGCAGCGCGCGTCGCAATTCAGCGTGCCGCTGAAGCCCGTGGGCACGATGAGATTCCACGAGGCGTTGTTGTAAGTGGAGAAATTCGAGGACATCGCGAGCGTGCCGCCTTTGAGTGTGATGTCGCTCGTGCCGAGGCCGCTGGCGTTCGCCGTGTCGCTGGTGAAAATAATCTGCCCGCCCGTGATCGTCGTAGGCCCAGCGAAGGTTTGCGCGGTGCCGATGCTGAGATTGCCGGTGCCGGATTTGGCCAGCGCCATTTGCCCCGTGAGCGTGCCGGTGCCCGCGAGGACGTAGTTTTTTGTGCCGGAAAAAGTGACGCTATTCGGCTCGATGCTGCCGGTCAGCGCGACGCTCGTGGTGTTCGAGCCTGTGGCGTCGAAAGTCACCGCATCGCCCACGCCAAAGGCCGTCGCCGTTGCTCCATTGAGGAAGCTCGCTGTCGTGCCGATGTCCCACGTATTTGCAGCGGTGGTGCTCCCGCCTTTCCACAAAATACTGCGGCCCGAGGACGGCGGCGGTGGTGGGAAAGCGGGCAGTTCGAGATTCAGGTAATCATACATCACATGCTCGCTCGCCCCGCTGGTGCGGCCTTCGATGAGGGTGATCGTATTGGCTCCCACGCTGAGTTGCGCGACGGGGATGGTCACGGTGCTCACGCCGTATTTCGAGTGGATGCCTTCGCGGATGAGCGCGTTGCCGCCGTCGCCGGGTGGGTAAAAGCGTGCGAAAAGATTGGCCTCATCATTCACATAGATGTCCATCCGCGCGCTCTCACTGCCCGCGAAAGCAAGCGTGAGCGTGGCGTTGCCGCTCGCGGGGACGGCGGCGAGATTGAAGTGGATGCGCCATTTCCACGGCGTCCACACGCCCGCATCCACATGGCCCGAGTGCGCGTAGTTCCAGTTCGCAGCGGGCGTGCTCGTGCCGATGGTGTATTCCAGCGGGCTCGCCAGCTCGGTGCAATAAGTGTCCCACAGGAACGGCTCGTAGTAATCGCTGCCGTGTTTGAATTCACTCGCGCTGCGGTTCGGCGTGCCGATCTCCCACGCGATGCTCGCGCCGGGATGCGCGATGGCCCACGTGAGATTGCCCTGCGCGTTCGTCGCGTTTGCGGCGACGACGATGCCGATTTTAGAAAACTCGCCCACCGCTCCGTCCGTAAAAGCATAGAGCGTGTAAGTGCCAGGCCTCACATCCGGGATGCTGAAATTCCCCGCCGCATCCGCGCGCACCCAGAACTGGTAGCCCTTGCCCTGAAACTGCCAATTCCCATTCGCGTCCTCCGGCGCGGCCAAACCTACCCACGCGCTCGCCGCGCTCACAGCGGGCTTCAGCGCATCCGTCACGATCAGCTTCCCCGTCACCGTCCCGCGCCCGGCAGCGAGCGGGTAATCCGCACTCGCGAGCCACGAGTAAGGCCACGCGGCCACCTCCGCCGTGGCCTGCGCCTGCGCGTCCGCCCACAGCGCGTCGCCGGGGTTTGTCGTCGTCGTCGTGCTGTTGCTGTAGAGCAAATGCGGGCCGTAGATTTTCCGCCAAGCCTCCCCCGCCGCCACGCTGGTGCTCGATCCGCCGAAGTGATTTCGCCCGAAATGAATGAGGCTGTAACTCTCCGCGATGGTGAGGTCTTGGTGGATCGGGCCGTCATTTAGATACTCGTAGCCGCCCATCACCATCCACACGCCTTTCTTGTTTGTATTACTCGCGTGGCCCCAGCAGCCGAGCGTTTGGTATTCGCCCGCGTATTCATACTTGCAGTCGTATTTCCCAGCCCGCACGCCACTCGTCAGCGCGATGACCTCGGCGATGCTCGTGGAGGTAGCGTGGGTGAAGTCGTAGTAGGACTCCATCTGCCAATGCCGCACCGCGTCCACGTAGCCGCGCTCGAAAAAGTAATTTGTCGAGTCATGCGGCAGCTTCCACACCACGCGAAATTCCCCAAAACCCGCCGCCGGATACGCCGCCGGATGATCCAGCACCACATACCCGTAGAGCCCCGTATCGCCACGCCGCAGCACCCAATGCACATCAATATCCAGCACATGCTTGTAGCCCGCCGTGGAGTTCCAAGTGCGCTTGCACGAAATGTCCACCATGTCCGTCGTGCTCGCCGTCGCGGAATACACACAGCCGCTCGGCACATCGAACGACGTGCCCCCATCCAGCGAGTAATAAATGAGCCCGCTCGTATCCAGCATCTGCGTCCCATTCAGCGTATAGCTCGTCACCTTCCCCGTGCTCTTTTCGATGATCGCCGTCACCACACCATTTGCGAGCGTCGCCGTCGTGCCCGTCGTGGTCAGCGTCACATTTGCCCCCACCCCCGCTGCGCCGCCCCCAGCATCATTGGCCAAAGAGCACGTCGCATCGCAAAGCGCGAGCGCCCCCAGCGCCCAAAGCCAAAGCCGTGCAAAAGTTCCTGAGAGAGAGAGATTCATTGGTAAAAGAAAGGACGCCCAATCAACAGTGCTGCGAGATTTTGGCAATCCCCCCATAAGGGTGAATACCGGTAGGCATCCCAGCAAACTCTGAACGCCGCCCTCGAAGCAGCATCCGTCGCTCGCTGGGGCTTTATCCTCCGCTTGCTGCGACTTGCTCATTGAAAGACTTGGGGAGTGCTCCTACTTTCCGCTGCAAAATATGGCGCGCGCACAGCGGCAGGAACGCTCTACTTCCATCCAAGAAATCTTCGGCCTCAGCCTCGTCGTGCTGGGGTTGCTGCTCTTTCTCGCCCTCATCTCCTACACTCCGCGCGATATCCCAGGCTGGCTCGGCAACCACATCGAGCGGACGGGCAAGGGCACGCAAAATTTCGTGGGCGCGTTTGGTGTCGTGCTGGCCTATCTCACGTATGCGCCGCTCGGGGCCGCTGGCTTCCTGCTCGCAGCGGCCTTTCTCGGCTACGGCGCGGCGATTCTTTTTGGGCGTTCGGCGGGATTCATGATGCGACCGCAGTGGGCCGCAGGCTTTGTCCTCAGCGGTGCTTGCCTCGCCCATGTGCTCGGGTGGACTTTCATTGATGCGCCGAAAATGCACCTTTCTAGCGAGGGCGGATTCATCGGGAAATATCTCGGCGGCGATGTCTTCCAGAGCCTCTTCGGCCATGCCTCCATCCTTGTGCTGGGGCTGCTCTACGTCTGCTGCCTCATCCTCATGACGGGCCTGCGCCCCGCCGCTGTGATGCGCCGCCTCTTTGCCCTGCCAGCCGAATGGATGGCCCGCCACCGCTACGAACAGCGCGAGCAGGCCGTGGAAGATCAGCGTCTTCTTTTAGAGCGCAAGAAGATGGAGAAAGAGCGCGCCCGCCTCGAAAAATCCGCCGCCCGCAATCGCACTAGCGACTCCAACGACAGCTACCAACAGCCCGAGCTGCTGCCCGAAGCCGAGAAGGAACCGGAGCGGCCTGCGCCGAAAATCTTTGACTCCGCCGTGCCGCTGCCAGCCAGCGCGCGTAAGGAAAAAAAGAAGGAGTCGCTCCAGCTCCTCGCCACGCTGCACAGCGATCATTACGAGCTGCCGCCGCTCGATCTGCTCGATCAGATTGACCTCAGCGACCGCCAGCTCGGCGACCACGACGAGCTGCTCGGCGTGCAAACGCGCATCATCGAGACGCTGGCGGAATTTGGTATCGAAGTGACGGCGGGTGACATCACGAAAGGCCCGACGATCACCCGCTACGAAGTCTATCCCGCTCGCGGTGTGCGCGTGGATCGCATCTCCACTTGCGAGCGCGACCTCGCACGGGCGACGCGCGCCGAGCGCATCAATATCCTCGCGCCGATCCCCGGCAAGGACACCGTGGGCATCGAGATCGCGAACTCGAAGAAGCAGAAAGTCACCCTGCGCGAGCTGCTCGACAGCGAGGAATTTCAGAACGCAAAAGCGAAAATCCCCGTCGCGCTCGGTAAGGATGTGTATGGAAAAATCATCATCGCCGACCTCGCAGCGATGCCGCACGGGCTCGTCGCGGGCACCACGGGCTCGGGCAAGAGCGTGTGCATCAATGCCATCCTCGCCAGCATCCTCTACCGCTTTTCGCCGGAGGATCTGCGGCTCATCATGATTGATCCGAAGGTGGTCGAGATGCAGATCTACAACACGCTGCCCCACCTCGTCGTCCCCGTCGTCACAGACCCGAAGAAAGTGCTTCTCGCGCTGAAATGGGCGGTGAACGAAATGGAGAAACGCTACGCCATTTTCGCCAAAGTCGGCGTGCGGAACATCGGCGGGTTCAACGAGCGCCCGAAGCCAAAATCCCAAGCCGAACTTGACGCCCTCGAAGAGTCCAACGAAGCCGCTCGCGCCTTTGGAAGAAGGCCTGGCCCGCCGCCGCCCGTCATCAGCCCGGACGATGTTCCCGACACTGCCAGCAGCGCCGACATCCTCGGCAAACCCTTTGGCGGAGCCGGACCCGAGCCCGAGGAGGAGGAATACACCGGCGAGCCAATTCTCAATGGAGACAGCGAGCAATACGGCACGCCAGACAGCGACCGCGAGGGCTCCGAGCACGAGCTGGATCGCGCCGAGCAAGCCGAGCTGGGCATCACCGTGCAGCGCGACGATGGCATCATCGTGCCGGAGAAAATGCCGTTCATCGTCGTGATCGTGGACGAGCTCGCCGACCTCATGCAGACCGCGCCCGCCGACGTCGAGCAGCTCATCGCGCGCATCACCCAAAAGGCGCGCGCCGCTGGCATCCACATGCTCATCGCCACGCAGACGCCGCGTGCGGATGTCATCACCGGCGTCATCAAAGCAAACGTCCCCTGCCGCATCGCCTTCCAAGTCGCCAGCCCGCTGGACTCCCGCGTGATCCTCGATGAAAACGGCGCGGAACGCTTACTGGGCCAGGGCGACTTGCTCTACCGCCCGCCCGGCACTTCGCGCATGATCCGCGCGCAGGGCGTGCTCGTTACCGATGAAGAAGTGCATCGCATCGTGCAATTCGTGAGCAACCAGAGTGACCAATGCTTCGAGTCCGACATCCACGCCAAGCTGCAAGCGGGCGGCGACGGCGAGGACGGTGAAGAGGAGGTGAGCGAGGAAGACGAGGAACTCGTGATGAAGTGCCTCGAAGTGATGTATAGCGAAGGCAAAGCCAGCACCTCGCTCTTTCAGCGCAGGCTGAAGCTCGGCTACACGCGGGCCGCGCGCATCTTGGACATCATGGAAGATCGCGGCTACGTCGGCCCCGGCGAAGGCGCAAAGCCCCGCGAAATCCTCCGCCAACCTGGAGAAATCTAAGCCGCTGTGAAAAGTCTATCGTCCATATTGATGAACAGAAGTCGTGTCCCAAGCCATGCACAGACGAGCGCGCAGCGCGCCGTGGGTATCCCACAAATGTTGTAAATGCTGTTGCCATGCTTAGAAAAAATGGTTATGCTGTGAGTTTAGACTTGGT
>JAYVQK010000180.1:0-6149 GCA_043757005.1 Verrucomicrobiaceae bacterium
GAGGAGGTCGCGCTCTTCGCCGTGTTTTTTAACGTAGGCTTCGGAAAGTCCAAAGCACGTCTTGGCTTTGCACTCGGCTTTGTAGGCGCATTTGCCGAATTGGTTTTCGTCGAAGTTTTCCCAGAACGCCATGTCTATGAGATTGAGGGGAAAATTGTTGTCGAAGATGCCGGGCGCTCCGAGGGAGAGGCATTGGGGGAAGCCCTTGAAGACGAGCGGGCGATCCATGGGCTCGACGATGTCGAGGATCTCGGGAAGCAAAGCGTAAAAGTCTTTCATCGGCACGAGGAGGTCGCGCGTGTCGGTGCCGGCCATGGGGAAGAAATTCCACATGTGCATTTCGCTCACGGGCAGCGTGCGGAGCATCCGAAAGAGGTCGGGGAGATTGGCGAAGTTTTGTTTCGTGAGGACGGTATTGGTGACGAGGTTGATGTGGGGATGGGCGGCGAGATTTTTGATGCCGCGCATAGTTTCGTGCCAGCCGCCGGGGGCTTCGGTGACGAGGTCGTGCGTCGCCTCGGTGCCGTGCATGGAAATGAAAAATTCATCGAGCCCAGCATCTATGAGGCGGCTGAGGAAGGCGGGGTCGGCGAGCTTGCGGCCATTCGTTTGGATCTGGATGCGCTTGAACCAGCCGAAGGAGCGGGCGAAGCGGAGGTAGTTTTCGAGTTGATCGAAAAGTGTGACCTCTGCGCCGGAGAGGATGAGGTTCTCGTGCTGCCCGCCTTCGACGATGCTGGTGACGACTTTTTGGAACGAGGCGAAGTCCACTTTCGGTAGGGTGCCGATCTGTTTTTCCACCATGCAGAAGGTGCATTTGCTATTGCAGTAATACCAGATGGGGACGACGACGTATTTCGCGTAGTCGAGGCGGCGGACGCTCTGTGGGAGGGGCTGGACGGTGGTTTGCATTTTACCGCCGCCGCTCAATGGCCGCAGATTCGAAGCGTGTTTTTACGATGCTTTCTTCGGGGCACACGCCGCGCCATTGCGTGCCGGGATAGAGGATCGTGTCGCGCCCGATGATCGAGCCGGGGTTGATGACAGAGTTGCAGCCGATCTCCACGCGGTCGCCGATGACTGCGCCAAATTTTTTCAACCCCGTGGGGATGATTCCGTCTGGCCCGGCGATGGCGATTTCGCTGCGGTCGAGCTTCACGTTACTCAAAATCACGCCCGCTCCGAGGTGCGCGCGGAAGCCGAGGATGGAGTCGCCCACGTAGTTGAAATGCGGCACCTGTGCTTCGTCGAAAATGATCGAGTTTTTGAACTCGCACGAGTTCCCCAAAATGCAGCCGCTGCCCACGATCACATTTTCGCGGATGTAGCAGCCGTTGCGGATCTCGCAGCCTTCGCCGATCCACGCCGGGCCTTTGATCATCGCGCCGTGTTCGATCACGCTGCCCTTGCCGATAAAGACTGCGCCGCTGATGAATGGCTTGCCGATGAGCCGCCCGAGGATCTGCGGCTTGAGGCGGAATTGCAGGTAGCTCGGCATCTGTTTGAGGGCGTCCCATACGTTCACGGAATTCTCAAAGAGCATTCGGTGTTCAGAGCGGTTGAGGTCGAGATAATCAGAAGGTTTGAAAGACATGGGCACAGGCGAGCGACGGGCGTAGCGGGGGCGGGGCGGCAAGGCAAGGGTTGTAATTTGAACTTCGAACTCAGTCGTAGAAACAGGCCATTCCGAGTTCAACCCAAACGCCGCGAATAAAAATGGTTTGGAGAGATTAAATCAGCGTCTCCCTTTAACGCTGTCCACGCCGTGACAGCGCCGCCCGCGCTTTAGCCGCGCGATCTTGCGCGGTGCTCGCCTGTGGAGGCGGTGAGTTTTCGCCGCTGAGGAAGCGGGCTAGCGCGCGGATGGTGGGATATTGAAAGAGCTTCACTACGGGAATCTCTCGCGCAAGTTTGGCGCTAAGGCGGGCGTGGACTTGCAGCATGAGCAGCGAGTGCCCGCCGAGATCGAAAAAGTTCTCCACCACGCTCACCTCGCGCCCAAACGCCTCGTGCCAAATTGTCGCGATGGTCTGTTCGATTTGCGTGCCCGGGCTTTGCAAAGGAGCGGCGCTGCGGGTGGGCGCAGGTGCTTTTGCAGAGGGCGGCGGCAGGACGCGCAGCAGCTCACGCAATGAGGCGTCGCCGCTCTGCGACATCGCTGCGAGTAAGCGTGTGAGCTGCGCGAGTAGCCCAGCGACTTCGCCATGCGTAGCTGTGCGCGGCTGTGCGATGAGTGTGAAAGTCAACGTCGCGCCGGGATTTGCGACGAGGGTGAGCGGGTAGTTTGTGCGGACGGGTGCGTGGAGATCCGCGACACGGACGTCGCCGACCTGCGTGGCCTCGTCGGCGATGTAGTTTTGAAAAACGAGCAGCGTAGAAAAAAGCCGCTCACTCCACGGCAGTGCGCTGCACCGCTGCACGTCCACTAGCGCCGCCGACTGGTGCTCCGCCAGCACTGCGAGTTGGCGATGCAAGCCCTGCGCAAAGTCCGCTAGCGTCTGCGAAGTGGTGAAGCGCGCGCGAACGGGCAGGTTATTCACGAAGTGGCCGATCATACGATCTGCCCCACCGAACTCTGCCGGGCGACCCGAGAAAGCTGCGCCAAAGACCACGTCGGCGGTGTCACCGTGATGTGCGAGCAAGATGCCCCACGCACTTTGCACCAGCACGCTCGTGGTGATTTGCAGCCGCCGCGCAAGCTGCGTGAGCCGCGCTGTGGCGGGCTCATTGAGGGCAAGCGTGCCTACGACCTCCGACTGCTCGGAGCTGATGGATGCAAGGGGGAGCGGCGTCGGCGCAGTGAAGCCGTGGAGATGTTCTCGCCAGAAACGCTCATCTGCAGGATGGCGCGCAAGCCACGCGATAGCGTCGCGGTAAGGCGGGATGGGCGCGAGTGGTTCGCCCGTGTAGTGCGCCGCCAGCTCGCGGAAGACGAGCGGCCACGACCAGCCATCTATTTCCAAGTGATGATGAGTCCACACGAAGCGATGCTCATTTTGCGCCACACGAAAGAGCGCGAGCCGAGTGAGTGGAGCGTGAGTGAGGTCAAAAGGGCGCGCGGCATCGGCGGCGAGAAATTGCTCGAACTTCTGCGCCTGTGCATCCGTCGAGAGTGTCGTGAGGTCTTCGAGGTGCCACGCGATGGGGGCTTCGTGCAACACGGCTTGCAGCGGCTCTGGGCCTTGATCGCCGAGGTAAGCAGTTCGGAGAGCGGGGTGCCGAGACTGGATGATTGCCCACGCATTTTGGAAGCGCGCGGTGTCGAGCGGGCCGTGGAGTCGGCTGTGCCATTGATCCGTGCCTGAGCCGGGGCGCGCGGCCTCCAGCGTGTAAAAGAGTCGCTGCATCGGCGACAGCGGGTAGAGGTCATCGAGGGGTCCGAGCCGCTCGGCGAGCTGCGCGTGTGTCGTATCACCGAGCGGCGAGAGCGAGAATCGGGAGACTAAGAGCGCGCGGAGTGCGGCGAGAAAAGTCTGCGCCATGCGCGCGATGGTCTCGGGGTGATGGAGGTTGCGGCTGTAATTCCAGCGGGCTTCGAGCTGGCCGTGGAGCACGAGGCAGTTGATCTCCAGCGCGTGCGTGCGCCGCGCGGCTGGCGAGTGCCACGGGCCAGTCGGGGCGCTGCTAAAACTGATGGAATCAAGCCCAGCGACAGTCTGGTCGAATTGCCCGAGGTAATTAAAGAGCACATCCGCCTCGACTGCGCCGACTGCGCCGACTGCGCGCAGTAGCGAGTAGCCGAAGCCATTGTGGGGAATCGCCATCGTATGCGCGTGCGTGCTGGTGAGTGTAGCGGTCGTGTGGAGGCGGATGGGGAAGATCGTGGTGAACCAACCCACCGTGCGCGACAAATCGGCGGCGTTCAGTCCGGTGAATTCACTCAGCGCGGTTTCCTCGCGACCGTGCCCTTCGATCTCGATGAGGCGCTCGCCCAGCGCGTGCGCCAGCGCAGTGAGCAGAGCATCCTGCACCCGAGCGCGGGTGAGGGCTGGGAGGTGCTGGAGTAGCTCGCCCGTCTCGCTTTCGCTGAGGGAGACCGTGAGCGTCTCCGCGCTGACTTCTGTGTTTTCGCCAGCGGGGAAGTCGAGTGCGAGCGGCGTGGCTGGCGCGCTCACGATCTCGCGCCAGTAGTCGGTTTGCTCGTGTAGTTTCGTGGAGTGAATGGCACCCGCGAGAGCCGCAGACCAAGTGTGGAAGCTGGTTGTGGCGGTAGCGAGCGGCTGGCCGTGCAGTGCGCTTTGCAGGTCCTCTAAAAGGATACGCCATGAGACGCCGTCCACGATGAGGTGGTGGATGGCCACGATCATCTCGCGCGTGGCGGGGTCGTATGCAGTGCGGATCAGCGGGCCAGTGAGGCGGAGGGTGGATTGCAAAGTGGCACAGGCGTCCCGCCTGTGCTCCACCACAGGCGGGACGTCTGTGTCACTTTGGAAAGCCTGTTGCCAGCCTTGCTCTGTGCGTTCGTAGCGGAGACGGAAGATGGCGTGGGCAGCGGTGACTTTTGCAAACGCGACGGCAACTTCTTCCTCGGAAAAGGAGCGGGCGAGGGTGAAGGCGAACGACTGATTCCAGTGGTGCGGCTCGGCGAAGTCGTGGTTGAAGAACCAGCGTTGAATCGGCGTGAGCGGGACTCTGCCGATGGCTGGCAACTCTTGCAAGCAAGCGGCTGGAGCGGGCGTGGTGCTGGCGGCGAGCGCGGAGATGGTTGGGCGATCAAAGAGCATCTTGGGCGTGAGCTGGATGCCATTTTGGCGAGCCTGCGAGACGACGAGGATGCTAAGGATGCTATCGCCTCCCAGCTCGAAGAAATTGTCGTGGACGCCAACGCGCGTGAGTTTCAGCACGCGCTGCCAGATGGTCGCGAGTTGCACCTCGGCGGGGGTGCGCGGGGCGATGAATGGGGCGGCGATGTCGGGGCGCGTGTCGCTCGGTTCGGGGAGTGCGCGCTGGTCCAGTTTGCCATTCGCGGTGAGCGGCATCCGCTCCACGGCGACGAAGGCGGCGGGAATCATGTAGTCGGGCACGAAGGCTCGTAGATGCTCTCGCAGCGCAGCGGCGGTGGGAGTGGATCCGTGCACGGTGAACCACGCGACGAGCCGTTTGCCGCCTGTGCCGTCGTCGCGGGCGAGGACTGTGGCTTCGCGGATTTGTGGGTGCTGGAGGAGGACGCTTTCGATTTCGCCCAGCTCGATGCGGAAGCCGCGAATCTTCACCTGCTGGTCTATGCGCCCGAGGTATTCGATGTCGCGACCGGGGAGAAAACGGGCGAGGTCGCCCGTTTTATAAAGCCGCTGGCCAGCGTGTGAAATGAAACGCTCTGCGGTCAGCTCTGCGCGCTCGTGATAGCCGCGCGCGAGGCCAGCGCCACCGATGAACATTTCGCCGGGAACGCCGATGGGCACAGGGCGAAGCAGGGGATCGAGGATGTGGATTTGCAGGTCGGGGATGGGTTCGCCGATGACGCTTCCGCGTGTAAGATCGTGGGCGGAGAGCGGGCGGTAGGTCACGTGGACGGTCGTCTCGGTGATGCCATACATGTTCACGAGCTGCGGGTGAGTATCGCCGTGTCGTTCGAACCACGGTTTCAAGCTCTGCATCTCCAGAGCCTCTCCACCAAAGATGACGGTGCGAAGCGAGATTGAGACAGGCACTTCGCCTGTCCCATGCGGTGAGATGCTCGGTGGACAGGCGGGGCGCCTGTCCCACTCCGACAGGCGGGGCGCCTGTCCCACGTGCTTTGCAGCGTCGGCGGCGATGAGTTGGCGGAAGGCGCTGGGGGTTTGATTGAGCACCGTCACGCGCTCGCGGATGAGTAGCTCGTGGAATTGCTCGGGCGAGCGGCTGATCTCGAAGGGCACGACGACGAGTGTGCCGCCGTGCAGCAGTGCGCCCCATATTTCCCACACGGAGAAATCGAACGCGGTGCTGTGAAAGAGCGTCCACACATCTTGCGCGCCGAAGCCAAACCAAGGCTGGGTGCTGGTGAAGAGGCGGGCGACGTTGTGGTGTGTGATGCAGCAGCCCTTGGGTTTGCCGGTGGAGCCGCTGGTGTAGAGGAGGTAGCAGAGTTGCTCGGCACTCGTAGCGCGGACGCCCTCGTCCGCAGCAGAAACGCGGGGCGCGTGCTCAGACGATACGGACGGGGGCGT
>JAYVQK010000181.1:0-6133 GCA_043757005.1 Verrucomicrobiaceae bacterium
ACCGGACGCCGCCGGAGTGGTCGCGTGGGATGCGGTGACGCGCCTGCTTTCCCTCCCCGCGCTGCCGCTGCACGCGACAAGTCTCGTGGCCTGGCGGCAACCCCTCGGCGGCACCGCCGAGCCCTGCGGCATGAGCGAGACGGAATCGGTGAACGCGGCGGAGACTTCGCCCTTCGTCCCCGGAGCCACGTATGATCTATGGGTGACGGGCCGCAACTCGGTGGGAGACGGCGTGGCAAGTAATAAGATCCGGTGGACGGCGCCGGTGTAGGGGCATTTAAGATTTAGGATTTAAGATTTAAGATTTCTGCCCTCGCTCGTCCTGCGGGCGGGGGCGGGTTTTATTTATGGGAACCTCTGGGAACTCTGAACTTCGAACGACGCTCTCGAAGCAATAAGGTTCGAAATTCAAAGTTCAGAGTTCCCAGAGATTCCCTCAAAGTTTTCCAAAAAAGAAAAACTTTCCTCCTAGCACAGCACCTGCATCCTACTTCCATTAGACAATGAACTTCATCCGCTCCGCATTCTGGCTCGCACTTTTTCTCGCTTCGACGTTTTGCTTTCTCGTGATCTTCGAGCACGGCTTCTCAAACTTCGGGGACAACTCTAAACAGACCGTGGAGATGCTCAAAAAAATCTCCGGCATGAAATTGAAAGCCGCCCCCGCCGCACCGGCAAAACCGTAATCGTCGCGCGCGATGGAGGTAGCGATTCCGATGCTCCATCTCCGCCCCTCCACCCTTGCCGACATCGCCACGCTGCGCGCGTTGGCGCAGGAGATTTGGCGCGCGTGCTACCCCGGCATCATCTCCGCCGGGCAGATCGAGTATATGCTCGGCTGGATGTATTCCGCCGAACGCATCCACCGCGAACTCAGCGACGGCGTCTGCTGGGAGATCGCCGAGATTGCAGGCGCGCCCGCTGCTTTTCTCGCCTACGCCGCCGAGCCGGATGGCCGCGTAAAGCTACATAAACTCTACCTCCTCCCCCAGCACCACGGCCTCGGCCTTTCGCGCCAGCTCCTCGCCCACGTCGCGGAAAAAGCCCGCGCCCTCGGTGCCAGCGAAGTCTGGCTCCAAGTCAACAAACGCAACTCGCGCGCCATCGCCGCCTACCAGCGCGCGGGCTACCGCATCGCCAGCGAGGCGACCTTCGACATCGGCGGCGGCTACGTGATGGACGACTATCTCATGGCGTGCGCGGTGTGATGCCGCTGCTACGAAAAGCGTTGCCAACCACCGCCGCGACTAATTTCCTCCACCCCTCGCGGCTTTAAAGCCATCCACACATCCATGCAGCATCACGCAGACACGACCGCCTTTGATTGGCAGCCCCGCACCCGCCTCGTCTGCGGCCCCGGCACCCTCGCACGCGTGGGGAAATTGGCCGCTGAACTCGGAGGCCAGCGCGTCCTCCTCGTCACCGATAAAGGCATCGTCGCCGCCGGGCATGTCGCCCGCGCGCAAGCCGCGCTGGAGGCCGCCGGGCTCCTCGTGATCGTGGACGACGGCGTGCGCGAAAACCCCACCACCCTCGACATCGCCCGCTGCCTCGCCCTCGCCCGCGAAGGCCGTGTGGACTTACTCATCGGCCTCGGCGGCGGCAGCAGCATGGACACCGCGAAAGGCTGCAACTTCCTCCTCACGAATGGCGGCGAAATGCGCGACTACTGGGGCGTCGGCAAGGCCACCCGCCCCATGCACCCCTTCATCGCCATCCCCACCACCGCAGGCACCGGCAGCGAGTGCCAAAGCGCCGCCCTCATCGCCGACGAAACCACCCACCAAAAAATGGCCTGCCTCGACCCCAAAGCTGCCGCCCGCATCGCCCTGCTCGATCCCCAGCTCACCCTCAGCCAGCCCCCGCGCGTCACCGCCTGCACGGGTGTGGACGCCCTCGCGCACGCCGTCGAGACCGCCGTCACCACCCGCCGCACACCACTCTCCGTGCTCTTTTCCAAAGAAGCCTTCCGCCTCTGCGTGGAGGCTCTCCCCCGAGTCCTCTCGCACCCCAGCGACCTCGCCGCCCGCGCCCAGATGCAGCTCGGCGCAGCCCACGCCGGCCTCGCCATCGAGGCCTCCATGCTCGGCGCAGCCCACAGCGCCGCGAATCCCCTCACCGCCCACCACCACATCGTCCACGGTCAAGCCGTCGGCCTCGTCCTCCCCGCCATCGTCCGCTTTAATTCCCACGCCGCCGACTACCGCGACCTCTGTGCCGCCGCTGGCCTCCGCGACGCCGAAGCCCTCGCCCAGCGCCTCGAAGAAATCCTCGCCCTCTCCGGCCTCACCACCCGCCTCCGCGACCACGGCGTCACCCCCGAAAAAATCCCCGCCCTCGCCCAAGAAGCCGCCACCCAATGGACCGCACAATTCAACCCCCGCCCCATCACCCCAGCCGACTTCGCCCGCATCTACACCAGCCTCCTCTAGGGAAACGACTCCAGCTCCCTACGATCAAATATGGATCGCGTGCCCATAAGCCACGCCTGTCGCCTCATGCACGGCCTCACTCAGCGTCGGGTGTGCGTGGATCGTCGCTTCGATGTCCTCGCGCGTCGCCTCCATCGTGAGCGCCAAGCCCAGCTCCGCGATCATCTCCGTGGCCTCCGGGCCGACGATGTGCGCGCCGATCAGCTCACCGTGCGGCTCGCCAAAAAGCAGCTTCACAAACCCATCCACCTCGCCCACCGCGCGGGCCTTGCCACTCGCTGCGAACGGGAATTTCCCCGCCTTAAACTTCAGCCCCTTCTCCTTCGCCGCGCGCTCGGTGATGCCCACACTCGCCACCTGCGGGTGGCAGTAAGTGCAGCCGGGGAAATGATTCACCTTCTTCGGCTTCGCCCCCGCCACAAACATCCCCTCCACCGCCTGGATCGCCTCGAAGCTCGCGACGTGCGCCAGCCACGGTGGCCCGATGATGTCGCCTGCGGCGAAAACCCCCGGCACGTTCGTCTCATAGCGATCATTCGTCTGGATGTAGCCGCGCTCCGTCAGCGCGATTTTCAGCGGCCCACCGAGCAACACCGGCTGCACACCGATGGCCACGAGACACACCTCCGCCTCGATCACCTGCTCCTTGCCATCCCCACCCGCGACCGTCACGCGCACCCCAGCGTCCGTCACCTCGGTCTTCGTCGTCTTCGTATTCGTGAGCACCTTGATTCCCTGTTTGGTGAACGACTTCTCCACCACCTGCGACACCTCCGTATCCTCGACTGGCAGCACATTGGGTAGCATCTCCACCATCGTCACCGCCGTGCCAAAGGCATTGTAAAAATACGCAAACTCCGCGCCGATGGCCCCTGCACCGATCACCACCATGCTCGCCGGTTGCTTTTCCAAAACCATCGCCTCACGGCTCCCGATCACCCTCTTGCCATCGAACGGCAGCCCCGGCATCGGGCGCGACACACAGCCCGTGGCGATGAGGATTTTCGCCGCCGTATGCACCTCCGTCGTGCCATCCGCCTTGGTAAAAGTGACGCTCCCAGCCTTCTCCATAGAGGCCACACCGCGCAGGTAATCCACCTTGTTTTTCTTAAAGAGATACTCGATCCCGCCCGCGTTCTTATCGCTCACATCCCGAGAGCGTTTGATGACTTTGCTCCAGTCATACTTCAAATCGGTGAATTCAAACCCAAACTCCCCCGCGCGATGCTTCATCAAATGGAAAAGCTCCGCGTTCCGCAAAAGCGACTTCGTCGGGATGCAGCCCCAATTCAAGCAAGTGCCGCCCGCGCGCTCTTTTTCAATACAGGCCACTTTCTTGCCGAGTTGAGCTGCTTTGATTGCGCCGACGTAGCCCGCTGGGCCGCCGCCGATGACGATGAGATCGTAATTTGCCATGAGTAGATAAAGAGTAAAAAAGCGTGCCAAAACACGCCATTGCAGCATGAGTTTCCCCGCGCGGCTGAGTCAACGACAACCTCCTCCTTCGCAATCCCTCAAAATATGCCGCGCGCTTTCCCCAGCCCCCGCTACACTCCCCCCACGATGAACACCAATCCTGAAACCATCACCGCCGCCAAACTCGCCGACTTGCTCAAACAACCCACCGCTCCGCATCTCGTGGACGTCCGCACCCCGGCGGAATTTGAGGACTGCCACGTCGCCAGCGCCAAGCTCGCCCCACTCGACACGCTCGATCCCCGCAAAGTCGCCGACGCCAACCAGCCTGCCGACGCCACGATCTACCTCCTCTGCAAATCCGGCGGACGCGCCTCGCAAGCCGCCGAAAAATTCCGCGCCGCAGGCATCGCAAACGTCTCCGTCGTAGAAGGCGGCACCGACGCCTGCATCGCCGCTGGCCTCCCCGTGCTCCGTGGGAAAAAGAGCATCCCCCTCGATGGCCAAGTCCGCATCGGCATCGGCAGCTTCATCCTGCTCCTCTCGCTCCTCGCCCGCTACGTGAGCCCCGTCTTCGGCTACCTCATCTTGGCGATGGCCGGAGCTCTCATCTGGTCCGGCATCACCGGCTTTTGCGGCATGGCCATGCTCCTCGCCAAAGCTCCGTGGAACCAACGAACAGGCGGAGAGAGCTGCTGTCGCATCGGCTAAAAACGTCCCTAAGAGCGTTTGCCGAGCACCTTCAAGCTCTGCGCCGTCTTCTCCATCTCTTCGAGTTGCAGCAGCGTCTTCGCCTGTTGTTCGAGCAACTTGGCGTTTTGATCGCGGATCGCGCGGAGTTGCTCGGCGGGCGTCAGCGGCGCGGCAGGCGTCTGCGAGTAGGCGGTGAGCGCGGAGAGGGTGAAAATGAGAGCGATGCGTTTCATGGTTTTACTTTACCACCACCGCGGGAGACAAAGATTTTTGCGAGCCGCAGATTTTCCGTCACCGTGGCGACTTTCTCGTCTATCACCGTTTGATTGGCGACGATCTTGGCCTGCTGTTCGGCGATCTCCTTCACCAGCAGAACAATCGTCTGCTGCTCCGTGGGCGCTTGCGCAGAGGAAGGCAGGAGCCCCGCGAGAATCGCGACGCAGACGCCGAGTAGGAAAAGTTTTTTGGGCTGTTTCATGTTGGATTCTCTCCATAGCCAAAAGAGTGCCCGCTGCGGAGGCAAAAAAAAACTTTTGTGCGATGGCATTGGCTTTGCTAAAAGGCGCGTGCGACACTGCCACACAGTTCTACACAATATCATGGCCGGACTTTCCCAACATCAATCACTGAGCCAACAACAGGTTCTTGCGCCGCAGCTCCAACAGAGTCTGCAAATCCTACAAGTGCCCATGCTGGAATTGCGCGCACTCATCCAGATCGAGCTAGACGGCAATCCCACCCTGGAAATGGAGGACATGGAGCCAAAGATCGAAGACAAACAGCGCGAGGCCGAGGAGTTCGACGCGGAGTTTGATCGGCTCTCGAAGCTCGATGAAGAGTGGCGCGATTATATGTCGCAAAACGCCAGCTACAGCAAACGCACGGCAGACGACGAAGAGCGGCGGCAGTTCTTTTTCGACTCCCTCACCGCGCAGCAGACGCTCCAGCAGCACCTCCACGAGCAGCTCCGCAACAGCGACCTCTCAGCCGCCGACGTGCAGCTCGGCGAACTCATCATCGGCAACATAGACGACCTCGGTTTCCTCAGCGCCAAGCCCGAAGAAATCGCGGGCAACACTGGCCTCGAAGTCGAAGACCTCCAGCGCCTACTCGAAGTCGTGCAGACCTTTCACCCCGTAGGCGTCGGCTCGCGCGACCTGCGCGAGTGCCTGCTCATCCAGCTCAAGCGCATCGGCAAAGAAAGCTCCATCGAGTGGAAAATCGTCACCGCGCACCTCGATGATCTCGGCAAAAAACGCTACCCCGAGATCGCCCGCCGCTGCGGGACCACGGTGGACTGCGTGCAGCGCGCCGCCATTTTCATCTCCACGCTCGACCCGAAGCCGGGGCAGATTTTTTCCGCTGATCCAAACAACTACGTGCTGCCCGATGTGACCGTGGAAAAGGTCAGCGGCGCTTGGCAAATCTCGCTCAACGGCGACCAAATCCCCCACCTCCGCATCAGCAATAGCTACAAAGACATGATGGCGGCGGACACGAATAAGGAAGACGTGCGCGACTACATCCGCGACAAAATCCGCAATGGAAAATTCCTCATCAAGAGCATCCACCAGCGCCAGCAGACGATCTCG
>JAYVQK010000182.1:0-23363 GCA_043757005.1 Verrucomicrobiaceae bacterium
CACCCGCCTGCCCGAGACGCACGCGCCATTCGCCCCCGCCTTCGTCACCGAAGTCCTCTCCCCCGCGACTGCCAAGCGCGACACCGAGCTGAAATTCGCCGCGTATGAACTACACGGCGTGCAAGAGTATTGTATCCTCGATCCCCAGAAGCTCCAGCACCGCTTTTACAAGCGCAACGTGGACGTGCTGGAGGAATTCTCCGAGCACGAAGAGCGCGTGGATTCCGTGAGCATCCCCGGCTTTTGGATCAAGCGCGCGTGGCTAAATCCCGCCAAGCTCCCCAGCGTCAGCGCCTGCCTCGCCGAGATCGTGCGCAGCAAAAAAACCCGGCGCTCCTCGTAGCCACGCCATGAGCGGCTACTTCATCACCGGCACGGATACCGGCGTAGGCAAGACGCGCATCTCCGCCATGCTCATCCGCGCCCTGCGGGCTAAAGGCGTGGACGCCATCGGCATGAAGCCCATCTGCTGCGGCGGGCGCGAAGACTCCGAGATTCTGCACGCAGCCAGCGGCGGCGCGGCCACGCTCAATAGCATCAACCCCGTCTGGCTCCGCCCACCCGTCGCGCCCTACACCGCGTCCATCATCGAAGAACGCATCATTGATCTCGCGCTCATCCGCGAGACCTTCGCCCGCCTCGCCGCTTCGCACACCAGCGTGATCGTGGAGGGCGCGGGCGGCTGGCTCGTCCCCATCACCCGCGACTACGCCATCGCCGATCTCGCCGCCGACATGGCCCTCCCCATCATCATCGTCGCCGCGAATCGCCTCGGCGCGATCAACCACACCCGCCTCACCGTCGCCGCTGTGCTGGCCAGCGGCCTCCGCTGCGCCGGCGTCATCCTCAACCACGTCCACCCGCCCGCCGAAGACGACCCCGCCATCATCACCAACCGCGCCATCCTCGAAGACCTCCTCCCCGTCCCCATCCTCGCCGAGATCGAGCACGGCCAAGCAGAGATGCCGGGCGGCGGCTGGCTCGCTGCTGCAAAGTAGCGTTGCGCGCCGCGCGGCGCTGCGGCAAGAGTCGCGGACGATGACTGAAATTTACGATGTAGCCATCATCGGCGGTGGGCCCGCTGGCTCTACTGCGGCGACGCTGCTTACGCGGCGCGGGTGGCGCGTGGTGGTGTGTGAAAAGGAGGAGTTTCCGCGCTTTAAAATCGGCGAATCGCTGCTGCCGCACTCGCTGCAAACGCTGGATGCGCTGGGCGTGCGGGCAAAGCTGGAGGCGCACGCTTTTGTAAAACACGGCGGCGAAATCGCGACGGCCTGCGGGCGGCGGATCACACGGTTTTACTTCGAGAACGCCATCCAACTCCGCGACCGCACGGCCTACCAAGTGGAGCGCGCGTGGTTCGATAAGATGATGCTCGATCACGCCGCCGAGAACGGCGCGGAGGTGCGCCAGCCTTGCGCGATCACGGGCGTCGTCTTTGCAAAAGAGGGCGTCACTTTACATACGAGCAGCGGCGAAATCCGCGCGCGCTATGTGCTGGATTGCTCGGGCCGCAACGCCGTCGTCGGCCAGCACCACGACCTCAAACGGAGCTACGATCATCTGCAAAAATTCAGCGTCTTTGCGCACTACGAAGGTGTGCAGCGCGACGACGGGCGCGATGGCACGCTCACGCGGCTCGTGCGCGGGAAGGAGCATTGGTTCTGGCTCATCCCGCTCGATGATCGGCGCACGAGCGTCGGCCTCGTCATGGACATCGCGGCCTTTCGCTCTGCGAAAAAAAGCCCCGCAGAAATGCTCGCCGCCGCCATCGCCGAGAGCCCACTCATGCGCGAGCGCATGGCCACCGCACAGCCGCTCACCGAGACCCACGCCATAGGCGACTACAGCTATCGCAACACGCGCTTCCACGGCGACCGCTGGCTGCTCGCGGGGGATGCGGCGGGGTTTATTGATCCGATTTTTAGCACCGGCGTCTTCCTCGCCATCCACAGCGCCGAGACCGCCGCCGCCGCGCTGGATGCCACGCTCCGCCGCCCGTGGCTGCGCGCCGTGCGCTTTGCACTTTACGCACGCGGGCTGGGCAAGCTGATGGACCGCTACCTGCGCTTCGTAAGCGCGTGGTATAGCGAGGAATTTGTGGATGTCTTCACCACGCCGAAGCCCCCCTGCCGCATCCCGCAAGCCGTGAACAGCGTGCTCGGCGGCAACATCCACCCAAACTTCAGCGTGTGGTGGAGGCTTCAACTTTTCTACCTCGTGCTGTGGATGCAAAAGCGCCACCCCATCGTGACGAAGCTGGCGGATACTGTGGATGAGCCGGGGGAGCGGGCGGTGACGGTGGTGTGAGGGATTTATGAACCTCTGCACTCCGAACGCGGCTGCATAGAAAGTTCGAAGTTCAGAGTTCGGAGTTTGTAGCTTTTCCCGCCACGCGTTTCCTGCTTTCCTCCTCGGAAAATGCGATACCCGCTCTACAACTTGAGCATCTTCAAAGCCGCCTACGTCGTGGCCCAACTCCTGCCGCGCCCCATCGCGCAGTGGGTCGCGGGTGGCTTTGGCGATTGGAGCGTGTGGCGCTCCGCCGAGCTGCGGCGCGTGATGGGTGCGAATCTCCACATCGCCACCGGCGAGAGCGGCGACGGACTCCGCGCGCTCGTCCTGCGCAACGTGCAAAACTTTGCCAAACAAATCGCCGATTACTTCCTCTGCAATGGCCCCGACGCCGCCGAGCACGCCCACCGCATCGTCGGCGGCTGGAGCGGCTGGGAGCACCTCACCGCGTCGCGCGAGCGGGGCAAAGGAACCATCCTCGTCACCGGCCACCTCGGTCATTGGGAGTTGGGTGGACTGCTACTCGCGCGGGCAGGCGTGCCCATCACCGTCGTCACCCTCCCAGAGCCATCGCCCGAACTCATGCAGTGGCGGGAGAAGGCGCGGAGGGCGCTCGGCATCCGCACCATCGCCGTCGGCCCAGGGCACGATTTTTCTTTCGTAGAAATGCTCCGCACCCTGCGCGGCAACGGCGTGCTCGCGATGCTCGTAGATCGCCCCTACTCCGGCACCGGCCTGCCAGTGCAACAATTTGGCCACACCACGGAGTTCAGCACCGCCGCCGCCACCCTCGCCCACCACACCGGCGCATCCATCGTCCCCGCATTCGTCATGCGCCAGCCGGATTCCCGCTACCACGCCTTCTGCGAACCCGCTGTAGAGCAGGCCACCGGCCCCCTCCGCGAAACCCTCGCGAGCAACGTCCAACGCATCGCCGACATCTTCACCGCCCTCATCGCCCAGCACCCCGAGCAATGGTTCAACTACGCCCCCCTCTTCCAGCGCGAGTAGCCTCCACGCATCGCGGGTTCAGTTCTTATTCAGCAGCGACCGGATGTCTTCGATGGTCTTGATTTCGCGCAGGTCCCCCTCGTAGCTCTGCCCGCCATCCACGCTCCCAAAAGCCTGCGCCTTTGGCCCCTTTGTGTCGTAATCCGCCTGCCTCCGCCCCTTCCCAATGAAGCTGCGGTCTCCCTCGGGCAGTGCGCGCACGGCCACGGTTTTCTGCCCTTCAGTCGTCTCTTTCGTCGCGTAACTTTTCGTCCGCGCAGTGAGCCGCGCAAACCATGAAGTCTTCACGGGCGCTTCTTTCGTCTCGTAGGTCGTCCCACTCATCCACGCGCCTTTCGTCGCAAAATCGCGCGATGCAAAAGACTTCATCCTCACGCGATCCTCGAAGTGAAATTTGCTTGTCCGCGCCGTTGGCGTCACCAACTCACGCCCGCCCACAGAGCGCATCGCGGAAGGATTAAAAGTCTTCGTCGGATCCACCACCAACACCTCGGCACCACGCATCGAATTCACCTCCCCGCGCTCGATCTCATTCATCCGCGCCTGCTCCATCGCGCGAGTATTTGCCCGCGCAGGATCGAGCTGATCCTTCACCCGATGCGACGCGCACCCTGCAAGCAAGGCCCCCACGACAGCTAGGAAAATGAATCGCAACATGGCCAACGGATGCCACCCCCAGCCCTCACTGGCAAGGACTACTCGGGCAGACTGAGAACGGATACCCTCTTTCAAAATGAAGAAGACTCCCCGAAGTAGAAGAGGCTTGTATGGCCGGAGCGCGCGCATCTTGCGTGCTGCGTTGGGCATCTTGCCCAGCGCGCGCGAGACGAGCCATTCAAAGAGGCGTATCTTTCCTATCCGAACGCCGCACGGCGCCGGGCAGGATGCCCAACGCTACACGCGGGACGCGTGCGCTCCGTCCGCACAAAACACTCCGTTATGCGGAGGCTCCACAAATGGAGTGCGGGCTCTGACTACTGCGCCTTTGGCCTACGCACGATGATCTCGGTGCGGCGGTGCGCTTGCATTTCTTCGGCGGTGCCGGTGAGGGAGATGCCTTCCACGGGATGTGTCGCTCCGTAGCCGACGGTTTTTACATTATCGGGGTTTAGTCCGAGATTGGCGACGAACCACGCGCGCACGGATTCCGCGCGGCGTTCGCTGAGGCGCTGGTTGTATTCCGGCGTGCCGGTGGGATCGGTGTGTCCTTCAATAATGAAAATGGAATTTCTTAATTCAGCGCCGAGAAATTTACGAAATGCCTCGGCGATTTTTTGCATCTCGGCGCGGCCATCGCTGCTTACCTCCGCGCTGTCGTAGGCGAAGGTGAGATTGCCGGGCAGCGACAGGCGGCGGCTGGTGCCCTTGCCTGCGGTGAGGCCACTGAGGATGCCGTCCACATCCTGGCCGGCGACTTGTATGGCGCGTGCGGAGCCGTCGCCATCGCGCCCGGCTTCACTCACCATGCGGGCTTGCACTTTCGGACCGGTGCGGTCGGAGAAGTAGGATTCATCGAGCTTCGGGAGCAAGTCGTCCGGGTTTGCGTGCGGGGTAGTTTCCAGTTTGGCCATCTCGATGTTGGGCTTTTCATTGGCGAAAAGCTGGGTGGTATCGAGTTGTTTGTGTTGCGGCGAGACGCTGATTTCGTCGGGCATGGGCAGCTCTTTAGGAAGAGACAGCTCTTTCTTTTTGTCCTGCTTTTTCTCCGGCAATGTGGCCTTGACTTCCTCGGGCTTTTTCTCTTTTACGTCGTAGAGCTTTACGCGCTGTAGCTCCTCTGGCTTTGGCGGAGCCAGCTCGGCGAACCCGAAGGCTTCGACTTCCTTGAAGTGGAAAAAGAGGAAGAGTCCCGCGTGGACCACGAGCGAACCGGTGAGCGCGGAGATGATCCACCCCCGAGCGAGCGAGCCATTCGGCGGCTCTGCACTGTATGTATCGAAGCGCGGCATAGTGCGCTTTCTTTAGCCCGCTCCCGGAGAAATGCAAACGCTGGGTAGTGGTCAATTTTGAACCACGAAGGGCGCGAAGGGCACGAAGAGGAGAGATGAAACGGCACTCTTTCCTGATGTTTCCTTCGTTCTCTTCGTGCCCTTCGTGGTTCAAATCCAAACCATACCACTACTGCGTGCGGGGGCGCACTTTCCCCTCGCCAGCGGGGGCGGCACCGCTAGCGTCGTGGCTCCAATGAAAAAACTCATCTTTTCTCTACTCACTCTCACGACTGCTGCTTTCGCCGCCGATGGCGACGGGTGGCAGCAGCTCTTTAATGGCAAAGACCTCGACGGCTGGAAGGCCAATGAGAAGCCTGAAACCTTTAACGTGAAGGACGGCGAGCTGGTGGTGAAAGGCGACCGATGCCACCTTTTCTACACGGGCGCGGTGAATGGTGCGGACTGGAAGAACTTCGAGCTGAAGGCGGAGATCATGACGAAGAAGGGGGCAAACTCGGGGCTGTATTTTCACACCGAGTTTCAAAAAGACGGCTGGCCTGCGAAGGGCTACGAGATCCAGGTGAATAACTCGCACACGGACCCAAAGCGGACGGCGGGAGTGTATGCGGTGAAGGATAATTTCGACGTGGTGGCAAAGGACGATGTGTGGTTCACGATGGAGATCAAAGTCGAAGGTAAGCACATCGTGACGAAGGTGGACGGCAAGGTGGTCTCGGACTTCACGGAGCCAGAGGGCTGGGTGCCGCCGAAGGGCATGGACGGGCGTCGCATCAGCCACGGCACCGTTGCAGTTCAAGGGCATGATCCGGGCAGCGAAGTCCACTACAAGAGCATCGCGATAAAGGCGCTGCCCTAACGCTGCGTGAAGCGCATCCTCCTCGCCACTTTCGCGCTTGTAGCCACGCTGCACGCGCAGGATTTCCAGCGCGTCGCGCCAAAGCAGACGCCGCAAAAAACGAGCACGCCGCGTGTGCCGCAGGGCGATCTGCCCGCGCAGACACACGCTCCGGCGGATGTGCTGATCCCGGCGCTACGCGGCGTGGTGCTGTGGGGAAGTTCGGCGGAGGTGCTGCCAAAAGCGCCCGCAAGGGTGCGTGGGTTGCAGCGGAATGATGTGGATATTCCCGCGCTCGCGGAGTTTGAAAAACTCGTAGCGAGGCAGCTCGGGCAGCCGCTCTCGCTGGCGTCGCTGAATGAATTCGTGCGTGCGGTGATCGTGCATTACCGCGCGCACAATCTCCCCGTGGTGGATGTCTCGGTGCCTCCGCAGGACATCACCTCGGGCGTGCTGCAACTCGTCGTCGTGGAGTCGCGCGTGGGCGCGGTGAAGGCGGAGGGCAATCACTGGTTTCGCGACCGGCTCATCACGGGGCCAGTGCGCTTGCGGGCGGGCTCACGGATTTATACGGATGCGCTCCAGAGCGATCTGAATTGGCTCAATCGCAATGCGTTTCGCCAAGTCGAGGCGGTCTTCACGCCGGGCAGCGAGCAGGGCACAACGGATGTGATTTTAAAAACAACCGATCACTTCCCGCTCCGCGTGTATGCGGGCTACGAAAACTCGGGCAACAAGCTGACCGGCGAGACACGCTGGCAGACGGGGTGGAACTGGGGGAACGCTTTCGGGCTGGGGCAGCAGTTGAGCTATCAGTTCACGGGAGATGAAAAATTTCGCGGGGTGCGCGGCCATTCTGCCGTGTGGCAGATCCCGCTGCCGTGGCGGCACACGCTCACGCTGCAAGGCTCGGCGGTGGAGAGTGCGGCGCAGTTCCTCGTGAATGGCCAGCGGCTCGACCAGACTGGGCAGAGCAGTCAACTCAGCGCACGCTACGCCGTGCCGCTCCCACGCTGGAGTTTCGCACCGACGCTTACGCAGGAATGGACGTTGGGATTTGACTACAAGCAGTCGAACAGCAATCTCGAATTTGGCGACCAGACCGTGTATGCGAAGCCCACGGAGGTCGCACAATTTTCCCTCGGCTACAATGCGACACTGCCGGATTCGTGGGGCGGCACGAGTCTTGATGCGACGGTTTATTGGAGCCCCGGCAAGCTCGCACCAAAGAGCGACGACACGTTCTACGACGCCGCGCGCACCGGCGCACAAGCCGACTACGCCTACGCACACATCGAGCTGACGCGCGTGACGAAGCTGCCGCACGAGTTTTCCCTTGTGCTAAAAGCGACGGCGCAATTTGCCAATGGCAACCTGCTCGCGAGCGAACAACTCAACCTCGGCGGCTACGACGGCGTGCGTGGATTCGAAGATCGCTTCGGGCGTGGCGACGGTGGCCTACTCCTCGCCGCCGAGCTGCGCACGCCGAGCCTCTCGCCGCTCGCGCACGTAGGCTGCAAGCGGCTGAAGGACGATCTGCAACTGCTCGCCTTCTACGACTACGGCACGGCTAACGTCCATGATCCGCTGCCCGACGAGAGCCGCAATTTCGCCATCTCCAGCGCGGGTCTCGGCGCGCGCTACTCCATCGCCGAGCACATCTCCCTGCGCGCCGACTACGGCTGGGTGATCGAAGACGGCGACCAGCCCAACGCCGGCAAAGGCCGAGCGCACATCGGCGTGACAGTCACATATTGAACGCTACTTCGCGTAATCCGCGTAGCTCTCGGCGACTTTCGCCGCCGCTGCGTCGCCTTCGTGCAGGATGATTCGGTATTTAAACGTCACACTCTCCTTCGCCTTCAGCGTAAAGGTGCCCGCGCCTTTTGCCTGCCCCTTCTCCATCTCCGCTTCGCAAAATGGATTTGCCGCAAACAGCCCGTAATCCCGCGCGTGCCAGCGCGAACCCGCTCGGAAGCTTGTGGGATGCTGCATGAAGGCGATCCCGTAAGTCTTGCCTGCAATCGGGCCAGACATATCCACCCACTTCGCTTTTTGCCCCCACACTGCGTCGTCGGTCGTGCCGGAGTCATTGAGGATGTGCCCCTCGCCGGGGGATTTCGGCTGCTTGAGCCGCATCGTCTCGGCGATACGGATGGCCGCCGTGCCTTCCTTCGTATCACCAAAGACCGCGTCCTTTTCTCCCGCCGTGAGCTTGATTTCCCAATCCATCACTCGCGCTCCTTTGCCCGCAAACGCTCGCAGCGTCTGTTCGCTCGTGAGCAGCGTTGAGCCGTCCGGCATCTTCCAATCCTGCGTCGTCACCAGCACCCCCGAGTCCTTACCGCCCTTCGATTCCTTCACGCCGGTATGCACGATTTTGCCCAGCGGCAGCTTTGGCGTCTTCTTCCCCCAAGTCACTGGCTCGGTCCAGAAATCCGTCCCATTGACCTCCCCATGCGCAAACCACATCGAACGATGATGCAAGTGATCGTGATCCTCCCCCGCCACATCCTCCATCGGCCAAGCGCGCGTCATTTTCACCCCGCCCGGCCCGAGCAGCGGCCAGAAATAAACGTGCGGCGAGTCATCATGCACATACTCCGTGAGCAGTTCCCCATCTACCTCCACGCGGATCCGGTCAGCCTTTTCGGTAAAAACGACATCGCCGCGAGAAACGGCAGTGCAGAGGGAGACGACGGAAAGTGCGAGTAGTGTGATTTTCACGATGCGGAAGCTACGAGCCCGCTGGCTGCGACAGCAAGCACTGCCTGCGATGGATTCACATGATTTGCGCACCGCCTTTTCTCCCCCCCTTGCGCTTCTGATTCTGTAGCAGCGGGAGGCTGGGGGGCCGAAACAGTTGTTCCCCCCAGAATCCGTCCCAGTCACCCCCAGCCTTCCGCCACCACAGATTTCAGATGCGCAGAGAAAAGAGGAATCCACGTGGGGCGTCAAGCGTTTCGTTTCATTTTTTTAAGAAACTTAATCCATTCCTGAAAACCATGATTTTTAGTGGCTAAAAAGAAGACCGCTGCCGCGCTTCGCCACTGCTGGCATTTATCCCCCCGCCACGATCCGCAGGCACTCAATGCAGTCGCCCTCGCCGAGCGGCGTCGCGCTCCACTCTTCGGGCCGCAGTGCTGTGCCGTTGTGCTCGATGAGCACCGTTCCTTTTACCAGAGCCAGCTCCACGGCCAGCCCAGCCACATCTTCGGCGGCAGACTCGCGCGCAGTGCCGTTCACTTGGATGCGTTTCATTGCGTAAGGATGGCGGCGTCCCAGTCCTTCCACACCACCTCAAATCCCCGCTCGCGCAGCACCTGCGCTACCTCGGCGGGCGAGCGGGTATCGGCGATTTCAAATTGTTCCGTCGCTCCCTGCGCTCCCTCGCCGGAGGTGTTCTCCACGCGGCGACCCGCCACCGTCTTGTGCGTATCGCTCCTGCCCTCGCCCGTGTAGCCGCCCGGCTCCGTGTGGCTGCCCGCGCTCATCATCGTGATGCCGAGCGGCAGCAGCGAGTCCCGCAGCGCCGCCGATTCCCGCGTGCTCAAAACGATGCCCACGTGGGGAAAGCACACTCGTAGCGCGCACAGGAGCTGCACGAATTCCCGATCCGGCAGCGTGTGCGTGGGTTGGAACTCCCCAGCGCACGGGCGCAGGCGCGGGAGGGACACGTTAAACTGCGCCTTCCAACAATGCCGCATGAGATACTCCAAATGCGCCGCCAACGCCCCCGCCTCCACACGCCAATCGCACAGCCCGAAAAGCGCCCCCAGCCCGATCCGCCGGAAGCCCGCCTCATACGCCCGCTCGGGGCACGCCAGCCGCCAATCGAAATCCTTTTTCGGCCCCGCCGTATGTAATGCCGCGTAGGCCGTGCGATCATACGTCTCCTGAAAAACCACCAGCCCCTCCGCCCCCGCCCGCACCAGCGGCGCGTAGTCCGCCGCCTCCATCGGCGCGACCTCCAGCGACAGCGCGGGCACCTCGGGAGCCAGCGCGCGGATGCACCGTTCGAGGTAGCCGTTCGAGACAAATTTCGGATGCTCCCCCGCCACCAGCAGCACATGGCGAAAGCCCTCCGCCACAAGATGCCGCGCCTCCCTCACCACCCCCTCCACCTCCAGCGTCACGCGCTGGATGGCGTTCTCCCGCGAAAAGCCACAATACACGCACGAATTGATGCACTCATTGCTCAGATACAGCGGCGCAAAAAGCCGCATCGCCCGCCCGAAATTCCGCCGCGTCACCAGCGCCGACTCCTGCGCCAACGCCTCTAGCTCCCCATCGCCCATCGGCTCCAGCAGAGCGGCAAAGCGCCGCAACGTAGCGGATGGTTGTTTCGGAAAAAGAATGGTCTCAGCGGATAGCATCACCCCACCGTGGTATGAAAAAACGTGCGCCCGCTGGAAGCCAAATTACACACACACGCAGCGCTACTCCCCGAAGACACGGCGCAGATATTCGCGGCTTTGTGTGGCGATGATTTCCGGACCTTCCTCAAATTTAAAAACCTCCACTGACACCGTGCCGTCGTAGTCCACCTCGCGGAGCGCGGCGGCGATGGGCGTGAAGTCCACTTCCCCAAACCCCGGCCCTTTCAGATTCGCATCGTTCGCGTGGAAGTAGGCAAACTGGCCCGCACTTTCGCGGATGATTTGCGGGATGCTCTTCTCCTCCGAGCACATCGCTTTTACATCCAGAATAATACTCATCGCCGCGCTCTCAAACTGCGCAGCGAAGCGCCGTCCCTCCTCCGCCGTGGTGACGAAATTCGTCTCCGCCGTGGAGAGCGGTTCAAAGCAAATCACCACCCCGCGATCCTCCGCCCGCTTCACCGCATCGCGGAAGACATCCGTCGCCCAAGCCCATGCCTGCTCGCTCGCCACCCCTTTCAGGATATTCCGCTGCTTTGGCGAACCCACAATGATCCGCGTGCCGCCGAGATCCGCGCAGCACTCCACCAGCTCGGCGAAATAGCGCGCCGTGTGTGCCCGCACCGCAGCCTCCGGCGAGGTGAGATACATTCCCTCCGCCTGCACGAGCACCCAGTGCAGCCCGCTGATGCCGATGCCCGTGCTCGCCGCAAGTTCGCGGATGCGTGTGCGCTCAGACTGCGCGATCTCCGTGACGTATTTCGCGATGGTAAAAGGCGCGATCTCCACGAAGTCGTAGCCTGCCTTTTTCGCGTATGCGAAAGTGTCGTCGAGCGACCAGCCTTGGAATATCTCATTACAGATGCCGAATTTCATACCTCCCACGATGCGCGCTACGATGCGCGCAGGGGAAGTGGAAAGTCCGAACGTGAGTTTTCGGTAGTCCCCTTAATCATTTCTCCCGCCTACCGGTGGGGATTCCAGTTGGCGCTTTTATCGCGGCGGGCGGGGCGTAGGCTCGCGGCCATGCGCGCTCTTCTTCTTATTTTGGATTCTGTGGGCTGCGGCTCCGCGCCGGATGCGGCGCAGTATGGCGATGAAGGGGCGGATACGCTGGGGCACATCTATGCGAGCACGCCCGGCCTTTCCCTGCCCGTGCTGGAGTCCCTCGGGCTGGCGGCCATCCTCGGTCAGCCGGGGCCCGCGCCCACCGCCTCGTGGGGCAGGATGCGCGAGCGGTCGGTGGGGAAGGATACTACTACGGGGCACTGGGAAATGGCCGGTGCAGTGCTCGCCGAGCCCTTCCCGGTCTTCGCGGAATTCCCCCAGGCGCTCGTGCGGGCCATCGAGCAAGAAGCGGGCGTGAAGTTCATCGGCAATTTCCCACGCAGCGGCACCGCCGTGCTCGAGGAGCTAGGCCCAGAGCACCTCCGCACGGGCGCGCCCATCCTCTATACTAGCGCAGACAGCGTGCTACAAATCGCCGCGCACGAGGGCATCCTCCCCCTCCCCCGATTGTATGCGCTCTGCGAAATCGCGCGCCGCCACTGCGACGCGCACCGCATCGGGCGCGTCATCGCGCGGCCTTTCCTCGGCGAACCGGGGAGCTTCCGGCGCACGGCGGGGCGGCACGATTACGCGATGCTGCCGCCGCGCACCATTTTGAATGTGCTCGCAGACGCGGGGCACGGCGTCCACGGGATCGGGAAGATCAGCGACATCTTCGCGGGCAGCGGCATCACCGCCAGCACGCCCACGGCCAGTAACGCCGAGGGCATGGCCGCGCTCGCGCAGCTTTGGCCCGACTTCCAAAGCGGCCTCGTCTTTGCAAATCTGGTGGATTTCGATATGCACTACGGCCACCGCCGCGACGTGCCCGGCTACGCGCGCGCCCTGCGGGAGTTCGATGCTTGGTTGGCGGCTTTTCTAAAAGACATCGCCCCCACAGACCTCGTCATCCTCACCGCCGACCACGGCAATGACCCGACGTGGCGCGGCACCGACCACACGCGCGAAGAAGTGCCGCTGCTCGTGCTGCACGGGGGGCAAACGCGGGCGCTCGGCACGCGCGAAACCTTCGCCGACGTGGCAGCGACGCTCGCCCAGCACTTCCGCGTGCAAGGCGGCTACCCAGCAGAGTGCGCGTCGTTTTTGTAGAGGATGAAATAATTGATTGCCAGTGGGGCGCTGAGGGCCAGTGTCGCAACAGTTATGAAGCCTCAAACCATTCTCGCCGCCACTATTCTTTCCACCGCAACGCTGTGCCTCGGTGTGCAGCCAAAGGTTGCGGAACTAAACTTCGACTCTGCCATCGAACAGCCGGATGCGCTGACACAGGCGCAGGTGCCGGAGTGGATCACGCGGGTGGAGCATATCGGCGGGGAATTCCTTGATGCGCAGCATTGCTGGCACGTGGGTGCAAAGGAGAAGGAGGGCGTGGGGCGGCTGATCGTAAATGTGGATCGCCAGCGGCTGAACGAAAACCTAGTGGCGACGATCCTTTTCGATGCCGATGAGACGGGCGACATCGCGGTGCAACTGCTCGATGGCCAAGGCCGCGTCGTGGTCGTGGATGTCTTCGGCAATCTGGTGGAGGTAGGCAAGGAGGCGACGACGGATACTTTCGTGATCCCACTGCGCAAATATCCCACGGCGGAAAAGGTCGTCGTCCGCCGGATCAGTGGGGATGTGAAAGTGTATGGCATCGTGCTTTTTCCCGTCGTGACGGAAGCGACCGTGGACACCGCTGCGCTGCAAGAATTGGCCAACGTCCTCGGCGACCCACTGAGCCCGGAGAACCCGCTGGTAAAGAGTCTCCAGCAAGTAGCGAAGAGCGGTAACGTAGCAATCCAACCCACCAAACCGCCGACGCCCAAGGTCGCCGTGCCCGCTGTGCCGACGCCCGCACCGGTGCGGGAAAAATACGCCGGAGCGACGCCTGCACCCGCCGGGATGAAGGTCGCGCCTGCGCCGACGGAGGGGCTGGTAGCGCATTGGAACTTCGATGGGGACTATGCGGATGCGAGTGGGCGGAAGCACGTCGGCATCGCGTATGGGAGCATGAAGATGGAGCCGGGCGTGTTTGGAAATGCGCTACGACTGAAGCGTAGTCTTTATGAGTCCGTGCATATCGCGCCGACGCCGGACTTGGACTTGCGCGAGACGCTGACGCTCGCTGCGTGGGTGAAGTATTCCAGCATCGCGCCGCGCTGGGGCTCGCAGATCATTTGGCATGGGGATTCCCAGTTTGGGCGCGACCCGTGGCTGATGCACCTTTACCCGGATGGCACGCTGGACATCCGCTCGGACCGTTCGATCACGGGCAAGCCGATTTTCCAAGTCTTCGGGGACGAGATCCAGCTCTCGGATAAAGGGGTGAGGGAGCAGAGTCAGCATGTGGCAGTGAATTCACCAAAGGCGCTGGCAGCGGACACGTGGTATTTCGTTGCCGGGAGCATCGAGAAGACAACGGAGAAGACGCGCACTTTCCGACTCTACGTGAACGGCGCGGAAGTGGGGAGCCTCAAGAGCGATGAGGTGGTGAACTACGACACAAGCGCGATGTGGACGACCATCGGCTCGGTGGATAAGGGCGGCTGGCAGCACTTCGACGGACTGATTGACGAGGCGCGCGTGTATAACCGCGCGCTGACTCCCGCTGAAGTGAAGACGCTGTATTACCAGCCGCGCAAGTAGCGGACAGCGAGGCTCACGTTATTTGAATCCGAGCACCGAACTCTGAATGGGGGAGGGGGCTAGAATTGGAAGTAGATGAAGGCTTTATAGACTACGGGCTTCATGAAGAGGGCCACGGAGCAGGCGGCTCCGAGGAGGGCGGCGTAGAGCCAGTCGGGGATTGTTCGCCACCAGTGGCTGAGGAGGGCGCGGGCGTTGAGCCAATGGACGAGGGCGAGGGCGGCGAGGATGAGGAAGATACCGGCGTTGGCGACGTTCTTTTTGCCCTGCGAATGGAAGAGGATGAGGGAGCGCCAGACGGTGCCGGTGGTGGCAAAGCTGCCGGCGAGGCGCTGCACTTTGATCTCGGTGGGGGCGGCGAGCGCGTGCCAGTGGCCGGTGGAGGGGTCGCGGGTGAGGTTGCTTTTTGCGAAGACGAGTTTTTCGCCGGAGGCGTCGTAGAATCCATCGGGCTGGGAGCGGAGCGGGGTCTTATCGGCGGCGATGAAGACATCGGCGGCGCGGAAGGGAACCCAGGTGAGGAGCACCCAATAGAAGGTGATGGGGACGGCGAGGAAGCGCATGACGCTGGCGGCGCGCTGGCCGAAGAGGCGCGTCCATTCGCGATGGAAAATAAGCGCGCCGCCGTGGAGCGCGCCCCACACGACGAAGGCCCAGGATGCGCCGTGCCAGAGCCCGCCGAGCAGCATGGTGAGCATGAGGTTGCGGTAGGTGAAGAGCTTGGAACCGCGATTGCCGCCGAGGGAGATGTAGAGGTAGTCGCGCAGCCAGGAGCTGAGGCTCATGTGCCAGCGCCGCCAGAAGTCGGTGATGCTGGTGGCGAGGTAGGGGAAGTTGAAATTTACGCAAAGCTCGTAGCCGAGGAGGCGGGAGACGGCGATGGCCATGTCGCTGTAGCCGCTGAAGTCGCAGTAGATTTGCCCCGCGTAGCACAGGATGGCGGCCCATGCGCTGAGGGTGTTGTATTCCTGCGGAGCAGAGAAGTAGGTGTCGGTGACGGTGGCGAGAAAGTCGCCAATGCAGGCCTTTTTCACGAAGCCGATGAAGAACATGGTGAGGCAGCCGCGCACATCTACCTTGGCCCATTTGCGGGGGGTGCGGGTCTGCGGGAGGAAAGTCATGGCGCGCACGATGGGGCCGGCGACGACTTGCGGGAAGAAGGCGATGAAGAAGGCGAGATTGAGGAAGCTGCGCTCAGCGGGGAGCTTTTTGCGATAGACTTCGAGGGAGTAGCTGAGGCTTTGGAAGGTGTAGAAGCTGATGCCGTAGGGGAGGAAGATTTTCAGCGGTTCCCATGACGGGGTGAGGTGTAGCCAGGCGAAGATGGCGCGGACGTTTTCCTCGAAGAAGCCGTAGTATTTGAAGAAGCTGAGGACGCCGAGATTTACGAGGAGGCTGGCGAGCACCCAGCCCCGGCGGGCGCGGTCGGAGCGGGCATCCTCGATGCCGACGCCGACGAAGTAGTCCATGATCGTGCTGCCCCAGAGCAGCGCGGGGAACCACCAGCCGGTGGGCAATTTCCCCCACGCTCCGGCGCAGAGATTTGGAAAGAAGACGAAGGGATCGCCGATGAAGAAGCAGGTGTAGAAGGCGTGGCTGGCGACAAGGAGCCAGACTTTGCGGGCGGTGCAGGAGCGGAGCGCCCAGTGGATGAGGAAGATGATGGCGAAGATCCAGAGGAAGCGGGCTTCGACGAAGAGGATGGGTTTGGCGAGTTCGGGCATCATGGCGTGAGTGTGTGGAGTAGGGATTCGGCGAGGAGGCGGGTGTAGAGGGCGGAGCCAGCGGAGTTCGTGTGGCCGGAGTCGCGGCGGTTCTCGATGGCGTAGAGCGATGGGTAGCGGGCGGGGAGGGCGAAGTTGAGGAAGAGGGTGGAGTCCGCCGGAGTGAAGACAGCGGGCGCGAGGAGCGGTGGCGAGAGGAAGATGGGGCGGGCTCCAGCGGCTGTGACGAGGTCGCGTTTGCGGAGCAGTTCCCGCTGGCTCTCGGCATCGCCGTAGTCGGTGGCGACGCTCGGTTGGGCGAGGATTTCAGCGAGGCGCTTTTCGTAATCGCGGAGCAGCTTGCCGCTCATGCGCTCGGCGGTGGTGGGCGGGCGATAGCCGTCTTTGGCTTTGCCGACTTCGATGTAAGTAGGCGCGCTGGGGACGATGCCGATGGCGACGAGGAGGCGCTCATTCCCACCGCCGACGTGGGCGCTGCGCCACAGCCAGAGCTTTGCGTGGTCGCTGTAGTGGCGGAGATTCCCCCAGCCGCTGGAGATGCGCTTGCCGACGCTGCGCCGCTCGCCCGTGTAGTCCGGCGCGAAGCACAGCCGCCACAGCGCGCCCATACGCGGGAGGTCGTGCCAATAGACGGCGCGCAGCGTGTCGGCATTGTCGTCGGGCACCTCCATTTTGAGCGAATTGCACT
The DNA here is from genome assembly GCA_043757005.1 of Verrucomicrobiaceae bacterium. Taxonomy (GTDB): domain Bacteria; phylum Verrucomicrobiota; class Verrucomicrobiia; order Chthoniobacterales; family Chthoniobacteraceae; genus SXWH01. The sequence continues at coordinate 16,581 of JAYVQK010000182.1, forward strand.
CCATGATGACGTAGCGCAACGGGCCGGGATGGGCCGCTAGTGCTTGCGCAAGGAGGTAGCCGTCCTCCGGCGCACGCATCCCGTCAATGCCGAGATTATAGGAGCGAGTGGGGACACCGCCCGCCGCCATCGCAGCATCGAAGAGGCTCGGCACGACCTGCCGATAGGTGCGGCTGGAGCCGATGATGAGCGTATCAAACTCCTCCGCGTGCGCCCGCCACCAATCGAGCTTCGGCGAGACCATCGGCACCGTAGGCTCCGGCGCAAATCGCCCGAGCAGCCCGCAGCAGAGCGCGTAGGCAAAGAAGAAAACAGCGAAGCAAAAGCACCTCCTCACAGCGCGCCCTCCTTCACCAGCAGCCGCACGATCTCGCGGGTGTAGAGTTCCGCGCCTTTGCGATTCAGGTGCCCGCCGTCCGCGCGATTCTCCACTTTATAAAACTCCGGGTATCGCTGCGGGCTCGATAGATCGAGCACCAGCGGCACTCCCCCACCCTGCTGCGGGCGGAAAGCGAGCGCATCCGTGTAAGGCGGAATCACCAAGACCATGCGCGCCCCCGCACGCTCGATGATGCGACGCTTCTCGGCGATTTCCGCGAGGCTCACCGAGTCCCCGCCATCGTCACGCGGCGGCCTCGCGAGCAAGCGCGCTAAGTCCTTCTCATACTCCGCCAGCGCCCCCGGCTCGAACTCCTCGTGCCCCGGCAAAATACGAAAGCCGTCCTGCCTCGGCCCGATGTCCTGCAAGCCCATCGGCGGCTTTGCGCTCGGCGCGATCCAGCTCGCAAGCAGCTCTGGGCCTCGCCCGAGGTGCGCCGTATTCTCCAGCCAATAGCCCGCGTGCTCGGCAAACTCGGGCCAGATTTTCCAAGCATCCTTGAACCGCGACTTCCACTTCTTCGGCTGATCGTCCGAGAAGAATGCGCGTCGCGTAATCGCCGCCTGCCGCTTCCCATCGTGCCAATAAACTTGCCGCACCGTATCGCGATCCGCCGCCCGCACGCGCACGCGGATCTCGTTGCACTCCACCACCACGAGGCGCGGCTTTTGCAAAAACGCCAGCGCCTTTTCCAGCACGAACGTATCCTCCGGCGGACGCATCCCATCCACGCCGAGATTGAAAGAACGAGTCGCTTCCCCCGCCTCCGCCGCCAGCGTGTCGAACAGCTCCGGCACCATCTGCCGATACGTGCGACTAGAGCCGAGGAAGAGCGTATCGAACTCCCCACGATGCCCCCGCAGCCAGCCGAGCTTCGGCCCCACCTCCGGCAAACTCGGCAATGGCAGAGCCTCGGCGAGCAGCAAACTCGCCGCAAAAAACGCGGCACCAAACGCCACGACTAAAAAGAGTCGGCGGACAGTGGTTTGTTTTTTGTGTGCGAGAGCAGCCTCTTCCATACGAGTGCGGGAACATGAAGACGGGCGCTATAGCCGACAAGACGTTCGTGCAGCGGGGGGCGGAGTTGAAAAAACAACCCTACTCCCAGCGGATGTCGTCGAGGAAGAAAACGGTCGGCTGGCTGGCGGCGGCGAGCGTCCAGATGAAGCCTGTTTTAATCCGCGTGAGGTCGCCATTCACGGGGATCTCGTATTGCTGCCACTCGCTGCCGAGCTTCACATTTTCGAGCGCACCTTTGGCCGTGTCGGAGAACTTTTTGTCTTTGGGGATGATGCCAAATTTAAAACTCACCACCTCGCCACCTTGCGCGCCGCGCGCCCAGAAGGTGATCTTCTTTGCGCCCGTGAGATCGTAGCCGCCGCCCTTGTCGCCCCAATCGCCCTCGGGGTTTTGCCACACCACGCCGCCCCAGCCTTTGTCGCTGGCGTATTCGCAGCGCATCGCCGTCTTGCCCGCGTGCGGGCGCTCGGTGCTGGCGGGATCCACGCGGATCGCCTTGGCGTCTCCCATCCAGCCAGCGGGGATGAAAGTGGGGGAGTCCTCCGCCTCGGCATACACGCTAAGAGGCAGCGTGGCTTTGCGTCCGAGCGCGATTTTCTCCGCGCCTTGCACGCGCAGTGGGACGTTCGCGACTGCGCCGCCGCCGTGCCCGTCGCGCACGGAGGCGAAGAGCCGATAGAGCCCGCCGTCGGCTGGCGCTTTCACCTCGGCGGAGGTCGCATCCGCGTGCGTGATCGCGTCGGGGTAAGTTGGCGGGGCGCTCTCTTTATCGCCCCCACCGCCGTATTCACCGGGGTCGCGCTGGAGCAGCCATTCCACCTTCAGCACGTCGCCCTCCGGGTCGCTCGCGGCGAGCGTGGCGTGCAGCACGGTGCCTGGCTCCACGGATTTCTCCGCGCCGTCGAGCTTGAGGGATTTCAGCTCAGGGCAACGGTTCTGCGGAGGCTTGCCCGTCCACTTTTCCTGCAAAACATCCTGCGCGCCGAGCCGTGTGCCCTCGCCGAGCGCCATGCTAAACCACGTCGAAGTGACCTCCTGTTTTTGCCCCCAGAGGAAGGCGTAGGAGCCGAGGCACAGCCCGCTCTGGCCCAGCACTGCGGCCTCATACACGTGTTTGTAGATGGCGGCTTTTTCCGTGCTCGTCTGCTCGGGGTAAGCGGCGATTCCATTCTTGGAAATCTCCCAGATCCCCGCTGGGCCATACTCGGTGAGCAGGTAGGGCTTACTGCCGCCGAGCTTGCGATAGCGTTCGCCGAGCGACACTGCGCCGCCGTAGGAATTGATGCCGATGATGTCTATCTCGGGGCAGAGCGCGTGGATGTTTTTCACTTTATCTCCGCCGATCTCCGCTACGACCGTCATCGTCGGGTGCGCGGGATCGAGCTGATGCACCATCACGGAGAGACTGTTGATCGCCGTCCACACCGCGCCATTTTTTCCCGCCCCATCCTCCATCTCATTACCCAGCGCCCAGCAGAGCAGTGCGGGATGGCTTTTGTATTTCAGCACCGTCGCGCGGATGTGCTCGCGCTGCTTCACGAGGCCAGCGGCGTCGCTCCAATCAAACCCCTGCCGCACTTGCCCGAGCCAGATGCCCGCAGTGATCGTGAGCCCCAGCTTTTGTGCGGCATCGAGCGCCTCGCCGAGTTTTTCATCGCCCCACAGCCGCACAGAATTCCCACCCGCCGCCGCCAACGAGGCGAGCGAACGCTCATCGCCGCCACCGCCTTTGACGAAATACGGCTGACCGTCGCGGAGGAGGGTAAATTGCCCCGCCTTTTCCACGAGTCGCACCTCCGCACGAGCAGAAACGATAGAGAGTAGCACGAGTAAGAGTGATGGAAAAATACGCATCCGCGCAGAAGGCCCAGCGGCCCGCCGCGTGGCAAGCGGGGAGTGCTCAAAGTTCGGAGCCGTGCCCACTTTCCACTTCCCTCCCCCGCCCCGCTCCTCTCCACTCCGCCGCCATGCGCTCACTCCTTTTTACGCTCATCCTACTTTGCTCCGTCACCTTTGCTGGCGACACGCCTTTTACTCTCGCCGATGGCGACCGCGTGATGCTGCTCGGCGACACGCTGCTGGAGCGCGAGGCGACGTTTGGGCATTTGGAGACGCGGATGCACGAGCAGTTCCCCGCCGCGCATTTCAGCGTGCGCAATATCGCGTGGTCTGCCGAGACGCCGCGCGGCTGGTCGCGGGCGAGCTTCGATCCTGCGGAGAAAGGCATGGATCGCTTGAAAGAACACATCGCCCTCGTGCAGCCGACCGTGGCGGTGCTCGGCTTTGGCATGGCGGCGAGTTTGCAGGAAATGACCGACCGCGCGAACGACTGGACGCTGAACCCCGACCCAGCGCGCTACGGTGCGGAGCCGATGACGGCGGCGCGTTTTAAGAAAGAGCTGGGCGAGCTGATGGATACGATCTCGGCGAACGCGAAGGGTGTGAAAGTGCGCTTCATTTTGCTCTCGCCGATCCGGCACGAAGACCTGCGCAAGCTGTTGCCCGGCACGCCCGACCCGGCGGCGCATAACGCGCTGCTGGAGCAATACGCGAAGAGCGTTCAGGATTTGGCGAAGGAACGTGGTGCGACGTTTGTGGACTTGTCCACGGTCATCGCGCCGCAGCCGCCCGAGGCCCATAGCGATGGGCTGGAACCACACCGAGCCTTCCCGATGGGAAGCTCGCTCTTTCACCAAAGTGGCAACGTGCAACAGACCAGCAACGGCATCCATCTACGGCTACAAGGCTACGTGCGGGCGAGCTTGCTCATGGCGGAGCAGCTCGGCTGGATGAAGGCGAAAGAAGATGCGACTACGGACAATGAGGAGCTGAGGAAAGTGGGGATCGTGATCCCCGACGAAAAGGTCATCCACACGCCACTGCTCGCCGCCGTGCTCCGCAAGAACGCGCTGTGGTTCCACCGCTTTCGCCCTGCCAATAGCACGTATCTCTTCGGCTTCCGCAAAGGCGAGCAGGGGCGCAATGCGGTGGAGATGGAGCAATTCACACCGCTGCTGCAAGCCGCCGATGAAGAGATATGGAAGCTCGCGCAGACTCCCGCTGCGGCCCCCGCTCCCGCTGCAATCGTGCAGCCCGAGACGACTCCCGCCACTCCGCTGCCGCTCCCCACATTTACCCTCGCCGATGGGCTGGAAATCTCGCTGTGGGCCGATGCCCCGATGGTGGCCAAGCCCGTGCAGATGAATTGGGACGCCGCTGGTCGGCTGTGGGTCGCAAGCACGCCGATCTACCCGATGATCGAGCCGGGCAAAGTCGCGAGCGACAAAATCTACGTGCTCGAAGACACCGACCACGACGGCAAGGCGGATAAGACGACGATCTTTGCCAATGGCCTGCTCATCCCGACGTGCGTGGAGCCGGACATCACGGCAACAAAAAGCGGCCCAGCCTCGGCGACCTACGCGGGCGCGAGCACCGAGCTACTTTACCTCAGCGATACGAATGGCGACGGCGTGAGCGACCACCAGCGCATCGTCCTCAGCGGCTTCGGCACGGAGGATACGCACCACAATATCCACACGCTCTATTGGGGGCCGGATGGGCTGCTGTATCTCGACCAGAGCGTCTATACCCACACGCACATGGAGACGCCGTGGGGCGTCGTGCGCGTGAATAGCGGCGCGGTGATCTCCTACGACCCGCGCACCGAGCGCACGCAGGTTTTCGCGAAAGGACTGTGGAATCCGTGGGGGCATAAAATAGACAGCGCAGGCCAGCATTTCCTCACCGACGGCGCGGGCAGCACCGGCCTCTCGTGGGCGTTCCCGAGCGCGACTTTCGCGCCAAATGAAGGCGCACGGCAAACGATGGCGAGCATTAGCCCCGGCAGCTACCCGAAATTCGCCGGACTGGAGCTGATCTACTCGCCACACTTCCCCTCCGACTGGCAGGGCACCGCCGTCACCTGCGACTTCCGCGCGCACAAGATCGTGCATTTTCAAATCACCGATCTCAGCGCGAGCGGATCGTCCGGCTACACCACAAAAGAGCTGCCAGTCCTCGTGCAGACGAATGACCTCAGCTTCCGCCCGATTGATGTGAAACTCGGCCCCGACGGCGCGCTCTACGTCGCCGATTGGACGAACCCGATCATCAACCACGGCGAAGTGGACTTCCGCGACCCGCGCCGCGATCACGCCCACGGGCGCATCTGGCGCATCACCTACAAAGGCGGTCCCATCGCCGCGCTGAATACCCGCGCCGCCGCCGGGACGCTCCCCGCCTTCACGCAAAAAGACCTCGCCAGTGACAGCGCCCGCACGCGCATCGGAGCCATGCGCACCCTCGCCCGCACGCCGAGCGCCGAGAGCGCCGCCCTCATCCTCGCCGCCGCCGTGAACGCTCCGAAAGAAGACCCCTTCTACACCTTCGCCGCATGGCGCAGCGTGAACGACATCGGCACCGCGTGGGTGCAGAGCGTGCTCGCTGAAAAGTGGAAGGCCAACGACACCGCGCACCAGCAGCAGCTCGAATACGCCCTCCGCACATTGCCACCCGAGCAAGCCGCGCCAGTCCTCGCCAAAGTCCTGCCACAGCCCCTCCCCGCCGATGGCAGCGGGCCGTGGATCGAACTAATCGGCAAAGCGGGCACCACCGCTGAACTCGACACGCTCTGGCAAGCCGCCACCGAGAAAACGGTGAGTGCCCGCCTTGCCGTCCGTGCCTTCGCCGCACTCGCCGACGCCGATGACCAGCGCCATTTACGCCCCATACTCGCGCCCGCACCGCTCCTCAGCTACCTCCACGCTCCCTCGCCTGCCGAACTGCACGCCCCTGCCGCCCGCCTCGCTGGAGCGTGGAAAATGGCCGACGCCGTCCCCGCACTCACCATCCTCGCCCGCAGCAGCGACGCAGCCCGCTCCGCCGCCTTCGCCGCATTGCGCGAGATCGCGAATGAACCCGCGCGCACCGCGCTCAAAGACTTCGCCGCCGAGGGCCAGCCCACCCCGCTCCGCGCTGCCGCCGCAATCGCGCTCGGCACACTCGATTTTAAAACGCACGCCGCCCTCATTTTCCCCGCCCTCGCCGTGCAGGAGGAAAAGAACGCCGTCACCATCTGGCGCGCGCTCTTCGCCACCAAGGGCGTGCCCGAGCAGATTGCAGCAGCACTCCCGAAGGATCTGCCAAAGCCCGCCGCCGCCGCTGGCCTCGCTGCCGCGCGTGAGCTGGGCAAGCGTAGCGAGGCGCTCGTAAAAGCCTTCACCGCGCTCACTGGCACAGCACCCGTGCCCGCTATCGCTCCTACGGATTTCAGCGGCTACGTGGCTCGCACAAAGACCGACGGCGACGCCGCTCGCGGGGAATTCATCTACCGCCGCGCCGCGCTCGTCTGCACCACCTGCCACGCCATCGGCGGCGCGGGC
>JAYVQK010000183.1:0-6111 GCA_043757005.1 Verrucomicrobiaceae bacterium
GCCGCCTCCACGACCCCATCCACAGGAGAACCAGAAGCATTGCGAGCGGTATAACGAAATTGGGGCATAGAATAAGAGAATAGAAAAAGTGATGAAGCCTAAAAAGCAAGAAGGCAAGCCTCGCGGCTTGCCTTCCTGAGACAATCAAATGTGAATTCCGTTCGGACTAAGCCCGACGACGCCGAAACCCGCAAAGCGCCGCAAGCCCAAACAGCCCAAGCGAAGCGGTAGCAGGCTCAGGGACCGACAGAAGCTTGATAGCTGATGAAGCTTGCCCATTTGAGGCCGTTCCAACTGCGCTGCTAGAAACGTAACTTCCGGCAAGAACAACGCTACCAGACGACAACGCACCACCTACTGCGCGAAAATCACTAGTATCAATAGATGGAGCAGGCGTAATATCAGACGGGAAAGACCACTCGGTATCTATGCTCTTATTCCGATAAATAATAGCCTGTTCAAAAGCTGTGGAAAGACTTGAAGATGCAGTTGTGTCACTAGTGGACTTCAGAAGCCAGAAGTAAATCTGTGCCGATTGCAGAGCAGGCGTAATAGGTGCCGAAGACACTTTCGCAAAGCCACCGTAGGTATTAAAGCCACCATCGCCAACCCTCGCTGTCTGCGTTCCGAAAGGAGTGAACGCCGCATCTAAAGCAGCAATGTTTGCTGAAGTAGGCAAAGCCAAAGCCTGAATTTGAGAATCCGTAAGACTGAAGGTGCCGAGGCGCGCCAACGAGCCATCACGAAGAAGTGCGCCAGCAGAGTCCAAAAGGACGCAGTCAAAATTACCATCAGCGCCCCAATTCACAGTTGCAGCGTCTGCTCCTAAAAAAATTGAAAGGCTGAGCGAGATAATTGTTATGATTTTTTTCATTTGTAAAATGGTGTTATTTAAATTTTTGATTAAGCTTAGAGGTTTTTTGTTAGAGGATTCAACTATAGACTAGCAGGATGTTGAGGTATAACCCAATTAAAGCTGGGAGCACTTCCCCTGACTACAACCACAGAACCCGCTAATGGGATTGATGTCGCACTAGCATCCGCCGAAACGCTAGCAAAACTGCGCCAACCTGTTCCGCCTGGGCCGGTAGTTTTATAATAATAGGTGTCGTATGCCGAGCCATTCCAGATTAAAATCTTATCCGCAGTTGCGGACGTCCCACCTAATACACCAGTCGCAGAATCCGCTGTATAAATGCCACAGCTCGCCAATGTCATTCCAGAAGCATAAACATTGGCAACAAAATTATTACCAGCAGTAATCGGATAAGAAGATTGACCTGTCTTAACAGATCCCATGAGAACTACATTGACATCTGTATTTTGAGTCCTCTTGACTACTAGCGCATCATCCGGGTAGACAACTTGAGCAGATTTATCTGCACTCACAGATGCAAAGCTCCTCCAGCCTATTCCGCCGGGGCCTGTGGTTTTGTAGTAGTAAGTATCGAAAGCTGTTCCGTTATAGACAAGGATTTGATCCGCTGTAGCGGATGTTCCACCGAACAAGCCTGATTCGTCTGCTGCACCAAAGATGCTACCGATAGTCCAATGCTGGCGAATCTTGAAAGTGGCACCTGCTGCTACTCCCGTAGCCAGAGGCTGCGCGAGGGTTAGAGTCTTTGTCGAGGCTGTCGTTGCTGTGATGTCGTAAGTCGTCCCTGCTGCACTTCCGGAGGTGATCTCAACGTAATGAGTGATAGCAGCGGATGCGCCATTAAATTGATTATCCGTCCACGTAGCGTCGTTATCAATTAACGTGGTTGTCGCAGCGGTAGCAGTCTCAGCAGCGCCCTGATACGCAACCGTGCGTGTCAATCCGAGCCCTTTAAACGAGTAATTTGGCACGCCAGAAGTGGCAGCGGTGACAGTCAGCGTGATAAATCCGACGGGATCTGTCGTGGCGGTGGTCTGGGCTTGGACGGGGGTGAAGATGGAGCCGACGAGGACGGCTACGGCGGCTATTGGAATTCTAAGGGTTGAGGTGTTCATGTTGGATTTATTTTTAATAAACGGTTGTTCTGGTTTTGAGCAAGTGCAATTTGCGAAAAAGTTTTCCGCAGGTTGTTTGGCTGTATTACGACGGTGGATTTGGTTGCGCAAATGAATAATTGTAAGAGAATGGTAAAATCCGGCTTTTGTCGTTTCTTACAGAGATAAATGGTAGCTTTTATTGTGCCTCAGCGCGGTATTACGAGCGGGAAAAGCGGTTTATTTGCACAAGAAAACACTGCGTAAAGCGCGGGTAGTGGCTCAATTTGAATAAACTGCGGCGGGCGCGGCGGACGCGGCGACCATATAGGGGACTAAAAGATGTCTGATCTTCTCTGCTGATCGCACCGCCGCGTCCGCCGCGGTTCATTTAAAACTGAGTCACTACCAAAGCGCGTGGAGTCGTTTTTCGTCACTCAAGTGAGCGATGGGTGCGTGGTAGGGTGGCCGTCCCGCCTAGATCATCCGAGCGCACGGGGCGCGCATCTTTCGCAAATGCGCATCCTTCCACGTTCGCGGGGTGACCACCCTACCCCGCGCCCGCCGTTCGTTTGAAGATACCAAAACGATTCGGGGCGGTTCAATCAGCCGTTTCTTTTATAGCAGGCGGAGCTGTCCGCGGTGGAGCCACATGAGTGCTTTGAGGCCGATTTCGGGGAGGTTGAAGGGTTTGCCGACGAAGTCGTTGCCGCCGCTGAGGCTGGCTTGGGCTTTGTTGTGGAAGTTGGCCATGCCGGTGAGGAAGACGATGGGGGTTTTTTCGTGTTCTTCGAGGCTGCGGATTTTGGTGCAGAGATCAAAACCGCTCATTTCGGGGAGGCCCACGTCGAGGAAAATGAGGTCGGCGCGTCTGCCGGTGAGGTTTTCGAGCGCAGCGGTAGGGGTCTCGTGGCACTCGCAGGCGAGCTGGGTGAGCTGCATGGAGGCGGTGATGAATTCGCGCGCGCTGGCTTCGTCGTCCACGACGACGATGCGGGCTTTAGCGGTGTCATTGACGGTGGCGAGGGACTCGGGTTGGGAGAGGGTGGAGAGGAAATCTATGGATTGGCCGATGGTGCGGATGGTGGAGTAATTGAGCTGCTCGGGGAATTCAAAGAGTTCGGCGAGGAGCACGTCGAAGGAGGCGGCGAATTGCGCGAGTGGCTTGTGATCGAGCAGGGCAAAGCGTTCGGCGAAGGCGTGGGCGGTGGCCCAGAGGGAGTTGAGGGTATTTAAATCGGGCGGTTCGGAGATGAGGCCGGGGAGGCAGCGGCGCATTTGGTTGAGCGTCTCGCGAGCGGTCTGGTGGACCATTTCTACCCAGCTTTCATCGGGTTGAAAAATGGCGGTTTCAGCGGTGTCGCCGAGCCCGCGAAGGCCGAGGGCGAGCTTCACGGAATCAATAACAGAGCCGAGGGTCTGCTTGGAGCGGGGGATGATGCGGGTGGCTCCCGCTTGCATGGCGGAGTTGTTTAGGCGGGTGAGGCTGGAGGGGAAAACGAGCACTGGCAGAGCTTTCGTGGCCTCCTCGGAGCGCAGATCTTTGATGAATCCGAGAGGGCTGCCGCCGTTGCTGACGAGATCGAGGATGATGAGGTCGGGATTTTTCGTAACGACGAGTTTTGGGGCTTGATCGAGGCTGCGTGTGGAGTCCACGGAGAAGCCGCTGCCTTCGAGCTTTTCGCGAAAAAGATTCGAAAGTGTGCGGTCTTCGTGGACGAGAAGGATGCGTTTATTGCTCATGCCGTGGGCTGTATTTGGATAAAAAAGAAGACGTTTAGATTGCAAGGAACGTGCCGTGTGGAGGGAATGTTTAGCCTAAAAACGGCGATGGGATGTCCACGGAAGGCACAGAAGGACACGAAAAGCGCGAGATGCAACTTGCCTGCAAAAAGTTCTTGAGCGGTTCGTGCGCGGGGATAGAGTTCTGCCCCTTCAAGCGAAAGGATCGTTAGCTCAATGGTAGAGCAAGTGACTCTTAATCACTAGGTTGTAGGTTCGAGTCCCACACGATCCACTTTCGTTCGCTTTTTACAAAAGATCGAGGATCGCGGACTTCTCCGCTTTCGCGGTGGTGATGCCGGAGATGTGTTTCGCGGCGACATCGGGGTCTTTTAATCCGTGACCGGTGACGGTGCAGACGATGCGGGAGCCTTCGGCGATGGCCGAGAGCTGGAAAGCGGCGTTGCGCGCGGGGTCTTGGCATTTCATGAGCCCGGCGATGCTGGCGGCGCTGGCGGGCTCTACGAAGATGCCCTCATTGCTCGCGAGCCAGTATTGTGCGGCGAGGATTTCTTCGTCGGTGACGATGTCCACCGCGCCGCCGCTGTCGCGCATGGCGGTGCTGGCTTTGTCCCAGCTCGCGGGATTCCCGATGCGGATGGCGGTAGCGATGGTCTCGGGGGTTTCGATGACTTTATTGTGGAAAATCGGTGCGCTGCCTGCGGCTTGAAAGCCGAGCATCTTTGGCAATTTCATCGCCCGCCCGTGCCGCAGGAACTCCGTGTAGCCCATCCAGTAGGCGGCGATATTTCCCGCATTGCCCACGGGCAAAATGTGGACATCCGGCGCATCGCCGAGCGTCTCGATGATCTCGAATGCCGCCGTTTTCTGCCCCTCCAGGCGGTAGGGATTGATCGAGTTTACGATGGCGATGGGCTCCGTCTCGCCGATCTCGCGGACGAGGCGCAGTGCGTCGTCGAAGTTCCCCTCGATGGCCACGACTTTCGCTCCATACATGAAAGCCTGCGCCAATTTCCCCAGCGCGATTTTTCCCGCTGGCAGCAGCACGAGGCTCGTCATCCCGCCACGTGCGGCGTAGGCGGCGGCGGCGGCGGAAGTATTACCAGTGCTTGCGCAAATGACCGCCTTCGCGCCGGACTCGGCGGCTTTCGAGATGGCCATGGTCATGCCGCGATCTTTGAAAGAGCCGGTGGGATTCAGCCCTTCGTATTTGATATAGACCTCGCATCCGCTCCCCACGAGCGCACTGAGTCGCGGCGAATGGATGAGCGGCGTGGAGCCTTCATTCAGCGAGATGATGGGGGTCTTTTCCGACACGGGCAAAAACTCCCGCCAGCGGGTAATCACTCCTCGATCATGCAAAGGCTGTGGGCTCATAAAGGGCGCAGACTATCGGCAGCGAAGGGATTCGCGGCAAGTGGCAAAGTGGTGGTGGTCGTCGCGACGGGTCGCAGGCCTCCAGTCCCGCTACAGCTTCAGCCGGGCGTCCTCGCCCAGCAGCGCTTCGAGCGTGCTCCAGCCAGTTTCATCCGTGGCTTGGAAGGCGTGGAGATAGACGGCGACGACGCCCACGTCGTGCTTGGCGAGGAGGGCGTTCACGGCTTCGGTGAGCTTGGCTTTTTCGGGGGCGGCGGGGAGTTCATCTATCGTGCCGTATTCATCGTGCGCGATGCCGAGTAGATCGAGGAAATCGCACAGCATCGCTGCGTGCTGACCGACGAGCCAGATTTGCAAAAGGTGCGCTGCGACATCGGCGTTTTGCTTGCGACTGAGCGCGTCTTTGATCCACGCAAAACGCTCCGCCTTGGGCTTCCGCTCGATGAAGATGGGGCGCAAATTGCGCTGCTTGCAGATGGTCGTGATGGTCGCGTTGAGTAGCCCTTTTTCTTTCTCCGCGAGGAAGGTGAAAAGCTCGGCGGCGACGTGGACGGGTAGTTTGGAAAAAATCTCGTGTGTGGTGAACATGGTAGCAGTTTGAGAGCGGCGGAGCGTAGGCCGCACGGAGATGCTGGCAAGCGCGAGTGCGGGTGTTTTTTAAACTGGGCGACGATACGTCGCTTTCTCATGGAGCGGGACAAATTGAGAATTGATGGAAGCATGCATCGCTGCTAATTTCACGCCCATGAGCATCCAACAATTAAAGAGTGAAGCTGCTGAACTGCCGGAGTCGGAGCGCCGTGAACTCATCAATTACCTCGTCACGGTAGGGCGTCGGCGCGCGGCTGAATACTGGGAACGAATCGCTGGAAAAGTGGAAGATCGCGACCCATCTCATTGGGTGCGCGGCGAAGACCTCGATCACGCCCTCGGGCTCGACCAAGCGTGAGCGACTATCGGTTGCGGGGATACGCTGATTTAATCGAGCAACGTGCGCGGGGTAGGGTGGGCGTCCCGCCT
>JAYVQK010000184.1:0-1590 GCA_043757005.1 Verrucomicrobiaceae bacterium
CACGATTGCTTAACGGCATTGGAACTAGGCGGACTGAAGCGGGGAGGGCACACCCTCGATGTCCACATACAAAAACCTGGCGCTTCCAGCATGCGAGTTTTTTGAGCGCGAGGGTGCCGCGGGTGGAGTGCCCCGAGCACCGGGTGAGGCAGGTCACCGTGCCGTGGGCGCAGGCGGAGTGCGGCTTTACGCTCATGTTTGAAGCCTTTGTGATGGCGCTGGCCCGGGAGATGCCCGTGAGGGCGGTGGGGCAACTGGTGGGCGAACACGACACGCGGCTGTGGCGTGTGGTGCGGCATTACGTGGCCGCGGCGCACGAGCGGCAGGACTGGGGCGGAGTGCAGGCCGTGGCCATCGACGAGACCGCCACGCGCAAGGGGCACCGCTACGCGACGGTGGTGGTGGAAATGGATCCCGACAAAGAGCAACCGGCGCGGCTTCTGTTCATGACCCCGGAGCGAAGCGCCGCGAGCGTGGGCGAGTTCGTCGAGGCGATGGCTGCGCACGGAGCCCATGCCGGGCAGGTGAAGCTGGCGGGCAATGCGTTGGATGAAGTGCGCAAGCAACTGGCGCGGGAGGGCGCCGATGTGAAGGGGGCGCTCTGGGCGCTGCGGGGCAACGAGAGCCGGCTGGGCGAAGAGCCGCTCCGGCTGCGCCAGAACCTCTGCGCCCGGCACAAGGGACTGGGCCGCGCGATGGCCCTGCGCGAAAACCTGCAGGACACCTGGGCCTGGCCCGGAGCAGCCAGCGCCGGGTTCCACCTCAAAGCGTGGTGCTCGTGGGCGGTGCGCAGCCGTCTGGCCCCATTCAAGAAGCTGGCGCACACCATCAAGAAACATTGGGAGGGCATCCTCGCATACTTCCCGCACCGCATCACCTCCGCCGCGATCGAGTCCATCAACGGCATCATCCAGACGGCCCGCCGCCGCGCCCGCGGGTTCCGCAACTTCGAGAATCTCAAAGCCATCAGCTATTGGATGGCCGGCCACCTCGACCTGCAAATCCCCTCAGCCTTTACCCACCCGATCTAGCGAAGACCCGGAAAAACTCGTGGAGTTCTCGTTGAATGTAGGTGTTTGACAATTCGATTGGAAATGCGCCCCCCGATTTGTAGTCTGCCACCGAAGTAGCAAAAATGCGCCCCGCTTTCTCCTCCAAATATCGAATCTGAATTGAGCTACGCCTACCTGCACGCGGTGGCATCGCGCGCGGGCATGGCGTGCTCGGTGAGCAATCGCCATGCGGACAATAACGGCGTGGATGCGTTGGTGACGGCGTGGGCTCCCTTTAACCAAGGCGGTTATCTGACGGAAGTGGATCTCAAGGTGCAGTTGAAGGCCACGATCCAGGTGCCCGCGGATGACGGCACGCACCTCTCGTATTTTGTCGATGGCGTCAGTCGCTACGACGACCTCCGCACTGCGACTGTGGATGTGGCGCGAGTTCTCGTAGTGCTTTTTCTCCCCGCCGATGCCGCAGATTGGCTGGCGCAAACGGAGGACGAACTTGCGCTGCGGCGTGGCGGCTACTGGGTCAGTCTGCGCGGCGCAGCGGCGACGACGAACGGGTCCGGGGCCACGGTGAAATTGC
>JAYVQK010000185.1:0-61224 GCA_043757005.1 Verrucomicrobiaceae bacterium
GTCTGCGGCTGCTTTTGCAATCCAACCCACACGCCCTCCGGCGACGCATTCGGATTGCCGCTGTCGTTGATGACGATCTTCCCCTTTACAACGCCGCGTTCGGAAGCCGGCACAAAGTGCCCGTCTTTGAACCACGCATACGGCCACGCCTTAGCCTCCGCGTCGGCCTGCGCCTGCGCGTCTTTGAAGAGCAAATGCGCCGCCTGCTTCGCGTCCTTCACGGATGCAGGCGCGCTGTTCAAATAGATGAACCACGGCCCGCAGGTTTTCGTCCATTCTTCGCCGGTGTCCATGTAGCCATCCGAACCCATGCCGACTTCGCCGGTCAGGATCGAGTTGTTGAGTTCGCTGTAGGGATAGACCGACACATCGCGCTTCAGCGGGCCGCCGTTGCTGAACTCCATCGTCGTCATCATCCAGCGTCCCACATTCAATCCATCCTTGCCGACGCTGCTCCAGCCCCACGCCCGCAAATCCGAGTGATCCTGGCCGTAGATGAACTTGTCCTCGTATTCTCCCGCCCGAGTGCCATCGAGACATACGGTGATCTCATGCGGCGAGTCCGGCACTTTCGCGCCCTTCTTCGTTGGCACGCCGATGAACCAATTACGCTTTTCGTCCGCGCTTAACCAATTGAAAGCAGGCGGAACGCGCGTGACCACGCCCCACGCGCCGACCTCGAATCGTTCGTCCTGCTTCCGGTGCGTCATGGTGGCGGTGGAATAGAAACCCGGCGAACCGCAGAGCATCGAGAAGTGAATCTCCATCACGCCATTCTTCTCCGTGGTGCTGAGCAGCTTCACATCGGCGAGGCTGCCGCCATTGCCGGCTGGGTCCGTTGCCAGCGAGTATTCATAGGTGCCATTCCCGAGACTGAATCCTCCATAGTAATACTGCCCCTTCCCACTCAGCGTTTCACAGGTCTTGGTCGTGCCGTCATGGTTATAGGCGTAAGTCACCGAGTTAAGCCGCCCGGTCTTCTTCACGACGACAATGGAGGCAATTCCGTTGGTCATCGTCACAGTGTCATCGCCGTTGTCCGTCACCGTCACATTCGGTCCGGCTCCAGTGCCGTCTGCGGCGGTGTTGGCCGATGCATTAGCGGGGCTGAACGCCATCGCGAGAGATACAAAGACGACATGAAAAGCCTTGAAGGGGGAATTGAGCAGAGAGTGGTTCGTTATCATGGAGACAGTGGTTATGCTACCTGCGGGTGCCGTCATCGCGGGTGAAGGCATTGATGCTGCGGAAGGTCTTGGCAGCGGTGAAGACATCCGGGGTGATGATCTCGTCAAGCAGGCGGACGCGGTTCAGCGCCTCAAACTTCTCGCGGAAGTTCTTTTCCAGCGAGACGCGGTTGGTGATGTCCGGGCGGTATTCGTATTTGAGCCCCTGGAATGTGCCGATGAAGCTGTATTCGAGGCCGTCCTCACGAAGCACCAAACTCGGGGCGGCAGACGGCAGGTCGTAGGTGAATTTGGACGGAGGCATGGCTAGCGAATGGACGTGGTTTGTGGATTTGTGCGACTCGGCATCGGGGCGACAGTGGCGGCGCGCGGGGCGGTTGCAAAGGCGTAAATTGTGTCGGGCGTGTCGTGCGGGGTGCGGGGGGTGGGACGACTGTGCGAATGTTAAACTTTCTGCTTTTCACGGCGTCGCGCCTTTTTGGTAAATGGCGACCATGAACAACCGCATCCAAGTGCAGCTCAATATGGTCGGCGCGTGCATCACCGTCGCCCAAAGCCCCTGATTACAAACTCGCGTGGGATGGCCAGTCGCCTGCGGATTTCGGCACGGACATCGTGCAGCTTGCGACGGACTACGGGGATGTGACCGCCAAGGCGGCGCTGGCCGATGGCGCGGCGGGGGGCGCGGCGGATGCCAAGGCGGTGGCGGAATCGGTGCTCGAAGATAGTGCGTATGTGCTCACCCGCGCGCTGGCCGTTCACTTTAAGAAAACGGGCGATCTCGACCGTCGTGGCAAGGTGGACGTGACGAAGAGCGAGATTGTGAGATTGCGCTCGCAAGAACTGGTGAACAAGGCCACCTCCATCCGCAACCTGGGCACTGCCGCCGTGAGCGAGGCCGGAGCCGTTGACCGCAGTGTGACCGCCGCCCGCGTGGCCGCGCTCACCGCCGCCATCACGGAATTTAGCAAGGTGATGAGCACGCCGCGCGGGCAGATTGTGAACCGCAGCGTGCTTTTGAAAGAAGTGGAAACCGATGTGGCCGCCCTGCTGGATAAGGTGCGCGATATGGACGACCTCGTGGTGTAATTCGACGGCAGCGAAGCGGGCAGGCGTTTCATCGAAGCGTGGAAACGCGCCCGCAACATCGTGGATTCCGGCGGTGGTGGTGGAGCGACGCCCCCGCCCGCACCGCCCGAGCCGCCGAAATAGAGCGGGGCACGGCGCTCAACCTCGACTCATACCACTTCCCTATTGAGAAGATGAGATCAACATTTGGCGCCAGCGTTTACTGAAGCTAGGAGCCAGCCGCGACCGATCATGGAAAGCGCCCGCGCGCCGTCGCTCCAAAACTCCTTGAGCCAGCCGGTCAGCGCCTCGCGCAACTCCTCCACGCTCGCAAACACCCGGTTGCAGATCGCATCCTTCATGGGGTCCCAAAGCTTCTCGATCGGGTTCAACTCGGGACTGTAGGCCGGCAGCGTGAGGACGCGCACATTGGCGGGCAGCCGTGGGTCGTTTTCGGGAAGATGAAAGCCGGCCCCGTCCTGGATGATGACATGGATGGCCGCAGGATCATGGGCCACGATCTGTTCGAGGAATTTGCCCGACGCCTCCCGGTGGACGGTGCTTTGAAAACAAAACACGCTCCCGGCCCGGCTCACCTCCACGGCTCCATAGGTGTAGTCTCACGGATACTTTTGCTGATGAGGAACGAGCACCCTCACCCCCCGCAGCCCCCACCTCCGGCGATGCTCGGTGTGGAGTCCGAAGCGCGCCTCGTCGCACACCCACACCCGCCCTTCGACTGCGCTCAGGGCACCCGCACCGGCGTGCGCGGGTTCATCGGGCAGCACTTAGCCCGACGTTTTGAGAGAACACGCGCCTGATTTTTTAGCTTCCGCCAAAGGTTCACACGCCCAGCAGTCTTTTTCGCCGGGAGTTTATAGAGTAGGAGCAACCGAGTGCGCACAGATTGCTCTGTTGACATCATAACATTAACGAAGGACGTGTTTCCTCGCCTTTATCAAGCTCAACGAAACTGACACACATCCATGAAAAACAAATCCTTCATCGCAGTTCTCTCACTACTCCCATCGCTCGTATTCGCCGCGCTCGACACGGCGAAAATCGAAACCGCCACCGGCCTTAAGGGCACGTTCAACGAAGCGGAAGGCGTCTTCAAAGTGAGCGCGCCGCGCAACGACGTGAAAATCAGCGTGGACGGCTGGCAGATGCCGCCGTTCATGGGCCTCACCTCATGGGCGGGCTTTCTGCCGGGCAAGAAAGCGGAGGCAATGGTGATGGGCGACCTGGTGCTGTTTCAAGATGAGGTCAACCCGGTGATGAGCGCGGCGCTCGACGCGGGTTTGAGCGTCACCGCGCTGCACAACCACTTTTTCTACGACGACCCGAAAGTCTATTTCATGCACATCGGCGGTGAGGGCTCGGCGGAAAAGCTCGGCGCGGCGGTGAAGGCGGCACTCGACAAGGCGAAGGAAATCCGGGCTGCAAATCCGGTGCCCGGAAAAATGTTCGGCGCGGGTTTTGCGCCCGCCGCCAACGGCATCACGGCGGCTCCGCTCGAAGCGGCGCTCGGCGGCAAAGCGACCGCCAAGGACGGCATGGCGAAGTTCGTCTTTGGCCGAGTGAGCAAGATGCCGTGCGGCTGCGAGGTCGGTAAAGAAATGGGCGTGAATACGTGGGCCGCGTTCGCCGGTGCGGACGACAATGCGATGGTGGACGGCGATTTCTGCGTGCTCGAAACGGAACTGCAAACGGTGCTCAAAACGCTCCGCGCGGAAGGCATCAACATCGTGGCGATTCATCATCACATGACGATGGAAGAGCCGCGCTATCTGTTCCTTCACTACTGGGGCAAAGGCAAAGCCCTCGACCTGGCGAAAGCCGTCAAGTCGGCGCTCGCAACACAAAGCAAATAGGGCGTTTTCGAAACCCTTTTTCGGAAGCATGAAAACGAAAACGGCAATCGTGGTGGGCTCTGCCTTGCTGGCGGGCGTGGCGTGGGCGGCGACGGATAATTTCGAAGATGCCAAGCCCGGCCCGCTGCCGACGCATTGGGATGGGAAGTGGACGGGCACGCAAACCGGCGATGGCACGGCGAAATGGAGCATCGAAAAGGACGACACCGCGCCGAGCAAACCGCACGTCCTCAAGCAAAGCGGGGAAGCGGAATATCCGGTGGCTTTGAAAAACGACACGGCGCTGGAAGACGGCTTCGTGGAAGTGAAGTTCAAATCGGTCGCTGGGAAGGAAGACCAAGCGGGCGGCGTGGTCTGGCGGGCGAAGGACGCGAACAACTACTACATCGCGCGGGCCAACGCGCTCGAAGACAACGTGACCATTTACCACACCATCGGCGGGCGGCGGATTTCGTTCAAAAGCATCGCAACGAAAGTCGCCTCGGGCGTGTGGCACACGTTGCGCGTGGACTTCAAAGGCAATCAATTCACGGTCACTTTTGACGGCCTGAAAGTCATCGAAGCGACCGATGAGAGTTTTACCGGTGCGGGCAAAGTCGGTGTTTGGACGAAGGCCGACAGCGTGACGCTGTTCGACGATTTCAGCTATGGCGGGAAGTGAACCGCGACCATGAAACGCATCCTCGCCCTAGCCGCGACGCTCGCCCTAGCGCCGCTCCTGCGCGCGGAAGAACCCGCGCCGCTCACGCTGAAAAACTCCGTCGCTCTGCCCAGCGTGGAAGGCCGCTTTGACCATGCGGCGGTGGACTCGGCAACCCACCGGCTGTTTTTCGCCGCACTCGGAAACAACACCCTCGAAGTCGTGGACGTGAACGCTGGCAAGCACCTGCACTCGATTGCCGGGCTGAAAAAGCCCACGGGCGTTCTCTTCCTCGCCGACATGAATCTGCTCGCCGTGACGAGCGGCGATGTGGCAGGTGTTGCCAAATTCGCGCTTCAAGATTTCAGCATCGGAGTGGCCGCCACGGAATGACACGAGAGAGCCGACATTGCCGAAAACCGCACCGCGCACCATGGGCGAAACCTGCTCAATGTATGGATGCGATAGCGCACCTCAGGTTGAGGGTTGAATGTTGAGGGCCAATAGGAAAGCGCCGCCAGCGCGCTTGCGCCCATCACCCCATCACCCTACCCGCCCCACGCTTGCCCCTTCCAAAAGCCCTCAGTGATTCCTAGCGACACCGCCCCTTGTTTTGGACGCAAGCCAAAGGCCCGCGAGGGCATTTAGCCGAGCAGTGCCCACTCTCCTCCCAGCTCCATTCCCTCCATTCCTCCTCGCCAAACCCCCTTCGCCCCCCGATACACCCTGCCGATATGCCTCTCTCGTGGAATGAAATCAAACACCGCGCCATCGCCTTCTCCAAAGACTGGCGCGACGAGACCCGTGAGGACGCCGAGGCCAAATCCTTTTGGGACGCCTTCTTCCACGTCTTCGGCGTCCAGCGCCGCACCGTCGCCTCCTTTGAGGAGCCCGTGCGGAAACTCTCCGGTGACTGGGCCTACATAGACCTCTTCTGGCCCGGCACCCTCCTCGCAGAGCACAAAAGCGCGGGCCGCGATCTCGGCAAAGCCCACGCGCAGGGCATGGGCTACATCCGCGCCCTTGCCACCAGTGGGCGGGAAAAGGAGACGCCTCGCTACCTCATCGTCTCCGACTTCCAGCGCATCGCCATCCACGACCTAGAGCCCGAGCAAGACCC
Source organism: Verrucomicrobiaceae bacterium (assembly GCA_043757005.1). Lineage (GTDB taxonomy): Bacteria > Verrucomicrobiota > Verrucomicrobiia > Chthoniobacterales > Chthoniobacteraceae > SXWH01. Next base: position 5,890 of record JAYVQK010000185.1, read on the forward strand.
CGACCTCCCGCTCTTCCAGCGCCTCCCACCCTCCTTCGAGTTCCCGCTGGCCGACTTCCACAAGCACATCCGCCACTTCTTCTTCATCGCGGGCTACCGGCAGCACAAGCTCAACCCCGAAGACCCTGCTAATGAAGACGCCACCCAGCTCATGTGCGACCTCCACGATGCGCTGGAGGAGGGTGAATTCGGCACCGATGACACAGGCCGCGCCGGCCATGAGCTAAAGCAATTCCTCGTCCGCCTCCTCTTCTGCCTCTTCGCCGAGGATAACGGCATCTTCCCCACCCGCGCCTTCCAGCTCTACATCCAGGATCACACCGCCCCCGATGGCTCCGACCTCGGCCCCATGCTCGGCCAGCTCTTCGACGTGCTCAATACCCCCGAAGACCGCCGCCAGAAGAACCTCGACCCCGACCTCCTCCAGTTTGCCTACATCAATGGCGACCTCTACCGCGAGCGCCTCGCCCTCCCCGCCTTTACCAGCGCCATGCGAGCGAAATTACTCGCCTGCGCCGCCTTCGATTGGTCCCGCATCTCGCCCGCCGTCTTTGGCTCGCTCTTCCAGGCCGTCATGGATGCAAAGGAGCGCCGCCAGATCGGTGCCCACTACACCGCCGAGCGCAATATCCTCAAAGTCGTCCGCTCCCTCTTCCTCGATGAATCCCGCGCCGAATTCACCGCCGCCAAGCGCGACAAATCCGGGCGAGGCAAGAGCCGCCTCACCGCCCTGCAAAAGAAACTCGCCTCCCTCCGCTTCCTCGATCCCGCGTGTGGGTGTGGCAATTTCCTCGTCATCACCTACCGCGAGCTCCGCACTTTGGAATTGGAGATCCTCATGGAGCTCCACACCGGCCAGCAGCAGATGGGCGAGGCCGATGTCTTTAATCTCTCCCTCATTGATGTGGATCAAATGTTCGGCATCGAGATCGAAGAGTTCCCCGCCCGCATCGCCGAAGTCGCCCTCTGGCTCACCGACCACCAGGCAAACGTGCGCCTCTCCGAAGTCTTCGGCCAATTCTACAAACGCATCCCCCTGCGAAAAAGCCCCCACATCCACGTCGCCAATGCCCTCCGCCTCGACTGGCGCACCGTCCTCCCCACCGCCGAGTGCAGCTACATCCTTGGCAATCCGCCCTTCGTCGGGAAATCCCTCATGTCCCCCGAGCAGCGGGCCGATATGGAGGCCGTATGGGGCGGGGCAAAAGGCGCAGGCGTCCTCGATTTCGTCACCGCCTGGTATGTAAAAGCCGCGCAATACCTCACCACCGAGAATGCAATGGGTAGCGCACGCGTCCCGCGTGTCGTGCCCGGCGTCCCGCCGGGCACATCGAACGACGCGCAAAACACTGCCCCCTTGCCCGAGAGTGGCGAGATCCCACAGACCCCCGAGACTTTCCGGCGGGACGCCGAAAAGAACACGCGGGACGCGTGCGCTACCCAGACCCGCGTGGCCTTCGTCTCTACGAATTCCATCTCGCAAGGCGAGCAAGTCAGCATCCTCTGGGGCACCCTCCTCTCCCGCTACCGCGTAAAGATCCACTTCGCCCACCGCACCTTTGCGTGGGAGAGCGAGGCGTGGGGGAAAGCCCACGTCCACGTCGTCATCATCGGCTTTGGCCTCGGCGACGTGCCCGAAAAGCGCCTCTACGACTATGAAGCTGACGCGGAAAATCCCACCGTCATCACCGCAAACAACATCAGCCCCTATTTGATCGAAGGCAGTAATACCATCCTCCCCAAACGCACCTCGCCCATTTGCAACGTGCCCAGAATCGTCTTCGGCTCCATGCCCAACGACGGCGGGCATCTGCTCCTCTCGAAACAGGATAAAGTCTGGCTCGCCGACATTGAGCCCGATGCCGTCCAATACCTTCGCCCATTTGTCGGCGCGGAAGAATTCATCAACGGCGCGGAACGCTGGTGCCTGTGGCTCGACAAAGTGAACAGTAACCTCCTGCGCAAGATGCCTGTGGTGTGGCAGCGCGTCCAAGCTGTCTATAAGCATCGCCTGGCCAGCACTCGCCCCACGACCAAACTGCTGGCCGCTTCCTCCCACTGCTTTGGGGAGAATCGCCAGCCCGATACCAACTATCTGCTCATCCCCGGCGTCTCCTCGGAAGACCGCCCTTACATCCCCATCGGCTTCCTCTCGCCAAAAATCGTCGCCAGTAACCTCGTTAATATCATCCCCGGTGCCACGCTTTACCATTTCGGCGTGCTCAGTTCCGCCATGCATATGGCGTGGGTCCGCCAAGTCTGCGGGAGGCTCAAAAGCGATTTTCGCTACTCGAACCAAATCGTCTATAACAACTTCCCGTGGCCCGAAAACGCCACGGATACCCACCGCGCACGCATCGAAGAAGCCGCCCAGCGTGTGCTCGATTTGCGCGTGGAGTGTGGAGACGGTCGCCACGGCTTCCTGCCAGTGCTTCGAGGGAAAACAAGCACCACACTGGCTGGTCTGTATCATCGAAACTCCATGCCCAAAGAACTGATCAAAGCCCACCGTGCCCTTGATCTCGCCGTGGATCGCGGCTACCGCAGCGAAGCCTTCCCCAGCGACCGCACCCGAGTGGAATACCTCTTCGCCCTCTACGAAAAAATCATCGCCCCGCTGATGCCTCCCGCCAGAGCAAAGAAAAAGCGTTCGCCAAAATCCGCCTAAACCCGAACGCCGCGATGGAGGGCCGAAGGCCCGGATTTATACCAGCCTAGGCCAACGCGAGGAACGAGCGACGGCCTAGGTCTGGACACGGTCAGAAACCAAAGGCTGCCGCGAAGCGGTGAGCGAAGCGAAGTCAAAGCCCGATTGATCGCGGCGATTACCGGGACCAATGGGGCCGGGCCTTCGGCCCTTCATCGTTCACACGAATCCACCTTGGGCGTTGCCAAAAGCTGGTATCAATCCGAGCCTTCGGCCCACCAATCGCGGCGTTCGGGTTTAATGCACGATACTGCCAAGAGCGGGGAAAATGACGGGGCAGAAGCCGGTTTCGCTGAACGATTGTGCCGATTTTCATGGCGGGGTGATTCTTTACGCCAAGACGGGCAATGTTGTGTAACTACTGTTAAAATCATCTTCTTACATGAAAATCACCCGCATCCTTGCCTACCGCGTTGAGCTTCCGCTGCGCGAGACCACTTACAAATGGTCGGGCGGAAAATCCGTGACGGTCTTCGACAGCACCATCGTGCGCGTGGAGACGGATGCGGGTTTCGTCGGTCACGGCGAGGTGTGTCCGCTCGGGCCGTTTTATTTGCCGGCTTATGCGGAGGGCGTTCGGACGGGGTTGCGTGAACTCGGGCCGCACTTGCTCGGCGAAGACCCGCGCCAGCTCGCGAAGCTGAATCATCGCATGGACGCGGCACTGAAGGGGCATCCTTATGTGAAGTCGGGCATCGACATCGCGTGCTGGGACATTCTCGGCCAAAGCGCCGGGATGCCTGTGTGCGAGCTGCTCGGCGGGCGATTCGGCGAGAGCGTGCGGCTCTACCGCGCCATCTCCCAGGAGTCGCCGGAGGAGATGGCCGCGAAGGTCGCGGGTTATCGCGCCGAGGGCTACACGCGCTTCCAGCTCAAAGTCGGCGGCGACCCGGACACGGACATCGCGCGCATTTTCGCCGTCGCGGCCAAGCTCCAGCCCGGCGACCGCCTCGTGGCCGACGCGAACACCGGCTGGGTGCAGCACGAAGCCGTGCGCGTGGCGAAAGCCGTGCGCGATGTGGACGTGTATCTCGAGCAGCCGTGCCTTACCTACGAGGAATGCCTCGCCGTGCGCCGGCAGTGCGCGCATCCGTTCGTGCTAGATGAAAATGTGGGCGGCCTCGACATGCTGCTGCGCGCGAAAGCCGACCTCGCGATGGATGTGGTGAATTTGAAAATCAGCAAGCTCGGCGGCCTCACGAAAACCAAACAGGCCCGCGACCTCTGCGTGAGCATGGGCATCGCGATGACGCTCGAAGACTCGTGGGGCGGTGACATCGCGACCGCCGCCATCGCGCATCTCGCGCACAGCACGCCGGAGGAGTTCCGATTCACGAGCACCGACTTCAACAGCTACGTCACCGTCTCGACGGCGGACGGCGCACCGCAGCGGGTGAATGGCTTCATGTCCGCCAGCACTGCGCCGGGGCTCGGCATCGCGCCGCGGATGGATGTGCTTGGGAAGCCCGTCGTCGTCGTGGAATAATCAATTTTCTAATGAACGCCCGAATCCTTTCCGTCTTCCTCGCACTCACCTCCGCCGCGCTCGCCGATGTCCGGCTGCCCGCGATTTTCTCCGAACACGTCGTGCTTCAGCGCGATCGTCCGCTGCCGGTGTGGGGCTGGGCAGAAGCGGGCGAGCCGGTGAGCGTGTCGCTCGGCGCGCAGAAAGGGAACGCGACGGCTGGTGCCGATGGGCGCTGGATGGTGAAGCTCGCGGCGCAGCCGATGTCGAAGACGCCGCTCTCGCTCACGGTCGCGGGTATGAACACCGTCGAAGTGAAAGACGTGCTGCTCGGCGATGTGTGGCTGTGCAGCGGGCAGTCGAACATGGACATGGCGCTCGGCGGTTGCGGCGTGCCGGAGGACATCAAGGCTGCGGACTTCCCGCTCATCCGGCACTTCCGCACGGAATACAATTTCGCCAGCGCGCCTGCGACGGACTTGAAAGGGAAATGGAGCGTGTGCAATCCCGGCAGCGCGGGCGGGTTCAGCGCGGTAGGATTTTATTTCGCGCGGAAGGTGCAGGCGGAGACGGGCGTGCCGATCGGGCTGCTCACGAATGCGGTCGGCGGCACGAATATCGAGCTGTGGGTTTCGCAGGAGACGCTGCTCGGCACGCCGGCGCTCGCGCCTTACGCGAAGCTCATGCGCGAGTCGCTCGCGAACTACCAGACCCAGCTCGCCGACGCGCTCGCGCCCATCGAGCAATGGCTCGCGCGCAGCCGCGCCGCGCAGAAGGCCGGGCAGGAAATCCCGATGCCGCCGAAGTGGCCGGAGTTTCCCTTCGGCGAAAAAACCGCGCGCCCGCGCTGCGTCACGCTGCACAACGGCCACGTCGCGCCGCTCGTGCCGATGGCGCTGCGCGGCGTGCTTTGGTATCAGGGCGAGAACAACGCGGACGGGAATCTCTACGTCGAAAAAACGCAGGCGATGCTCGGCGACTGGCGCAAGTGGTTCGGCGACCCGGCGCTGCCGTTTTACTTCGTGCAGCTCGCGGGATTTCTAAAGCCGAACGACAATCCCGCGGGCGGCGACTGGGGCGCGATTCGCGATGCGCAGCGCCGGTGCCTCGCCATCCCGCACACCGGCATGGCGAGCGCGGTGGACGTCGGCGACGCGGAGGACATCCATCCGAAAAACAAGGCCGACGTCGGCGAACGTCTCGCGCTGTGGGCGCTGGTGAACGAATACGGAAAGCGCGGCGTCGTCGCGAGCGGCCCGCTTTTCCGCGAGTTGAAAATCGAAGGAGGCAAAGCGCGCATCACGTTCGACTCGCTCGGCGGCGGGCTCATCGCCGCGCGCAAGCAGGGCCGCGCTCCCGCGGTGGAGGAGAAGGGCGCGAAGGTCCAGCGCTTCGCCATCGCGGGCGCGGACAAGCAGTGGCAGTGGGCGGATGCGGTCATCGAGGGCGGCACGGTCGTGGTCAGCTCGGAGAAAGTTCCCGCGCCCGTCGCGGTGCGTTACGCGTATTCGAGCAATCCCGAGGGCGCGAATCTCTACAACCGCGCCGGGCTGCCGGCTTCGCCGTTCCGTTCGGACAGTTGGTAAGCGGACCATTTTTTTCACCCATGCTCATGCAACTTAAAATTCTCGCTCTCAGTTTCGCCGTTTTCTCCGCCTCACTCTTTGCGGAGCAGCCCGCTTTTCAACCGCGCCCGTGGTTCCTCGCGGACGGACGCGATGTCGAGGCCACGCTGGTTTCCGCAGACCCGGCACTGAAGCTGAAAGCGGCGGACGGCAAGACGCTCGATGCGGTCGTGAGTGCGCAGGACGGGCATTCGCTTCGGTATGTGGCGAATGTGCGGCTCGCGGAAGGACGGGAGTTTCGCGAGTGGCATTTCGACAAGCTGCCGAAGGAGCTCGCGGATTTTCCGGCGACCGTGCGCGGGGCTTTCATCCGCGTCGTTTGCGAGGACCACGAATTTTCCACCGCGTGCGTGGAGTTGCTGCGCGACGATTACTCGCGGCGTTACTTTCCGCTGAAAGCGATGCGCGATGATGACCGCGCGCTCGCGGAGAAAATGCAGACGGCGCTTGATGATGCGTCGAAGAAAAAGGACGCCGTGCTTTATCCCGCGAAATACGAGGCCTACACGCCGGAGCGCGACGCGGCGGTGTGCAATTTCAAGGAGACGGAGCACTTCCTTTTCCACTGGGGCAATGACCAGGCGGGGAGCGGCAAGGATTGGTGGAAGGACGACCGGCAGGCGCTGACGTTTGCGTGGTTCGAGCGCGTGTGGCGGCACTTCGAGGCGGCGGGCGCGCCGATGCCGATGTCCGCGGGCACGCCGAACGAGGCGAAGCGCGCGAAGATACCCGTTTTCATCACCGGCACGGGGCTGCCGAAGCACAAGGACGGCTTTGCGTTCGGCGGTGAGAACATCCTCATGCACCCCGGCGCGCTCGGGCCGGGCAGCAGCGTCGTGGGGCACGAGTTCACGCACACCATGCAACTTCACATGGGCGGCTTCCGCAGCTCGCCGTTCGTCGGCTGGTTTTGGGAATGCCACGCGAACTGGTCGTCGCATCAATTCATGCCGGACTATCCGGGCGCGTTCGAGGTGTGGCTGGCGCGCGCGCACTACGAGCTGAATTCCACGCGCCACAACTACGGCTCGTGGCTTTTCATGCAGCAACTCGCGGAGGATCCGCGCTTCGGTCCGGGCTTTTGCTACGAGGTGTGGCTGAAGAATCGGAAGGACGAAAAGGACTCATCCATCGAGGATCCGTTGCAGACCTTCATGCGCATCGGCGTGGAGCGCGGTGTGTGGAAAGGCGACGGCTGCGCGGGCTTTGGCGACGCCATCGGTGAGATGGCCGCGCGCCGCGTGGCGATGGATTTTTCACCGAACTGGGCCTACACGCGCTCGCTGCGCGGCATGGAGAAAAGCGATGAGTCCGCGCGGCTGCGCACGACGCTGGAACGCGTGCCCGACCGCCCCGGCTGGTGGCGTCCGCTGTGGTCGGCGGCGCCGCGGCAGTTCGGAATCAATCTTGTCGAGCTGGTGCCGGATGGGAAAACCGTCGAGGTGGAGTTCGCGGGTGTGCCCAGTGAGAACGCGGGCTGGCGCACGACGCTCATCGCCGTGGACGCCAACGGCAAGCCGCGCTACTCGCGCATGACGAGCGGTGGAAAACTCTCGCTCGCACTCCGCGGCGAAAAGCGCGTGGTGCTCGCCATCGCCGCAGCGCCGACACGCTACGTGCCGGATGACTTCCGCCCCGGCTACGGCAAGAAGCCGCGCTTCCCCTACGAACTGACCGTGCGCGGCGCGACGCCCGCGAACGACACGGGGCGGAAGGTTTTCGCCAAAGGTGACAGCGCCCCGCACGCGAACGGCGGCGGCTCCGTGAGCAAAGGCGCGAAGGTTGCGGCGACGGCGTTTGTCGGACCGGACGCGATGGTGCTCGATATTGCGAAAGTCTCCGACAACGCGCGCATCGAAGGCCACGCTGTCGTCCGCAACACCGCGCAAGTCAGCGGCCATGCGGTCGTGGGCGATTGGGCGGTCGTGAGCGACAGCGCGAAAGTCGGCGAAGACGCACGCATTCGCGGCAACACGAAACTCGGCGGCAGTGTCGAAATCGCGGGCCGGGCGCGGGTGATGGATTACGTGCAGCTCGACGGCAAAGGCCGCATCGGCGACGACGCGCTCATCCGCGGCTGGGGCGAAATCCACACCGATCCGGAGGCTCCGCTCGGCGGCGGCGTCATCGCTGGCGAAGACCTCGAAGGCCATCTCAAGGGCCGCGTCGAGCCCATCAACGGCGGGATGCTCTACGGCTACCTCAACGCGGAAATCTTCGCGAAGGAACTCGAGGACAACCGCCATCTCTACGCGCGCTGGAGCTTCGACAAGGCGAACGGCGCGCAGCTCTCCGACGTGAACGCCGACTGCACCGGCACGCTCCGCGGTGCGCCCGTATTTGCGGGGGACGGCGACCGCCGCGTGCTCACGCTCAATGGCCGCGACCAATACGCGCTCATCGAACCGCACGCCGCCGACAGCGCCGCGCTGACCTTCGACTTCCTCGTGAAACCCGCCGCCGCCACGGCGAACCAAGTGCTGTTCGACTTCGGCGGCGCGGAAACATCGCTGCTCTTCACGCCGCGCGATGCCAAAGGCCGCGCGGCCTTTCTCATCCGCAAAGGCACCGTCGCGCAGATTGTCGCCGCGCCCGCGCTCGCGCCGGGAAAGTGGACGCGCGTCACGCTCAGCATCGGCGGTGGCACCGGCCGCATTTTCCTCGATGGAAAACCCGCCGCCACCGCGCCGATGACCCTCGTTCCAGGCGACCTCGCTTTCACCGCCGGCTACATCGGGCGCGGGAGCACCGGCACCGGATTCTTCGCCGGCGCGCTCGATGATTTCAGCATCTACCGCCGCGCCGTCGCCGACGTGAAAGAACTCCCCGAGCCGTGGAAAACTCCGAGCGGCTGGACCATCAAAGGCGGCGCGTGGACGCTCGAAAACGGCGTCTTCGGCCAGAGCAACGCGACCGCGAAACAAGCCGTGCTTTTTCTCCCCGGCAGCGAGACGTGGACGGACTACACCATCGCGCTGCAAGCCCGCCGCATCGCGGGCACCAACGCCTACCGGGTCCACTTCCGCGCGCCGAATGCGGAGCGCGGCTGGGTCGTGGATTTCGGCCAGGACGGCAAGGGCACCGCCGTGAAAGAAAACGGCGTCACCTACGGCGGGCCGAACACCTTCGTCGTGCCGAACTGGGACGAGTGGCAGGACATCCGCATCAGCGTGAAAGGCGGCGAATTCACCGCGGACCTCGCCGGCAAAAAAGCCACCGAGACGACGAAGCCCATCGCCCCCGCGAACGGCGGCTTCGCGCTCGGCACGCGCGAATCGAGCGCGGAGTTTCGGAACATCAAGGTGACCGGCGCCGATGGAAAGATGCTCTTTGAATCGGCAACCGTGAAGCCGTGAGCCTTTTCAAAATCAACGCGGCCCGAGTCGTCGCAACAGCCTTCCTGCTCACCGCACACGCGCGAGCCGCGGTCGTGCTGGAACTCGACGCCGCAGCGTTGCCCGTGGGCGAAGTGAGTGAAACGCACAACGCGATTCCCGACGGGCGCTGGCAGCCGAATGTGCCGCTGCGCGTGGAGAGCGTCGCGGGACGGCAGGCCTTCGTTTTCGATGGGACGCAGACGCTGATTTCCGGGCTGCTGCCTGCGGAGAAATGGGACGCGTTCACGGTCGAGGCGTGGGTGCTGAATCCGGCCATCGAGCGGCTGGAAACGGTCGCTGCGATTTGCGGGGTGAAGGGCGGCATGGGGACGGAGTTCAACTTCGCGAGCAGCTCCAGCGCGGGCGCGTTTCGCTCGGGATTCAAGGCGACGACGCCCTTCGCGGCGGTGCCGTCGGCGGGCGCGTGGCATCACCTCGCGTGGAGCTATGGCGGCGGCGTGTTGCGCGTGTTTGTGGATGGCGAGCGCGAACTGGAGCTGCCGCTGCGTGTGACGCTGCCGGTGCCGATGAAGGTGCATGTCGGCGCGTCGGGCGAGGTGGACAACAAGGGGCCGCGCAAGGCGTTCAGCGGCGCGGTTGCGAAAGTGAAAGTCCACGACGCGGCCCTCACGCAGGAAGACCTGCGTGCGGGCGCGGGATTCTCTGCACCCTACGCGCCGGAGCCGCGCAACGGCGCGATGACGGATGCGCTGAGCGTGACGCTGCGCTGGGCGGGCGCGAAGGACGCCACAGTCTTCGCGGGCACCGACCGCGCCGCTGTCGAGCGCGGGGACGCATCCACCAGCAACCCGGAAAACCCGCTGCCACTGCGGCTGGGCGCGACGTATTTCTGGCGTGTCGCGGCGGGAAAGCTGTCCAGTCCCGTGTGGACTTTCACCGCTGATGCGGGCCTCGCCGCCGAGCCGCAGCCGCGCGGCGCGACGAGCAACACGCCACCCACGCTCGCGCGTCTCGCGTGGCGTCCCGGCAAATACGCGACGGCGCAGCGCGTGTTCATCGGCACGAGCCGCGAGGAGATGAAGCTCGCCGCCGAGCTGCCTGCGACGGCTGCAAGTTGCGCGCTACCTTTTCCTCTCGCGCCGGGCACGCGCATCTACTGGCGCGTCGAGAGCGACAACGGCGCGCAGCCGAAGTCGCCCGGCGCGGTGTGGAGCTTCCGCACACAGGACGCGCCGGTGCGGGACGACATCACGTTCTTCGCCGCCTCCGACACGCACTATGGCCGCGAGAACAACGCCGCCATCAATCGTCGCGTGATCGACGCGATGAACGCGCTGCCCGGCGAGCCGCTGCCCGCCTCGCTCGGCGGCGGATTCGTGCGCACGCCGCGCGGCGTGGTGCTGAATGGCGACTTGCTCGACGAGGGCTTCGACAAGGAAACCGCGCCCGCGAATTGGGCTGAGTTTTGCCGCGACTACGGACTCACCGGCAGCGACGGGCGGCTCTGCTACCCGCTCTACGAGGGCTTTGGAAATCACGACGGCGGGCCGACCAGGAGCGTCGTCCGCGCGGGCATCCGCGAACGCAACCCGAAGCGCGTCGGCTTGAAATCCATCTCCGAAAACGGCCTGCACTATTCGTGGGATTGGGAGCATGTGCATCTCGCGCAGCTCAATCTTTTCGGCGGTTCCGGCCCGCTGGATGTGAAGGGCGTGAACTGCCCCGAGCACGACCCGCAAGGCTCACTCGAATTCCTGCGCGACGACCTCGCAAAACACGTCGGCACCAGCGGGCGGCCCGTCATTACCTTCCAGCATTTCGCGTGGGTCGGCGGCATGTCGGACTGGTGGCATCCGGAGGCAAAGGAACGCTTCCACGAAGTCGTGAAACCCTACCGCGTCGCGTGCCTCATCAACGGCCACTCGCACGGCGCATCCTTCGCCCCGTGGCACGACCTGCTCACCGTCCACGACGGCTCCACCGCGCGCGGCGAGGGCGACACGGGCGACTTCCTCGTCGTCCGCGTGACGGAAAGGGAACTCATCATCGCGCAGCGAAAACTCGACGGCACATGGGGAATCCAAATGCGCCGCCCGCTGCAAAACGCTCCGACAATTTCCAAATGAAACACAACCCGATGAAACCAACCGCCACACTTCTCGCCATTCTCGTCCTCACCACAGGCGGCGCTTTATTTGCGCAGAGTCTCGCGCCCGATGTGCGCCCGATTGAGCTGCATGTCTCACCAACGGGCGACGACAACGCCTCGGGGGCTGCGCTTTTGCCTTTCGCCACGTTGGGTCGGGCGCAAAAGGAACTGCGTGCGCTGCGAAAAGTCGGCAATGAAGCTGCGGCGACTGTCTGGCTGGAGGACGGCACGCACCGCGTCACCAGCACGCTGGATTTAGGGGCCGAAGACTCCGGCGTCACCTGGCGCGCGCGGCACGATGGCAAGGCGGTGCTCGATGCGGCGCGCTCACTGCAAGCGACGAGCTTCACGACCAGCACCGACCCGCGCCTCTTGCCAGAAGCACTGGGCCAAGTCGTGCAGCTCGACCTTGCTGCTGCGGGGGTGAAACACGCAGGGCCTTTCCCCATCAAGTTCAACGATGGTGGCGGCATGACGCAGTTGTTTCTCGATGACGACTGGCAACCGCTCTCGCGATGGCCGGACACGCAGAAGGCGCGCATGGTCCGCGTGCTGGACCGCGGTCATGCGGAAGGCAAGGCGCCGTGGCCCGGCTCCTTCGTTTATGAGGGCGACCGCCCCGCGCGGTGGAAGGCGGACGCGGACGCCGGGCAGCTCTGGCTGGCTGGCTTCTGGCGGGTGGCGTGGGAATGGCAAAGCCTCAAGGTGGCCTCTTTGGACATTGAGAAAAACGCCATCACCTTCGCGGCGCCCGTGAGCTTGGGCATCGGCTCGAAGTATGCCGGGCCGCATGGAGGCGGCACAGAGCCGTGGATCGCGGTGAACCTGGTGGAGGAACTGAGCCGCCCCGGCGAGTGGGCCGTGGACTTCGCCAAGCAGACGCTCTTCTGGTGGCCGCCGCGCAAGCTGGAGGGCGCGCGCATCAGCCTTGCCGATTTCGAGGGTCCCGTGGTGCGGCTCAAAGGTGCATCCCGTGTCATCCTTCGCGGACTCGTGGTGCGCGGCGCTCTGGGCAACGGCATCGAGATCACCGACGGCGCGGACTGCGTCGTCGCCGGATGCACGCTGACTTGTCTCGGGAAGAACGGCGTCGTGGTCAAAGGCGGCGCGCAACACCGCGTGGAAAGCTGTGACCTGCACACGCTCGGCCACGGTGGCATCCTGCTCGGCGGCGGTGATCGCGAGAAGCTCACGCCGTGCGGCCATGTGGCGGATAACAACCACATCCACGACTACGCCCTCGCGAAAAAGGTCTACGCGCCGGGCATCGGCGTCGGCTTCCGCGACCAGCCCGCGCCCGCCGTCGGCTGCATCGTCACGCACAATCTCATCCACCACGCGCCCCACGCCGCGATCCTTTACGGCGGCAACGATCACCTCTTCGAGCTCAACGAAATCCACGACTTCCTCATCGAGTCCGACGACCTTGGCGGCTTCTACAGCACCTACGATTGGACGAGCTACGGCAACACCGTGCGCCACAATTTCATTCACGACACGCCGCACGCGCTCGGCATCTACCTCGACGACGGCGACAGCGGCGACCTGATCGAAGGCAACATCGCCTATCGCATGGCCACAGGCGCCGCGAGCGGCGGCGGACACGGCAACACGCTGCGCGGCAACCTCGCCATCGAATGCAAACGCGGTGTCGCCATTGACGCGCGCGGCGTCTCGCGAGGCTACGACACCAACGAGACGCTGCTGAAAATCCTGGACGCGATGAACGTCACGCAACCGCCGTGGCGCGATCGCTTCCCGACCCTCACCGCGATCGCAGAAAATCATCCGCCGCTGCCCGTCGGTTGCGTGCTCGAATCGAACGTCGCGGTGAAATGCGACGAAGCCTTCCACCCGACGGGCCGCCCCGAGCAACTCCGCGTCGCGACCATCCACGACAACGTCGCGCTGCCGATCGAGGACCTCGGTTTCGCCGACGCCGAGAACGGCGACTTTCGCATGAAACCAGACGCGCCCGCCTTCACCAAAGTGCCAGGATTCCGTCCCATCCCGTTCGAGAAAATCGGGCTGTATGTGAATGAGCTGCGCCTGAGTTTGCCTGCACATCCGTCCGGCCACACCACCTCGGAATGGCATCGGCCATGATGAAATTTACCTCACATGGCATCGCGGCGATCGTGGTGGCACTCGCTGCCACGACGGCCGTGTCAGCACCGCCGGATCCATCGAGCGCGCAAGTCGGTGCCGACACCGAGTTGAATCGCATCTACCAATACTTCGTGCCGTCCACGATGCCGGGCGCGCAGGCTAACTCCGGCGCTTACCTTTGGATTCCACCCGCCACGCCGCATATCCGCGCGGTGATGATCGGCATTCACAATGGCTTGCCGTTGACCATTCTGCAAAATGCCGCCGTGCGCGCGGTGTGCCGGAAGCATGGCATCGCCCAGATATTGATGACGCCGAATGGCAGCGAGATCGGGCCGGTGATGCTGAAGGATTTGAACTTCGATGTGACCGATCCCGTGAAGACCGCCGTCTATGACGCCTACCTCACGCGGCTCGCGGACATCTCGGCGCATCCCGAGCTGCTCACCGCGCCCATCGTGCCGCTGGCGCACTCGGCCTACATGGATTTCCCGTTCGACGCGGCGATGCGCAAACCGGAGCAGTGTCTCGCCAGCATCCCGATCAAATCGGGGATGCCCGACAAATACAAATTCTACGCGGTGGACGGGAAGGCGCGAAAGCCAGCCCCTGACCTCCGCCTGCGCAACGTGCCGCTGCTCTTTATTTCATCGGCCAGCCAGGAAACCGTGAGCTGGAGCGCGTATCCGCATGGTTATCACAGCGCGGTAATCAGCACCTATCGGCGCGATCACGACGATAATCTGGGCACTACTTATGAGCCGCGCAATGAATTGATCGGCGAGTGCTGGGACATGATGAGCGGGCACTTCGACATGCTGCCGCGCAACTACCAGTTCGTCGCGGATTGGCTGGATGCCATCGCCACCGCGCGTCTGCCGCAGCAGCCCGGTGCGCCGCTGAAGACACTCACCCTGCACGATGGCTGGCTGATGAATCCGGCCATTCCCACGACGGGAGATTTGCCCAAGGACTACGCACTACCCGCGCCCTATGCCGAGTTCAAAGGCCCGCGCAACAAGGCGCTCTGGTTCCCGAATGAGTCGCTCGCACGTCGGCAATTCGAGCTGCTGCGCGACGAGCCACGCCGCGAGATCGAGCTGTTCACCTTCCTCAATCCGCAGGGCGCACCCATGGACCTCACGCATGGCCAAATGGCCACTATGCCCGACCCCAATCTTCTGCCGCACGACGATGGCCTGTTCACGCTCATCACCCATCACTTCACCGCGCCCTTCGACATCTGCACCGTCAAGCATGGGAAGGACAACACCGAGCCGCACACCGTCTCGAACCTCCTCTTCCCAAGCAAAACCACACTGCCCATCAGTCAGCTTCCATTGCATTTCGATGCCAACGGTGCGGCAGTTGAGTGGGTGCGAAGTGATGTTTTCAAAGACACGCGCGGCATCATGGAAACGCGGTTCACGCTAAAGATGCAGCGTCATCGGCTAGCGCCCCATCCCGGCTTCACCATGCTATTTTTACGCGCCTATCACGAGGGCGACGCCCGCTTCGCCGCCGCAGGCCGCACCTGCCAAATCGCCTGGGTGCCGCAAGACATGGGCAAAGACGTGAAGGAGCAAGGCGTCACCTTCCCCGCCATCGCCGATGCCCCCGCCAGCGTGCGACAGATTGAACTGAAAGCCACGAGCAGTGCCGGCCTGCCCATTGATTATTTCATCTGCAAAGGCCCCGGCGTCATCCGCGACGGCACCTTCATCACAGCAGAGGTGCCAGCCGATTTGAAGCAACCGATTGAAGTCACCATCGGAGCTTATCAAGTCGGCTTGTATCGGGAAAGCGGCGGCACCAAGCCCTCCAAGACCGTGTATCAAACCTTTCACCTGCTGCCATGAAGCCCGCATCATCGTCACCGCCTCCTTGCAACCTTGACAGAAATAGACTCTGATTAATAGGCACTTTCAGATAACTCCATTACCAACCTCATGAATCACCTTCCTTCCATTTTCAGCCTGAGTTTACTCACCATGACCGCTCATGCGGCTGTCAAACCCGCAAGTATCTTCGCCGATCACATGATCTTGCAGCGAGATCAAAGCGTCCCGGTTTGGGGAACCGCCGATGCTAGTGAAGCGGTGACCATCTCCTTTGCTGGACAAACCAAAACGGCGACCGCGGATGCCAAAGGCCACTGGCTCATCAAGCTCGATCCGATGCCCGCCAGCGGTGAGTCGCGCGTGATGGCTATCTCTTCAAACAACCTGAAATCCAAAATCCCAAATCCGAAAATATCAGACGTGCTCGTCGGCGAAGTGTGGCTCGCTTCCGGCCAGTCCAACATGGGCGTGCCACTCTCCAGTGCCCATAACGCGGCCACAGAACTGCCCAAAGCTAATGACGCTGAGTTGCGATTTTTCACCGTGACCAAGGCCACTGCTACCGAGCCTCAGTCGGAAATGCATGGCAAGTGGGAAGCAAGCAATCCAGACACAGCGAAGGGCTTCTCCGCCGTCGCCTATTTCTTCGCTCGTGATTTGCGCTCAAAGCTGAAGTGCCCCGTTGCCATCCTCCATTCCTCTTGGGGTGGCACTCCGGCGCAGGCTTGGGTGAGCATGGAAGCATTGCGTCAGGAGCCGCCCCTTGCCGCGCAGGTGAAGAAGTGGGATGAGGCGTTGCCGAAACATCAGGACGTGCTGGCGCATCCCGAATGGATCACGGCTTATCAGCAGGAATTGAAACAGTGGCAAAGCGAAGTCGCGCCCGCCTTCAGCGCAGCCATGAAAGAATACAATGCCAGCAAATCCGCTGGCCCGAAGCCCACGCCCGCCCGCCCTGAGCCGAGCAATCCTGATCCGATGGGAATGCCCAGTCCCTCTGCGCGACCCGGCACGCCGAGTGTGATCTTCAATGCCATGATCGCGCCGCTGGCTCCTTATGCCATGCGTGGGGCCATCTGGTATCAGGGCGAAGCCAATGGTAGCGCGGGGCTGGAATATCGCACGCTGCTGCCACGCCTCATCGGCGACTGGCGCAAGCGCTGGCAGCAGGGTGATTTCCCGTTTCTCTTTGTGCAACTTCCCGGCTGGGATCACGATACGAAGCCTGCCGCGCAGCATGACTGGCCGTGGCTGCGGGAGGCGCAGCTCTTGACGCTGAGAAGCGTCCCGCATACCGGCATGGCAGTGACCATTGATATTGGCAACCCGAAGGACGTGCATCCGGCGGACAAAGTGGACGTCGGCCAACGGCTCGCGCTCGTGGCACGAAAGATCGCGTATGATGAAAGCCTCGTTCACTCCGGCCCGCTCTACGAGGGCATCGCCATCGAAGGATCAACGGTTCGTGTGAAGTTCAGCGACGTTGGTCAAGGGCTTATCATGGGTCAGGCACCGTGGCTCGCCGATGGCGTGGAGCCTTTGCCGAAAGATAGACTCATTGGCTTCACTATCGCTGGCGAAGACAAGCAGTGGCATGAAGCGGAGGCAAAAATCGATGGCGGGAGCATCGTCGTCTTCAGCGCAAAGGTGACCAAGCCGGTCGCCGTCCGCTATGGCTGGGCGAATGCGCCGCGCTGCAATCTCTACAACCAAGAAGGACTGCCCGCCTCGCCGTTTCGCTCAGATGATTGGAAGTAACTCACTCCGCTGTCATTCGATGCGCTTCATCATTTACATCCTCGCTCTCTGCCCACTGATCTCCACTTCAGCGGAGGATCGCATCAACACCATCCTCGGCACCCAGGCCATTGGTGGAAAGTATCAGTTCACGGACAAACCCACACTGCTCGAAGCGGCGGAAGTGATCCGGGAAATGGGCGCAACCTCCATGAAGTTCGCGCTGCGACTCGATGCGAAGCACCCGACGATCCATTCGGTGGCGCAGTTGGTCAGCGTCGATCCGATTTATCGGCAGGTGCTGGACATGCCCTTCACTGACTTCCAGATGTGGGTGGATGCGCGTGCCGAGGGCGCTTGGACAAAGGGATTGAAGCCCGCGCAGGTCATTGCGGAATATCGCCACGTCTATGATCTGGCCGTTCATCTGCTGAAAACCTACAGCGGAACAGGCAAGAGCTTTTACTTGGGCCATTGGGAGGGCGATAACATGCTGCGCGGGAGCATCAACAAATCTGGCGATGCCAAGATGGCCGACGCCGTGCGCGTGCAGGGTTTCATCGATTGGCTCACGATCCGTCAGCAGGCTGTGGACGATGCCAGACGGGACACGCCGCATCACGACGTGAACGTCTGGCATTACACCGAGGTGAATCACCCCACGATCTCGTTGCGCGAGGACCGCCCCAGTATCGCCAACAAAGTATTGCCCTTCGTGCCCGTCGATTTCGTCTCCTACTCCGCCTACGACGGCCAAAGCGATCCAAAGCTCCTGCGTGACACGCTCGACTATCTCGAATCAAAACTGAAGCCAAAGCCCAAGATCACTGGCAAACGCGTCTTCATCGGCGAATACGGCTTCTGGACGCAAAAAGACGGCGAGCTTATAAACAATCCGCAGCAGCAGAACGACCGCTGCCTGGAAGTCATCCGCGTCGCGCTGGAATGGGGTTGCCCTTTCATCCTCTACTGGCAACTCTACAACAACGAACGCGACGCCGACGGCACCCATCGGGGCTTCTGGATGATCGATGACAAAGGCGTAAAACAGCCGATCTACGAAACTCATCGCCGCTACTACGAATGGGCACAAAAACACATCGCCGACTGCAAGCAACGCACCGGCCAATTCCCCACCGACCCCGAGTTCCGCGCCGCCGCACTGCAATATCTCAAGCGATAGCCCAAACTGCTTTATTCAACTCCTCCCGGACTATGAAACTCACCATCGCCATGAAGCTCATCATCACCACACTCCTCGCCATTCTCGTCCTCACCACAGGCGGCGTTTTATTTGCACAAAAAGAAGAGGGCTGGAATCCCGACACCACCTTCCCGCCGCTCTCGCCCTCCGAGGCCATCAAGACCATCGAGATTCCCAAAGGCTACCGGCTGGAGTGCATCGCGAGTGAGCCGATGGTCGAGGAGCCCGCGAGCTTTGCCTTCGATGGCAATGGCGCGCTCTACGTCTGCGAATGGCGCACTTACATGCAGGACGAACACGCGACCGGACAGCTCGATCCCGTGAGCCGCGTGGTGAAGCTCGTGGACACGGACGGCGACGGCATCATGGATAAGCGGACGGTCTTTATTGATCACGTCATCCTCCCGCGAAACGTGCTGCCGCTGCACGACCGGGTGCTCGTGAATTTCACCGGCTCGAACTCGGTGTGGGCTTACTTCGACGACAACAAGGACGGCGTCGCCGACCGTCGCGAACTCGCCTTCGAGGGCGGGACAAACGGCGGCAACATCGAGCACCAGAACTCCGGCATGGTGTGGAATCTCGACAACACGATTTGCACCAACGACCACCGCTTTCGCTACGCGAATGGGAAGCTCACCGACGGCAAACATTCCATCGGGCGCATCAGCCAGTGGGGCCTCGCGCGGGATGACGATGGCCGGCTTGTCTGCACATGGGCGGGCGGCGCGAACCCGGCGCACTCCTTCCAGTTGCCCGCTGGCTACCCGATTTTGAAAGTGAACGAACACGCCGAGGGCTATGAGACACCCTATTCGTCCTGCAAGGTCTGGGACCAGTCATCGGGCGGCTACAAGACGGGCGAACAGCGCGTGCTGAAGGACTTCTCCGCGTGCTGCGGGCAGACCGTTTTGCGCAGTCCGCTCATGCCGGAGTTTTACGGGCGCGTGGTGACGTGCGAGCCCGTGGGGCGCTTGATGCGGATGAGCACCATCGCGTGGAAAGACGGCCTCGGCGTCGCGGACAACACGTTTCCGAAGAGCGAATTCATCCGCAGCACCGACGCTTACTTTCGCCCCGTGTGGAGCGAGACGGCACCCGACGGCACGCTCGTTTTCTCCGACCTGTATCGCGGCATCATTCAGGAAAAAGCGTGGTTTCCCACCGAAGGCGACAACGTGGAATGGGTCGCCCGCTACCACCGGGTCAAAAAGTGGGGCATGCTCGAAGTCTTCCGGCATGGCCGCATCTACCGCATGGTGCCCGAGGGAAAGCAGCCCGGCCCGCAGCCCCACATGCTCGACGAAACACCCGCGCAACTCGTCGCCCACCTCGCGCACGCCAGCGGCTGGTGGCGCGATACCGCGCAGATGCTCCTCGTTTCCCGCGCGGACAAATCCGTCGTGCCCGCCCTCACCGCGATGGCCGCCAGCCACGCCGACGTGAACGCCCGTATCCACGCGATGTGGACCCTCCAAGGCCTCGACGCGCTGACCAAAGAAACCGTCACCGCCGCCACGAAACACGACAGTCCGCGCGTGCGCCGCGCCGCCGTGCAACTCGCCGAGCCGCTGTTCGTGAAACGCGACGCCGACATCGCGAAGA
The DNA here is from genome assembly GCA_043757005.1 of Verrucomicrobiaceae bacterium. GTDB lineage: Bacteria > Verrucomicrobiota > Verrucomicrobiia > Chthoniobacterales > Chthoniobacteraceae > SXWH01. Next base: position 25,670 of record JAYVQK010000185.1, read on the forward strand.
CCCTTGCCGCCATGCTCGGCGAGGCGGATGCCCAAGTCCGCACCCAGCTCTTCCTCGCCTACCGCGCCGCCGCGCAGAACGCCCCGGCGGAACTCACCGCCAAGCCCGGCCCCATCATCGTCGCTTTGCTCGAAAAAGAAAAAGCCGACAGCCTGCTCGGCGCGCTCAGCGAATCTGGCAAACAAGGCCGGCAAATCTACGAAACCCTCTGCACCACCTGCCACGGCCCCGACGGCAAAGGTGTGGCGCAGGGCGACAAATTCCTCGCGCCACCACTCGCCAAGTCCGAGTGGTTCAAGCGTGGCGGCAACGTGGACATCCTCGGGCGCATCCTGCTGAAAGGCCAGACCGGCCCCATTGACGGCGTGGCCTACGGCGAAGGGCTGATGCTCCCGCTCGAACAAATCTACACCGACGAACAACTCGCCAGCGTCCTCAATTTCATCGGCCAACGCTGGCATCAATGGAAGCAACCCATCGCCCCCGAAGCCATCGCCCGCGTGCGCCAAGAAACCACCGACCGCAAAACCCCGTGGACACACGAAGAGCTAAAGGCGCACGGCAAACCGAAGCAGGGGAAGTAAGTGTTACCCCGCTGCTGATGCTCTATTCCAGCTCCCCTCACCATTCGAGGGCGGCGTCTTCGACGATGGGTCGTTAAGGCTGCTCATGGCTTGGGTGGTTTGGGTTTCTTCGGCAACTTCTTCACCTCGGCGTCGTGAAGCCCTTCACGAGGTATTCCCGCAGCCGTTGCGTCGCCCAGATACGGAACTGCGTGCCCCGCGCCGATTTCACCCGGTAGCCCACCGAGATAATGACATCCAAATTGTAGAACTCCACCCGCCGTTGCACGGAACGCTTGCCCTCCTGGCGAACTGACAAGCATTCCTTGTGAGTTGCCGAGAGGGGCATGAAGTTTAGGTTCCCCCAAGGTTAAAGCCATGGCATCAGACTCGACCAACCCGTGAATCAGGTGATCCAGTTCGACATGCTTCAATGAAATGGCGATGAGCGTCCTGAATTCCTTAAATGCTTTTTCTGCTTCGTCACGCCCTCCCTTCAGCCATCTGGAGCGCACGCCAAGTAAGTCCACGAAAAGAATTACGCGGGTGGGTTCTGCGCTCATTTGGTTTCTTTGTGTGTCTCGAAAAGAAAAACGGCCAGCGTCGTTGCTGCGCCAACCGCCAGCTTCGCGTGCCTCGTGCTGAGGCCTGTTGCGCTGCCGTGTTTGCCGTGGCCCGTGCCGTAAAGTCCGCGAAGCTCTGCGAGGCCGTTGCCAATAGTTCCAAGGTTGCTCAGGAGACGCTTGATGACATCCGCGCCGCGAGCCGCTTCGTGAACGCCTTCCGGAACGAGCTTCAATTCCTTGAGCGTTTCTTTTGTCAGCGTTGAAACATCTGGGGTTCCCGTGACTGGCTTTCCGCGCTCGGCGAGTATCGTCTTGCAGCACGTCTCAATGAGTTCCTTGGCGGTTCCGATGGCGAGGCTTGGGTCTGTCTCGACGGATGCTTCCAAGCGCCGAATCTGTTCCGCGAGGTGATTGGCGTTCAGAACCTTGGCGTGCTCCTTAATCGCGCTGAGGCTCGGGCCACCAGCGAGAAGCCGTGTTGCAATCTGACGACACTTCTCGGCGAGAGCTTTCGCTTCGGCGTCTTGCTCGGTGTTAAGCGACGCATTGTAATCAACCAGCGCAAGGATGAGCTTTCCAACCATGTGGTCGGGCTCAACCTTCCAAAATGTGCGGAGCTTGTTGGCCTTTGACGTTCCCCCCACCGAGTATTTCTCGTCATGAATGTCCAGGCTAGCCGCTTCGAAAAGGAACTCGCCGAATGTGCGGTCAGAGAAGTTGAGAACGTAGCCACCGGACATGCCAAAATGCTTTTCGAGGTTGTGCCGGTCGGCGATTGAAAGAGCACTCATGCCGAAACCTCCTGTTCGGCCCCCGCCACGCTCAACTCCCCGTTCAACAGCTTCGGCTGTAGCGTGTCGCGCAGTGTGGCGAGGGTGCGGGATTGGTGGAATATGCCGGTCATATGAGAGGCATCACGTCTGGATACGGCCCGAGGAAGCGTTCGCCGTTGAAGTGGATCATGTGGTCGGGGGCATCCGCGATCCAGACTTCGGATTCCCAGGCGATGTGTGAGACGAAGGTCTGCATGGTGCGGCGGTTCTCGAAAGCGGTGACGAACACGAGGCCCGCTTTGCAGCCGGCGAACAGGTCTTTGAGTTCCTTGCGGCGCTTGCCATCCACCGGCCCGGCACTGGTGACGGCTTCGATGAGCAGGAGCCAGTTCTTGGCGGTGTGGTGGACGATGACATCGGGAATCTTGGCGGCGGAATCCAAGGTGACTCCAAGCGCGGCCAAGTCTGCGCTCGCCAAGTGGACGAACTTGTTTTCGGTGTCGCCGATGTAGAGGACCACGCCACCGGGGGCGAAGGCGGGGCAGAAGTGTTCGATGATGGCCTTGATAAGCGGATTCTGACCGCCGGGAGAGAGCGCGACCTGGGAGCCGTCGGGCAGGGTCACGGGCACGCGGGCCAAGTCACGCTTCCGGGCGATCTCGTGTTTGAGGCTTTCGCGGCTGACGAGGTATTGCCGCAGGGCCGGTGTCCATTCGAGGGTTCCGACTTTACGGAGGAGAGCGAGGGCGGGCGGTTCGATCTGATACACGGTCTTCCCGCTGTTGGTCGGCCGCTTGGGATCGTCGGGATTGCGCAGCAACAGTCCTTCCTCGACGAAGAATTTCACCGCGTCGTCGCGAATGGTTTCGCGGGTGTTCGATGCGTAACGGACGCCGTAGGCGGTGGCAATGAAATCAATCACCGGAGTGATGCCACAGAGCGGAGCCTGTGAGTCTGCCCATGCGGCATCGGGTTGGAGGTCCAGCAGAGCGAGCAACGTGTAGGCTGCGGTTTCGTTCCGTTGTTTCGGACCGAACTGCAAAGCAGTGAGAGCCTCGATGATTTCGGCCAGTCGCCGTTTTCTGGCGGCTGCTTTGCGGTTGGGTTTATCGGCTGGCATGAAGATGCTTGGTGACGAGTTGGTCTATCTCGTCCTGTGAGCGGTCGAGGGCTTTCATTTCGCGGCCCATGGCGTGCAGGGTGTCACGGTCGGGATAGGTCAAGGTGCGGAGGTCGGTGGCGTTCACCTGGGTATGGCCGCTGAACCGACGGAAGTATTGGTCAACTACCGTGGAGTTCAGGAAGGCGTAGAGGCCGACGGCCAAAGTGCGCTCCAATCCGTGCCCGCTCGAGTGGAAGTAGTTCAGGTGGTTCTCGAAACCGATCCACTTCGCTTTCACCTGATCCGGGTCGAACAGGCAGGCCACGAGACGGCGGCGCTCCTCCTTCGACGTGAATCGCTTTGTGAGCAGATACACGCCGGAGGGCACGAGCCACGGGCGCGTCTCGTCGTTGTCGAGGATGGCGTTGGGTTTGCGGGCGGAAAGCTTCGGCCAGTGGACGGTGCCGCCATTGAAATGACAGGGGTAAAGTAGAGGCACTGTGCCGCGTTCCGGTTCTTTGCGCAGGGCGTTCTTGAGGCGGAAGTCCACGACGCGCCCGGTCGAAACGGTCACGCCCAACGAGGCGAGGCTGGAGCTGAGGCCATCCATGGTTTCCTTGGCCGAGGCGTGGCTGGCCGTGGAAGGGATGTGGATGAACTTTTCGGCGTCGTGCGGGTGGACGATCTCGGCGAAAGGAAAGACGGTCTCGGTGATTTCGTCGCCATGCTTTCCGCTGCTGCTGGAGATGAGTATTTCGCGGGGTTGGCTCCGACCCTTCACCGCATGGAAGATGATGTTTTCCTGCAACACGCTGTCGTCGCGGAAGGCGGCCTGGCGGGATTCAAAAACGTGGAGGCGGCGCAACTCCAGATGGCTCAGAAAGTCTTCGCGGAACGGCCGGAAGTAAGGGCCGTTGCAAAAGCTTCGCGGCGTGATACCGACGAGTTGTCCGCCGGGAACCAACAACCGTTGAATGAGGGCGATGAAACCAGTGTAGAGGTTGCTGGTTTCGACGCCGATGGAATGCAGTGCGCGCCGCTCGGCGGAGTCGGTGCTGATTTTGCGATACGGCGGATTGGTGATGGCGGCGTCGAAGGCGGGCGGCACCGTGCCAAATAAATCACCCGCGAGACGCGCCGATATTTCCTGGATGAAGTCGGCGGAATGAATGGCGAACGTGAAGCGAATGCCCGCGCCCGTGCAACGATGCTGGCATTTCCGCATGGTCGCGGAAAGTTCGTCGAGGATGTGCGGGTCAAGTTCGTAGAGTGTCGCCTCAATGGCGCGGACGCCTTCATCTCCCACGCACAAGCGCGAGACGAACGCGGCGGTGAGTGAGCCCGCACCCGCGCCAGCATCCAGCAAACGAACCACACTCGGAAGCGGCCCGAACATGGACGCCATGAAGTCAGCCACAGGCCTCGCGGTGAGGAACTGTCCGAGTTCCTCCTGCCGGGATCGTGTGTCTGCTTTTGTGTCGTTCATGCGGCTGCGCTGCTGAGTGCCCCGCATCCTAACCGGCTCTAAATCCCTGTCACGAGTTTCGGCGACGAAGATCGGCAAACGGTCAGAGCGGAGGGATGAGCTTCGAGCGGGCGGTCTAAGCGCGCCACCATCGTTTGTGCTGAGTTTCATGCGGGCGTGCGCTTTCACGCCAAGACACGATGGTGGCGGGGATAAGCTGCGAAGAATGGGCCGCATGACACTCCACAGCATCCTCGCCGCCGGAAGCTCCAAGCCGGAAAGCCGGAGCGGATTGGCGATTTCACAGCTGCGGCGCTGGCGGTCGGTGCGGGAGCAACCGCCACGAACCGCCTGTGCGGACCCATGTAAAAGATGGCTCCGAGCACCGCACGCCGCTCACAGCGCGGCGGTCTGACCGGCTCGAAAAGAGCTTCGGTTCGCTCGCCTCGACAATCGCCTCGCCGCCGCCATGATTACTTTATGAAACAAAAAACTTTGGCTCTCGCTCACATTGTTTCCATTAGCATCTCGTGGATGGCGGCAGGACGGGCGGCGGCAGCCGATCCTTACGAGGATTACGTGCGCAACTCCGAGGATTTCCGCGCGGTGAAGCAGGAGAAGGCGTGGGCTTACAAGGCGTTTCCGAGTTGGACTTACATGCCTTGGACTTATCAATGGCATATCGGCTACACCGACGAGGCGGGCCGCTGGAGTGTGGAGCATGGCTACAACGGCGCGTTTATTGATCGCAGCGACATTGAGGCGGAGGGATCGAAGTCGGGGCGGCTCGATTGGATCAATAAGTTCGGCCTGCGCTTTTACATGGATCACACGGCGGACAAAGGTCTGCTGCATTTGTGGGATGGCGATAAGATGAAGCCGCACCTTGCGGAACTCCACGGCACCGGCGTGCGGCCCGTGCCGCTCAATGACGCCACGCGGGCGAAGCTGCAGGAGCATCTACGAAACAACATCGGCGCGGTGAAAGCATCTCCTTATCGCGCCGCCTATGCGCTGGATGACGAGCCTTCGTGGGGACACTTCGTGCATCCGACGATGTGGCAGATCACGGATGATGCGTCGGCTTATCCCAAGTGGCTCGCGCAGGTCTATGGCGCAGCCGCGCCGAAACGTGAACGCTGGGTAAGTTATGAGGACATTCGCCCGAAGCTCGCGGAGTGGAAGATCAAGAATTTCGATGCGAGCCCGCTGATGGATCAATGGACCTTCAACGACGCGCTGTGGGCGAACTTCCTCGGCGGCTTGGTGCAGGACGCCAACGCGCTCGATCCCGCCACGCCTTGCGGCTTCGTGGGCGGGCAGAGTCCCAGCGCCTTTGGGGGCTACGACTACGCGCGGCTGATGCGCAAGCTGCAGTTCATCGAGGCTTACAACCTCGGGTCCTCGCAGGCCATCATCCGCTCGTTCAATCCGCACAACGCACTCCCCGCGGTGACGAGTGCTTTCCATAAGTCCGCGGAAGACGACATCTGGCAGACTTGGTATTACCTCGCCCACGGAAATCGCGGACACATCGGATGGGTGGAGGGCTGGTTCGATGGGAAGACGCCCAAGCCGTGGCACGAGCAGGTGGCTCCGACTTACCTGGAGGCGGGAAAAAAGATCGGGCCGCTGATGAGCGGGGCCGAGTGGATGCACGATGGCGTCGCCATCTATTACAGCCATCCCTCGATTCAACTCGGCTGGATTCTCGATGCGGAAGCTCATGGCAAGACGTGGGTCAACCGGAACAACGACGAGCGTCTCAGCAGCTCGTGCCATGTGCGCCATGCCTGGGAAAACATGCTGCGCGACTCGGGCCTGCAATACAGCTTCCTGAGCTATGTGGATGTGATCCAGCATGGCGTGCCGCCGGAATACAAAGTCCTGATCCTGCCGGCCTGCCTCTGCCTTTCCGATGCGGAGGCGCGACAGATCAAGGCCTTCTGCGAGCGGGGCGGCATGGTCATCGCCGACTATCTGCCGGGCTTGTGGGATCAGCATGGCAAAGGCCGCGCGAGCGGCGGTGTGCTGGATGAGATGTTTGGCGCGACCCATAGCCCTGAGCTGGGAGCCAGCGGTGTCTTTGGCGGGAAGCTCTGGGTGGAGGTGGATCAGGACGCGAACTTCTCGTGGAAGACTTACGAGGAGTTTCTCACGAACAAGAGCACCTGCATCCGCGACGCCAGCGGCTATAACAAAGCAGTGCGCTCCATGCCGATAGAGAAGGTCCAGACCTGCGGACTCGGGCGCGCGGTGTTAATGAATCTCTCGCCGCAATGGTATAACGCCTTTCGCGTCGCGGGAGCCGTGCCCGCGCACCAGCGGGAGGTTTTCATGCGGCATCTTACGGAGGCCGGAGTAGTGCCTTGGGTGCGGATTAAAGAGGCTGCGGAGAAGGAGCATGGGTATGAAATTACCTATTGGTCAAAGCCCGGCGTCGCCAATGCCGTGGGTCGGACGCTGCTCTTCGTCTGTCTGAACCCCGAGATCACCGGCAACTCGCTCGGCGGTGGAAACTCGGACGGACTAAAGACCGCCCAAGTGCCGGTGACGCTACAGTTTCGCGGCGAAATCAAGGGCCTGCGCGATGAGCGCACCGGCAAGGAACTCGGCAACGGGCGGGAGTTCGCCCTCGTCTGGAAACAAAACGAGGCCCTCGTCCTTTCGTTCGCGGCCCGGAACTAAAGGGCCTCGCGGCACCGTCTGCACGCGGATGCCGCGCACCTCGGCGCTGTCCGCATCGTTGTCTGTCACTTCCGAGATGAGCTTCGAGCGGGCGGTCAAAGCGCGCCGCCATCGTTTGTGCTGAATTTCATGCGAGTGTGCGCTTTCACGCCAAGCTGTGGCGGGCTACCGGAGTCATGTTCAGCAAAAGCTCACCATGATACTCCGCAGCTTCATTACCATTCTCACGCTGCTCGCCACATCCGCATTTGGTGCGGAGCCGCCTGCGGATGCGGTCGGAAACGTGGCGCTCGGGGAGTTGAATTGCACGGCGTGTCATGCTGCCACGCAACAGCAGGCGGCTTGGATTTTGCCGAAGGTTGCGCCGAGTTTGCGGGATGTGGGGAGTCGGGCGAGTGCGGCTTGGTTGGCGAAGTATCTGGCTTCGCCGAGTGATGGGAAAGCGGGCGCGACGATGCCGGATTTGTTGCATGGAAATGTGGAGCAGGCGGAGGCGCTGACGCATTATTTGCTCTCGCTCTCGAAACCGAATGTGCGGCGCGTGTTGCCGGATAAGGCGGCAGTGGCGCGGGGGGAGAATCTTTTTCACAGCGTCGGGTGCGTGGCGTGTCATGCGCCGCAGAATGGGGCGGCGCAGCCTGCGGAGTTTGTGGCGTTGCCGCGCATGGCGGAGAAGTGGGGACAGGACGGGTTGCGGAAATTTTTACTCGATCCGCTGGCGTCGAGGGCGGGCGGGCGGATGCCTTCGCTGCATCTCACGGATCGCGAGGCTTCGGACATCGCGCACTTTTTACTGCGCGAGACAAAGGTGCCTGCGGCGGTGGAGGTGGCCCATTCGCAGGAGTGGACTCGGCGGCTGGAGGACTTGGATGCGGTGGTCATCGAACGCACGGTTTCGGTGCCGGGATTTGCGCTTGAGAAGTTGAGCGGGACGATGCGCTTCACGACGTGGCTGAATGTGGAGCGGGCGGGCGACTACACGCTGTATCTCACGGCGGCGGGCGTGAGTCGGCTTTCGCTCGATGGTGAGTGGGTGATGGGCACGGAGAGTTGGAAGCCCCAGAAGGTGAACGAGAAGCACGCGCGGCATCTCGATGCGGGGCGGCATGAGCTGAAGGTGGACTTTGTGAAGCGCGGCCCGAGTCCGCCTGCGCTGGCGGTGGAATGGGAAGGGCCGGGCATCGCGCGGGAAACAATTCCAGCGGCGAGTTTGAGCAGCGAGCGGGAGCCGGTTGTGGAGCCTGCGCCGTTCGTGGTGGATGCGGTAAAAGCAGGGCAGGGGAAGACGCTGTATGCGGCGATGAACTGCGCGGTGTGTCACGAGCAGAAGCCATCCGCGCAGCCTGCGCCTGTGCTCGCGGCGCTGGATGTTTCGCGTGGGTGCCTTGCGGAAAAACCATCGGGCAAAGCGATGGATTACCATTTGAATGACTCGCAGCGCACGGCTCTGCGCGATGCTTTGACGCAGCTCAGCGCGAAGACGCTCGCGGCTCCGACTGATCAGCAGCGCGTGGCGCATACGATGGCGACGTTTCGCTGCACGGCGTGCCATGTGCGCGATGGCATCGGCGGTGTCTCGGCGGAGCGCAATGCGTTCTTCACCGCGAATGTGGACGACCTCGGCGATGAAGGTCGCATCCCGCCGAAGCTCGATGGCGTGGGCGACAAACTGCGGCCCGAGTGGCTGGCAAAAGTGCTCGGCGACGGCGTGAGCGTGCGGCCTTACGTGAATACGCGAATGCCGAAATTTGGCGCGGCGAACGTGGGGCATCTCGCGGAGTTATTTGTCGCGCTCGATCGCCACGCGGCCCCGCTGGCGACGGCAAATGACACGCCCGACGCGCAGCGCGATGCAGGCCGCAGGCTCGCGGGGACGGATGGGCTGTCGTGCATCGCGTGCCATCGTTTCAATCGCCAGCCTGCACACGCGATGCAGGTTTTCGACCTCACGATGAGCACCGAGCGGCTGAATGAAGATTGGTTCCGCCGCTTCCTCCGCGACCCGAATAAGTTCAACGTCGGCACGAGAATGCCCGCGCTTTGGCCGGGCGGACGTTCGCTGATTCCTGCCGTGCTCGATGGCGACACGGACCGCCAGCACGCCGCGCTGTGGACGTATCTCTCCGATGGCGCGAAGGCGAAATTTCCCGAGGGACTCAGCCGGCAAAACATGGAACTCATCGTCGGCGGTGAAGCCGTGGTGTATCGCGGAAAGCTGTGGGAAGCAGGCTTCCGGGCCATCGCGACGGGTTATCCCGGCGGAGTGAACGTGGCATTCGATGCCGAGGAAATGCGGCTCGCGCTCGTCTGGCGCGGGCGCTTCCTCAACGTCTCGCCGCACTGGAGCACGCAGGGCATGGGGAAAATCCGGCCTTTGGAAAACGACGCCGTGTTGCTGCCGCACGGCTCGCCGCTGGCCGTGCTCACGACTGCGGCGACGCCGTGGCCGAGCGAGACGAGCAAGGACGCGGGCATGAAGTTTGTGGGCTATCAGCTCGATGCGCAAAAGCGCCCGACGCTGCTTTATCGCTTCGGCGAACTGGGCGTGGAGGATTTCAGTTCGCCCGTTGGCGCAGGGCTGCATCGCACGATGAAGCTCAGCGCCGCACCGCCCGGCGGCCTGCATCTGCGGCTCGCAACGGGCAAACTCACCGCTACCGGTGACGGCGCGTGGCGGCTGAATGATGCGCTCACCATCAAGGCAGCAGGCTCATTCGTGCGCGGCGAAGAACTGCTCGTGCCGCTGAAAACAAGGCAACTGGAGGTCACGTATGTTTGGTAGAGCATCATCCGTCATTCTCGCGCTCGTTCTCGTGACGACGACCGCGTTCGCGCAGCAGAAGGCGCGACCGAAGCAGAACATCAACACCGACGACCTCGCGGAGCTGGTGCCGAATGACCGCGAGCAGGAATTTTACTCCATCACCGATGTGCCGCTGCCGCCCGGTGCGGTCGTGGAAGCTGGTAGCATGTTAGTCTTGCCGGATGGCCGGCTCGCGGTCGGCACGCGACGCGGGGAGATTTATTTTGCCACCGGCTACGACGCGAAGCCGCCCGCGCCGGAGTGGAAACTCTTCGCCACGGGCTTCACGGAAATCTTCGGCCTCGCGTGGCGCGACGGCGTGCTCTACGCGACGCAGCAGAGCGAAATCACCCGCGTGCTCGACACGGACAAGGATGGCCGCGCGGATCGTTTTGAAACCGTGAGCGACGCGTGGGGCTGGAGCGGCGAACACGAATATACTTTCGCCTCGAACGGCTTCGACAAAGACGGCGCGATCTGGACGACGCATTGCCTCACCGGGAGCTACACGTCGGAGACGAAGTTTCGTGGCTGGGCGCTGCGGCACTTCCCGGATGGCCGCTGGGAGGCCATGTGCAGCGGCTTGCGCAGTCCGAGCGGTGTGGCCTTCAACATGGAAGGCGACGCCTTTTACACCGAGAACCAAGGCCCGTGGAATGGCACCTGTTCGCTGAAACATCTGCGACCCGGCGGCTTCATGGGTCATCCCATCGGCAACGTCTGGTATGACCTCGCGCCGAACATGGGTCCGCGGCCCGCCGCGCCGACCAATACGGAAGACTCGCGCTATTACCTCGATGCCGACCGCATCCCGCAGCTCGTCCTGCCCGCAGTCATTTTCCCGTATAAAAAAATGGGCCAGTGCGCGACCGCCATCATGCTCGATAAATCGGGCGGCAAGTTCGGGCCGTTCGCCGGGCAGATGTTTGTCGCCGACTACACGCTCAGCCTCGTGATGCGCGCTGACATGGAAAAAGTGAACGGTGCGTATCAAGGCGCGTGCTTCCCGTTTCGGCAGGGCCTCAGCACCGGAATCATCGGCGGCACGATCACCGAGGGCGGACAAATCTTCGTCGGCGGCAGCAAGCGCGGCTGGCCCGTGCGCGGCCTCGCGGCGAACGCGATGCAGCGCCTCGACTGGACCGGCAAACTCCCGTGCGAAATCCAAACGATGCACGCAAAGCCCGACGGCTTCGAGCTGCGCTTCACCGCGCCCGTGGATGCTGCGAGCGCGGCGAACACCGAGAGCTACACGCTGGAGACCTTCACGCATCACTACCACGGCGCTTATGGCAGCCCTGAGCTGGAGCAAGCCGACCAGCGTATCGTCTCGGCCACCGTGAGTGCCGACGGACTCACGGTGCGCCTTGTCGTGGATAAGCTGGTGCGTGGTCACGTGCATGAGCTTCATCTGCCCGGCTTGCGTGATCGCAGTGGTCAGCCGCTGCTGCACGATGTCGCCTATTACACTTTGAATCAGATCCCAAAACCATGAACCACATCATCGCACTCATTGCATCGAGCTTGCTCACCCTCACCGCATTTGCGGCAGACAAGCCCGCCCTTCCGACCGCCCACACCACGCGCGACATCGAAGGCTGGACCGTGCGCGTGGATGACCGCCTGCTCAAAGGCGACGCCGCCCCGCTGGGCGAGCGTGCGCTGAAATTGCTCAACGCGCGGCTCGTCGCCATCACCATTGTCGTGCCGGAAAAGGCGCTGGCGAAACTGCGCGCGATCACCATCGAACTCGACCTCGATTACGGCGGCCTCAGCCCCATGCAGTATCACCCCGACGCTGGATGGATCAAGGCCCACGGCTACAGCGAGGCGCTCGCGAAGTGCGTCCACATCCCCGAGGCAGCGGATTTTCTCTCGCCGTTTGAAAACCACCGGATGCCGTGGGTCGTGCTGCACGAACTGGCGCACGGCTACCACGACCAAGTGCTCGGCTTTGACGAACCGCGCATCGTAGCAGCTTGGGAGAAATTTCGCGCCAGCGGCAAATACGCCAGCGTGCTCACCAGCCCCGGCTCGATGCGCGAGCACTACGCGCTCACAAACCCCAAAGAGTTCTTCGCCGAGATGACCGAAGCCTACTTCGGGTCGAATGATTTCTACCCCTTCGTCACCGGCGAGCTGAAACAAGCCGAGCCGGAAATTTTCGCCCTCATGGCAGAAATATGGGGCCCGCTGCCGAGGAGCGAAAAATCAAAGGCTGCGGCCAAGCCGTAAAGCTGGAAGCGAGCAGGATGAGTTTCACGCGGCTTGTGCATTTTTTGGCCAAGACAGAAGCGGTAAGGGAAGTAGGGTTCACCAAATATCCCGTATGAACATTCGCCTTCTCATTTTTGCTTTCTTCTTCTCGTGCTTTGCCTCCGCCCGTGCGGCGGTGGTGGGGCAGTGGGTGGCCTCGGATCTTCCGGCAGGGGCGGTGACTACGTGGACGGACCGTATCGCGGCCCGACCGGCGACGAATAGCGGCGGGCCGACGCGGACGAGCGATGGCGTTTTTCTCGATGGCAATGATGCGCTGGTCGTGTCGGCTGCGAATAATCCGGTCGTCGGCGACAATACTTTCACGGCGACGGTGGTGTGCAAAGTGACGGCGGGTGCGACTCGCGCGGGGCTCACTCCGGGCAATGCGGCGACTTGGTGGGGCAATAGTTTTCTCATCGGGCGAGAGTTGAGCGGCAGCGCTCGCGGGGATTGGGCGCTGGCGGTGAATGGGCTGCATGGCGCGGTCGCGGGGCGGGGAAATCCCGACACGGCGGTGGTCGGTGCGACGGCGCTGAATGATGGCTTGGTGCATGTCGTCACGGGGGTTTTCAACGGCACGAGCGCGACGATTGCGCTCTTCGTGGATGGCGTGAAGATCAGCACGGCTACTGGCGCGGGGGCGAGCTCGATGGAATCGGACACGCTGAATTTCGGAGTCAATGTCCTTGGGAGTGGTGACACGACTTACTTCACCGGGGCGCTGAAAGAAATCCAGATTGATAATGCGGTGCTCGCGGATGCGGCGGTGACGGCGTTGCAAAACTCACTGCTGACGGCCTACCGCAGCGGGCCGACGATCAATTCATTTACGGTGACTCCCACGACGGCGTATGAGGGGCAAAATGTGAGTCTCGCGTGGAATGTGAACATCGCCAGTGTGACGGGCGTTTTTTCCTACAACATCCTGCGCGGAGCCACGAGCATCGCGACGGGCACGGCGGCGAGCGGCACATTTACCACGGCGATCCCAGACCTCGCGGGCACGGCGCAGAGTGTGACTTATACGCTCCAAGCCATCGAGACGGGCGGGGCAAACATCACGAATTCTGCAAGCGCTGTCGTCGCGGCAAACCCTGGGATTCCTTCGGCGACGAGCCAGCTCGGCCTCACCACGGCTGCGAACACGCCGCTCGCAATCACGCTCGCTGGCAGCGACCCGAACGGCGGCACGCTCAGCTACAGCATCGTGACTCCGCCGACGCACGGGACGGTGAGTGCGGGCTCTGCGGCAGCGCGGACTTACACGCCGACAAACGGTGTGTATGGCGTGGACCAGTTCACCTTCAAGGTGAGCGATGGAAAATACGAATCGGTTCCGGCGACGGTGCGGCTTATGGTCCTCACGCCACCGGTCGCGCCGACGTCGGTGATCGTGGACGACCTCACGATCCGCCCGGAGAATGTCGCAGGTAATTTTCTCTCCAACGTCTCCAGCCCGGATCCAAACACCGGTGAAGCGCACACGTTCACGCTCGTGGCGGGTGTGGGGAGCGATGAAAATTCCCGTTTCACAATAGTCGGCAATCAACTGAGGGCGGCGGCTTCTTTCGCTGCGCTCACGGGCGTTCCGCAGCGCATCCGCATCCGCTCGACGGACGCGAGCGGGCTTTTTGTGGAAGGCGCATTTGTCCTCAGTGTGGTGCCGAGAACACGCGGCGTCGTGATCAACGAGATTCACTACAACGGTATGAACAACACCGTGCGCAACTCCTTCATCGAGCTCTATAACGACGGCCCGACAACGGCGAATCTCGCGGGCTGGCGCATCTCGGGCGGCGTGGATTACCTCATCCCCGCAGGCACCACGCTGGCGGCGGGCGCGTATCTCATCATCGCGGAAAACCCCGCGACGATCCTCAGCGTGTGGGGGAAGACGGCGCTCGGGCCGTGGGATGGTGCGGTCATCAATTACCCCGACGGAGCCAAGGAAAACACGGGGCTTTCCAATGACGGCGCGAACGTGCGGTTGCGCGATACGGCGTATATCATCGTCTCCGAAGTGGACTACGAAAACCACTCGCCGTGGCCGGCGGATGGCAATGGCGAGGGCTCTTCCATCGAACTCATCAACCCGCTGCTCGACGGCACCCACGGCGGCAACTGGGCCTCCGCCAAAGCCGCTGGCACACTGGCTGGCGCGAGTGACATCGCCTCGCCCGGCGCGGTGAATGTCCGCTTCGCCGCGACCGCTGCGCCGGCGACTCGCAACGTCGGGCACGCACCGGTGGCACCGACGAGCAGCGATGCGATCGTCGTCACCGCACGCATCACCGACCCCAATGGTGTCGCCTCCGCATCGCTCGCATATCAGCTTTGCACGGCGGGGAACTACATTCCTTCAACACTCCCGAAGGCTGTCTCGGGCGGAAACTTCGTGAGCGTCGCCACGCCGCTCGCCGCGAATCCCTCATTCGAACTGGCAGCAAACTGGACGAACGTGGCGATGAACGACAATGGCACCGGTGACGACTTACTCGGCGGCGATGGCATTTGGACGGGCACGATCCCGCCGCAGGCCAATCGCACGCTCGTCCGCTATCGCATCACCACCGCCGACAACCTCGGCGCGTCGGCACGCGTGCCGTATATCGGCGACGCATCGCTGAACTTTGCGTGCTTCGTTTACAGTGGAGTGCCCGCCTACGACACCACGAGCGCGGCGGATTTGCAGACGCTGCCAGTGTATCATTTGCTCACGCGCAAAGCGGACTTCGATCAGTGCGTGGCCTACGATGCAAATGCCTCGCAACGCCTCGTCCCGGGCACGAGTTGGAACTTTGAGAACTGGGAGGGCTGCTTCGTGTGCAACGGCATCGTGTATGACCATATCCCGTATCGGCTAAAGGGTGCGAATGGCCGCTACACCGCGTCTGGCACAGGCGGCGCGGGCAATGCGAAGCGGGCTTTCAAGTTTTACTTTAACAAAGGCTACGAGTTCGGCGCCATTGACCAAGCGGGCAATCCCTACCCGCAAAAGTGGGCCACGATGATCACGGAAAATCTGTGGGAGAACCGGGCGAGCTACACGTTTTCACTCAACGAAATGGTGGATATGCACCTGTTCAATCAGCTCGGCATTCCCGCACCGCGCGCGCACTGGTCGCACTTCCGCACGCTCATGCAGACGGCGGAGCAGCCCGACAAATGGCATGGTGATTTCTGGGGGCTGATGTGGGTGCATGAGGACTACGACCGCCGCTTTCTCAAGGCGCATGACATGAAGGCAGGCAACCTATTCAAGCTGACGCGCGACGGTTCCTCCGGGATCGTGCAGTTTCGCTACCAATCGGCGTTCGGCCCTGCGGATGGTTCGGATCACGATGATCTCTATAACAACCTCAAAGGAACGAGCACGCCCGCTTACATCACGGGCCGCGTGAATCTCGATCTGTGGTGCCGCTACCACAGCTTCTGCGAAGCCATCCGGCACTACGACTACTGGCCCAATGGCGACAACAATGGCGGCTGGTATTTCTACCCAAACTACAACGCTGCGAACGGAAACAAGGGCGTGCTCTGGTATCTCCCGAGCGACCTCGACGCCACGTGGGGGCCGACTTGGAACAACGGCCACGACATCGTCCACAACGCGCTCTTTAATGACAGCGCGAGTAGCGGCGGCGACACCTCTACCAATCCGACGCTGTGGCCGAATTACTTCAATCAAGTCCACGAAATCCGCACGCTCCTTTGGCAGTCGGGGCAGATCAATCCGCTCATTGACGAGTTCGCCGCAGTGATTCGTCCGATCGTCAATGCGGAGTTCACGCGCTGGCATCCGACCAACGGTGCGCCTGCGGATGCGGGCAATTTCGGCGGACTCTTCGGCCCGAATAATTCGACGCTCAATGCAGTCGGTCAGACCGCGCTCGATCTCTACGTCGCGGGCATGAAAGACTTCGCTTTCGATGCCGATAACAATGGCAGCACCTGGCCCGGCGGCACTGTCGGGGTCGGTGGCCGCGCGGCATTCCTCGACACGCTCGGCAGCAGTCTCGGCGAAAATAGCACGGTGTATCCTGCGACGCCGACGATCGCTTTCTCGGGTAGCGTCGGCTTTGCCGTGAACGATCTTCGTTTTACCACGACCACTTTCAGCGACCCGCAAGGCGCAGGCACTTTTGCAGGCATCCAATGGCGCATCGCCGAGGTGAATACATCCGATGTCTGGACTGTAAGCGTGAAGCGATTGCTGGAAATCAACGCCAGCCATGACAGCGGCGCTCTCGCGACTTTTGTAGGCGAATACAAATTCCCCGCGACCGCGTGCCAGCCCGGCAAACGCTATCGCGCCCGCGTCCGTATGAAGGACAATACGGGCCGCTGGAGCACCTGGAGCGCGGCGGCGGAATTCACCGCCGGCACTTTCGATACGACCGCTTACGCATCGCAATTGGTCATCAGCGAAATCATGTATCACGCGACCGATCCGACGAACGCCGAGCGAGCCGTCGCCGCCGCGCTCGTCCCGCCACAAACGTGGGACAACGATTCATTCGACTACATCGAGCTGCGCAATGTGAGCGCGAGCGCGGTGGATTTGACGGGCTTTCAATTCACTGCTGGCTTCGACTTTACCTTCCCCAACAGCACCCTCATCGCGCCCGGCGCAAACCTGCTCGTGGTGCAAAACGTGGACGCCTTTAACACCCGCTACGGCACCGGCAAACCCATCGCCGGAGCGTGGAGCGCAGCCGATCATCTCAGCAACGGCGGCGAAGCGATCACCCTGCAATACGGCCTCGTCACGCCCGCCGTGTTCTCTTTCACCTACGACGACAACCCGGTGCTCAACTGGCCCACTGCGCCCGACGGCTTTGGCGCAAGCCTCGTCCGTATCGCGCCGGAAAATACCACGCGTGATGCCAGCCTCGGCATGAATTGGCGCAGCAGCATCGCCATCGGCGGCAGCCCCGGCACCGACGACCGCCAGAGCTTCGCCACATGGCTCACGAATAACTCCCAAGCCGGCGCACTCACCGACACCGACCACGACGGCCTCGGCAACCTGCTGGAATACGCCCTCGGCGGCAACCCGCTCACCGACTCGCACGCGCTACTCCCTACCGCCACACGCCAGACGTATCTCACGCTCACATTTCGCCGCGCCAACATCGCCGACGACCTCACGCAGACCGTCGAGTTTTCCACCGATCTCGCGAGTTGGCCAATCTCCGCCGTGCAAGTCTCGAACGCCGACAACGGCGACGGCACACGCACCGAAGTCTGGCGCTCCAGCACCGCCGTGGATTCCGCAGTGAAGCTGTTTGGCCGGGTGAGATTCACGAGGCCGTAGAGCGATACGATGATTGAATCGAACAGGGGTCAGCTAAAGCCGCTAAACAGGGCTAAAGAAGCGTCCCCTTTACGAACAGCGACAGGAATGTCGCCGCTCCTTGGGCTTCGCCTTCGTTTCGCTATCGTCTCTCTATTTGTGAAGGTTGGTATGAGCTCCTGTGCCGTTTCGCGATGAGACGGCGCGCGCCTCAGGGTTTGTGGAAGAGGTAGTGGGAGACGTGCCATTCGTCGCCTTGGCGGTAGGCCCATAGCTCGGCGCAGGCGAGGTAGAAGATGCGCCAGTAGGCCCACCAGCGCCGGGCTTGATCGGCTCCGTAGGTCTGCTCGAAGAGGGGCCAGATGGCGGCGCGGTGGGCGTCCATATTCACGAGCCAAGCCTCGGCGGTTTTGGCGTAGTGGGTGCCGCTGATGCACCAGTGCTGGGCGATGCGGAGGTCGTCTTGGAAGTAGAGTAGGAGGTCGTCCGAGGGCATCTGGCCTCCGGCGAAAAAGTAGCGGGTCATCCAATCGCTCGGGCCCTTGTCCACGTAGTGATAGGCGTATTCGCGGTGGGTGAAGATGTGGACGAAGAGCTTGCCGCCGGGCACGAGCCAGCGGGCGACTTTGGCGAGCAGGGCTTGGTAGTTTTTCATGTGCTCGAACATCTCCACGCTCACGCAGCGGTCATACGTGGCGGGAGCCTCGAAGACGTTCATGTCGCAGGTGAGGATGGTGAGATTCGCGAGGCCACGGCGGGCGGCTTCGGCATCAATGTGGAGCTTTTGCGTGCGGGAATTGGAGACGCCGGTGATCTGCGCGCCGGGGTATTTTTCCGCCATCCACAGCGAGAGCGAGCCCCAGCCGCAGCCGAGCTCTAGGATGCGTTGGCCGTCGGCGAGCTCGGCGCGCTGGCAGGTGAGGGTGAGCATTTTTTCCTCCGCTTCGTCGAGCGTGGTGACGCCGTCCACCCATAGGCCGGAGCTGTATTTGAGCCGCTTGCCGAGGCACATTTGGTAGAAGGCCGTGGGCACTTCGTAGTGCTGGATGTTCGCATCCTGCGTCTGCTCGGCGATGCCGCGTGTGCGCAGATCGGAGACGTAGGCGAGGAGCGCGGCGCGTTGTTCCTCCACATTCGGGCGCTGGTGTTCGCGCAAGGTGCCCGCGAGGAGGCGGCGGATGCCGATGCGGATGAGGGCGTCGGGGACGAGGTCTTTTTCGAGCAGTGAATCGAGATTAAACATGGGTGTGAGTTATGATTTGCGGAACCATGGGATGAAGGCGCTCGTGGTGCGTTGGTATTCGCGGTAGGCGTCGCCTTTGCTCTTCACGGCGTGCTCTTCCGTGAGCGGAATGCCGGTCACTTTCCACAAAAAGTAGAGCATGAGCAGCGGGCAGATGAGCGTGATCCAGCCGTAGGGTGAGCCGAGCGCGACGAGGAAGAAGGCCCACCAGATGAGCGACTCGAAGAAGTAATTTGGATGGCGAGAGTAGTGCCATAGGCCGGCTTGGCAGACTGCGCCGCGATTGGCGGGGTCGGCCTTGAAGCGCCGGAGCTGGCGGTCGGCGAGGGCTTCACCGCCGAGGGAGAGGACGGCGAGAGCGAGCCCGGCGATCTCCAGCACGCTGAGTGTGAGCGAGGGGTCGAAGGAGATGATAAGGAAGGGCAGGGAGAAGATGGCGACGAGGACGGCCTGCATTTGGAAAAAGAGGTAGAACATCCCGGTGCCGGGCCAGCGTTTGCGGAGCGTTTCGTAGCGCACGTCTTCCGCCGGGTGGTGGCCGACGACGCGGAGGAGGATGTAAGTGCCCAGCCGCAAGCTCCAGAGCACGCCGACGATGACGATGGGCCATTTGTGCGCGGCGACGGCGGGGCCGAAGTAAGCATAGAACGGCGCGAGGATCGCGACGCCGTAAGACCACGCGACATCGAGGAGGCCGTAGTTTTTAATACGAACGCTGATGGCCCATGTGGCGGTGAAATAGAGGATGGCGATGAGCAGGCCGTAGCCGAGAAGTGTGAGCATGGTCATTTGGCAAGTCGGCGAAGCAACGGCCTCGCGGTGAAGTAAAGTGCGGCGATGGCAAAGGGTGCGAGGAGGCACCAGACGACGATGCCCTGCACGGCGATCCTGCCGAAGTCGGCGAGGAATTTCCAAAAGTCCGCGCGGAATCGCTCGAAGATGAGCGGGACGGAAAGCGGGATGTGCGCCTGGCCAAAGAGTGTCTCGCCGGCGCGGTAGATGGGGATGATGAGCGCGAGTTGAAGCGGGTAGGCGAAGTAATTGACGAGCTGGATGACGGGCTGATTGAGCCGCAGCGCGTAAGCAGCCAGCGCGCAGAGTAGCGTGGTGGAGCCGAGGATGGGGAAGATGCCGAGGGTAAAGCCAAGAGCGACGGTGAGCGCGAGTCGCTCGGGCGTGACGCCTTGCTTGAGCTGCGCGAGGACGGGAGCGACGACGCGGCGTTTCCAGAATGATTCGCTCGCGGTGGTGGCGTTCATTTTCCGCGCAGCAGGAGCGCCTCGATCTTTGCGTCGGTGGGGAGGCGGAAGAGCTTGTTCAGCATGTAGGCGGCCATGGCGATATTGCCGAGGAGCAGGATGCCGAGCAGCCACAGCACGCGGGCGACGGCGGAGGTCTCCTTGTAGGCGACCCACGCGTAGAAGGTGAGGAAGGCAAAGTAGGTATCGAAGAGCGTGGCGATGAACCACGGATGCGTGGCGACGGCGCGGGGGGTATTCCAAAGTGCGACGACATTGCTCGCCCAGCCGGTGACGGCGAACATGGCGACGAGAACGATGAGGAAGGCGATGCGGAGAAAGATGATCATGGGTGAAGTTATACGCGCGATGGTGTGAGTTCGAGAACACGAAGTCCGGCGGCTTCGGCGAAGGTCTTCTGGTCGGAGTCGAACGTGAGAATTGCGTCGGCACCGATTTCAATGGCGATGGCGACGTGAAATAAATCCATCGAACGAATGGCCGTAGAGAGGCCCAACTCCGCGCTCAATTCGCAAGAAATGCGGACGGCGTTGAGCCAACTGAATTCTACGTGCGGCCAGTAGCCGAGACTCACTTCTTGTTCGAGTAGGCGGATCAGTTGGCGCGACTTGCCGGGCTTCAAAGCGTGAGTTCGTTCGAGTTGGCGGAAGATATTGAAGACCTCCACGCGGTGCCACGGAGTCCAGACGACTTGTGCCTCCGGCCAGAGATCGAACAGCCGAATAGCGGTCTTATGCCCGGCGTCCTCGGTGCCCTTGTAGGCGACCCACCACGAAGTATCCGCGTAGGCGATCATCCTCGCAAAGTGCGCAGGAACGCGACGCCGTCGAATTTCCCTTTTCCACCGCTCACTGCTTTGGCCTCTGCCATCGCGCGAGTCATGCGTGGGCGTGGTTTTTCGGTAGGCGTGGGTGATCCTCCTCGCAAAGTGCGGAGCAGCACCATGCTGTCGTATTTTCCGTTCCCTCCATCCACCGCTCGCGCCTCTGCCAGTGCGCGTGTCATACGCGGGCGCGGTGCTTCTCCGGGCTTGGCTTTTGGTTTCGGCTTCGTCGTTTTCATTGGCGGTAAAGTGGCTCGGGTGCAGCGGCAAATCAAGCGGTGCGCAGGCGTGGGTTATTGGGGCGGGTGTAGATGGCTTGGACGACGCTGATGTTCCGCATGGCGAAGGCGGCTTCGCAGTATTGGAGGTAGTAATTCCACTTGCGGATGAAGCGGTCGTCGAAGCGCAGCGCGCGGACTTCGGGGAGGCGGGCGTTGAAAATCTGGAACCACTCGCGGAGCGTGCGGGCGTAGCTCAGGCCGAGGTCTTCGAGGTGGTGCAGAAAGAGGTCGCCGGTGCGGTTGAGGGCTTTATTGACGCGGCCAATGCTGAGGAGGAGCGAGCCGGGGAAGATGTGTTTTTGAATCCAATCAATGCCGCGACGCAGCTCGGCATGGCGGTTGTCGGGCACCGTTATGTATTGCACGCCGACGAGGCCGTCGGGCTTTAGCAGCGAGTGGATTTTCGCGAAATACGTTTCGAGGTAGCGGTCGCCGAGCGCCTCCATCATCTCGATGGACGCCACTTTATCGAACTGCCCGGTGATGCGCCTGTAGTCCTCCAGGCGGATGTCCACACGGTCCGCGATGCCCTCGCGCTCGAAGCGCTCTTTGGCAAATTTGAACTGCTCCTCCGAGATCGTCACGGTCGTCACTCGGCAGCCGTAGTGCTTCACCGCGTGGCACGAGAAGCCGCCCCAGCCGCTACCGATTTCTAAAACGTGATCGCTCGGCACGAGGCGCAGCTTGCGGCAGAGCGCGTCGTATTTCGCCGTCTGCGCGGCCTCCAGCGACTGCTCGGGCGCGGTGAAGAGCGCGCTGGAGTAAGTCATCGTGGGGTCGAGCCACAGACGGTAGAAATCATTCCCCAGGTCGTAGTGTTCGGAGATGTTGCGGCGGGCGGTTTCCAGGCTATTCGGGCGGAGGAGATGGCCCATGCGGTTGGTGAACTTGAGCACGTTCAGCGCAAAGGCGCGGGACTTCGAGCCGGACATCGTGGGCGACTTATCCACGTTCAGCGTGGCCCACGAGATCACGCGCTCGATGCTATCAGTATCCCACTCGCCCTCCACGTAGCTTTCGCCAAAGCCCACGTCGCCGTGCAACACGCAGCGTTTGAAAAAGGCCGCATCTTTTACGTGGATCGTCGCGGTGATTTCCGCGCCGGGCGTGCCCATCGCGCGCGTGGTGCCGCAGGGGAGCGTGAGGTGCAGGCAGCCGGAAGTCATCTTGCTGAGAGCATCGAGGACGAGGCGCTGGTAAAGGCTCGGAGCGGGTTCGGTCATGGTTGTTTCGGTGCGATGGAAGCGTGCGGTTTGCGCACGTCGCGTTGCAACTCCGGGTTCTCGGCTTTTTTGTGGAAAGGCACACGCTTCATCCACAGTCGGAAGGCGTGCCAGTGGATGAAGAAGATCACCTTCAGCGTGAGCAGCGGATACTTCAGCGTGAACCAAAAGAGCCGTGCGCTCGTGAGCGCGCGGCGCTTGCCGGTGAGCGCGCTCAGCAGCACGCGGCGCTCGCTGTTGCGGTCGTCTATGTGGATGTCCAGCATGTGGCCGGGGATGCGCAGCTTAAAGTCGAACAACAGATCCAGCGCGGAGAAAGGCGACACGTAAAAGTGCTTCGGAGTGATGAGCCGGAAGCCGTTTGCTGTCGCGGGGCCGCGTAAAATATAGGGCTTCATCTCGCCAAACGTATTACCCACCTGCACCACCGCGCACAGCGGCGCGCCCTCTGCGGTGGAGCAGAAATAAAACGACACAGGATTGAAAATGTAGCCCAGCACGCGCGGTAGAGTCACCAGCAGGATACGCCCATCGGTGGGGAAGGGGACGCCATTTTCCGCAAGATACTGCACCACGTTTTCCTTCACCGACTTCGTCTCCCCGCCAGCGAGCGTGAGGTGGTCGCGGTCGCGGAAAGTGTAAACGTTCCAGCGATTGCGGCTGAAGAGCGGGAGCCGCTTCGCGAGCGCATCTATCTCATCCAGATCGAGCGCGAACATAAAGATGCGGTAGCGGAACTGGTGCTCCTTTGGCTCCAGCCGATGGTGCATCACATCACACTCATAGAGGCACGAATTCATCCCCACAGCGCCTCCCCCGTCACCGCCCGCGCGCACTCCAGCCCACTCGTGAAGCCATCCTCGTGAAAGCCGTATTTAAACCACGCCCCCGCGAAATAAATCGTCTGCTCCGGCGCGATCCGATTCAGCGCGGGCAGCTCCGCCTGCGCCGCGATAGCGGCGAGATTAAAGAGCGGATGCTCGTAATCTATCCGCCGCAACACCCGCTCCGGCGCCACGCGGTCGTGGCTATTCAGCGACACAAAGTAGTTCACCCGTTCCGACACCCCTTGCAGCCGATTCATCCAGTAGTGCGTCGTCGGCGTCCCATCGCTCGCGATGCGGTAATTCCACGCCGCCCAGCACCGGCGCGTGCGCGGCATAAAGGACTCATCCGTGTGCAGTGTCGCCGTATTTGCCTGATATTTGAAATGCCGCAGCAACCGCCCCTCCAGCACCGTCGGCTCCGCGAGCAAGGCCAGTGCTTGATCCCCGTGGCACGCTAGGATCACCTTATCAAATTCCCTCGCCGTCCCATCCTCCGCAAAGACCCTCGCCTTCCCCCCCACTCGCTCCACGCGCACCGCCTTCTTTTTCAAAAGCACACGGTCGCGAAAAGGCGCGGCAATCTTCTCCACATAAGACCTCGCGCCATTTGTCACCGTGAACCACTGGTGCTGCGTGTGCAGCCCGAGAAAGCCGTGATTGTGCCAAAAGCGCAGCAACGTCACCGCTGGGAATTCCAACATCTGCTCCGGCGGCGTGCTCCACACCGCACTACTCATCGGCACGAGATAGCGGTGCAGAAAATCCTCCCCGTAACCCCGCGCCGTCACGTAATCCCGCAGATTCATCACCGCAAAACGCGCATCCTCCAGCGCAGCCACCGCCTCCGCGTTAAAGCGATTGATCTGCATCAGCATCCGCCAGTGCCGCACATTCACCAGATTCCGCCGCTGGCCGAAAAGCAGGTTCAAACTCCCCCCATTATACTCCAGCCCACTCGGCGCGTGCTGCACACTAAAAGACATCTCCGTCCTCTTCGTCGCCACCCCCAGCTCGTCAAAGAGCCGCGTGAGATTCGGATACGTCACATGGTTAAACACCATAAACCCCGTATCAATCGGCACCGCCCGCCCCGCCTCCTCCACCGTGATCGTATTCGTATGCCCCCCCGCGTAGTCCGCCTGTTCATAAAGCGAGAGCTCATAGCGAGCATGGAGAAAATGCGCCGCCCCCAGCCCAGCGATACCTGTCCCGACGATGGCGAGTGATTTCATCTACCCAGCACCTATCGGCATTCCGCCGCAAAAAATCAAGCGGCGACTTCGCGGCGAGACTCCATTCAAATTTAAGATTTGCAGCCACCGTGGGCGCTGAGATTCCCGCGAGTCGTGCAGGCCCTGCGGGCGGCTCAACTCTTAACTCTTAACTCTTAACTCCGAACTCTTAACTCCGAACTCTTAAACCCGCGACACGAAAGCCCCGCAGAAAGACAAACGAGCAGTCTCCGGCGTCCCCCTTTCCTTTAAGAGTTAAAAGTTAAGAGTTAAGAGTTAAGAGTTAAGAGTTCGCCCGCCGCAGGCGCTCAGACCCTCGCGAGTGGCAAAGTCCCTGCGAGTGGCTCAAATCTTAAATCTTCAATCCTAAATCTTAAATCCCCTCCGCAGCCCCCACCCCTACACAGGCCGCGTCACCACCACCGTTGCACTCCCTGCCTCATGCCCATCGTCCGTCATCGCGTAGAGCTTTGCCGAGATCACCGAGCCCGGCGAGCCTAGCCCCGTCGTCACTAGGAAAGTGAGCGGCTGCCCCACCAAAACGCTCCCCACGATCTGCTCCAAATCCTGATCAAACTCCTCCGCCAAGCAGATCCGTAGCTGATGCCGCACCACCGAGGCCGACGTGCTTGCCACACCCGTGAACTCCGCTCTATTATAGCTCGGCGAAAACGTCCCCGCCAGCCCCGGAGCCTGCGGCGTCGAGCCCGGAAGCGGCGTTAAGAGCGGCAACGTCTCCACAATTGCCGCCCCCTCCGCAAACAACGTCGGCAACTTTGCCCGATACCCCTTCAAAACCGCATAAATCTGCTCCTGCACCCCATTGCGCACCGCCAATTCCAGCGCCCACTGCTGCTCCGCCTCCTCCACATCATCATATTTTCCCCGAAGGTCCACCAGATTAGCCACAAACGCAGCCACCCCCACATCGCCCCGCAAAACTAGCGCCGTGCTCCCATGCGCCACCTTATACTCCGACACCTTCACCCACAGCTTTGCCGCATCCCGCATCGGCTTCATGAAACGCTCCCGCCCATCCCCCATATTGGGCACCGCCGGTAGCACTCTAGCCATCGAGCTATTCGGCAAATCCGCCCGCACCGCATCATTAAAATCATTGAGCTGCTTATGGATCACCTCCTTCAAAAGAAACACATCCCCCCGCAGCAACCCTAGAGACAAAACCGCCCCCTCCACCGCATCCCGAGCATCTTCCAGCGCCGACTTCAGCGCATCCAACCCCGCCAACGGCACATCCGCCTCCGCCCCCACCGCCTCCGCCCCCAACACTAGCGGACTTGCCCCCAAAAGATCATTAGCATCCGCCCAATGATTCAAAAATTGATCTGTAGTGACGACATAAGAAGTAGGGCCGGTGATAGGCATATAATTTAAGATTTAAGATTTAGGATTTAAAATTTTACAAACAAGCCAATAGTGATAGAAAAGGTATCAGCGGGGGCGGGCGAGAAATTTATCATTTAGAAAAAAACTTCTAAACACTAAAAAAATAAGCCCGCAAGGATGGAAAAAACATGAGCAAAGACAGGCGAATCATTTGAAATTTAAGATTTGCACTACAAAATTTAAAAAGGCAAACCCGTGTCGCAATCCATCTCTACAGCAACACCACAAAAAATACCCATGCAGCTACTATACGCAAGGAAAAAGTAAAAAAACAGTTCCCAACACTGAAAATAATTTATCCATTTCACATCTAAAGGCAACATCTACCCAAAAAGCAACCCCACCCATTCAATAAAATGCCTCATAGAGTCAGTAAAATTACTCAAACAGTGAATAAAATGCTTCGTAGGGTCAATAAAATTACTCGCACAGTCAGTAAAATGCTTTTTAAAGTCAGTATAAACACTTGATTAGTCAATAAAACGCCTCACACAGTTACCATAAAGTTTCACACAGTCACTGTCCGCCATCTCCGCAATACCACAATCATCGTAATGGATACCACCCATGCCCTGATGATCGATGCCCGTCACTTTGTCGTGTTTTGTTGTGGCTTCCCGCTATTTTCACGTTTTACCCAGGGCGGCGCTCGTTCCTCGCTCTGCTCTTGGCTGGCTTGTTTTTGCACCTTCGATGCGCCATTTCGCGCCCCGTTGGGGCTTATTTCGTTTTGTCGTATTCCGGTGGTTCCCGCTCGTTCCTCGCTTCACCACCGGCTAATCTCTGGCAGTCCCTCCGGGACAAAGGTCACTAGCCCGCCGACTGTTTTTTTAACACTCTACTGGGCGGCTTCTGCCTCTAGCTCGGTGTAGATGCTGCGGGGGACGGGTTTGAGGTCCCAGATGAGGCCGGTCCATGAGAGTGCTTTGAGGGCGTAGTAGGTCACGTCCATTTCCCACCAGAAGAATCCCTGCCGGGCTGCGCCCATGTAGCGGTGGTGGTTATTATGCCAGCCTTCGCCGAGGGTGATGATGGCGAGGAGGAAGCTGTTGCGGCTGTCGTCGCCGGTCTGGAAGCGGCGTTTGCCGAAGACGTGGGCGAGGGAATTGATGAAGAGTGTCCCGTGCAGCAGGGCGACGGTGCTGACGAAGAAGCCCCAGACGAAGATCTGCGCGCCGGTGGTGCCGAGGCTGGGCCAAAGCCAGCTCGCGAGCGCGCCAAAGGTATAGAGCAGCACGCCGAAGATGGCGGGCACGATGAGGTCGTAGCGGTTCAGGAAGACGAGCTCGGGGAATTTCGCGAGGTCGCGGATGGTTTTGTAGTCGGTGGGGAAGTTTTTGCTGGTGGTCATCCACCCGATGTGGGCCCACCAAAAGCCTCGGATGCCGGGGGAATGGGCGTCCTCGGGCTGGTCGGAATGTTTATGGTGATGCCGATGGACCGCCGCCCACCAGAGCGCGCCGCGCTGCACGGCGGTATTGCCGAGCACGGCAAAGAGGAATTGCGCGAGGCGGCTGGTCTGGAAGGTGCGGTGGGCGAAGTAGCGGTGGTAGAACCCGGTGATGGCAAACATCCGCACGGCATAAAGGACGACTGCGACTGCCAATGCGGCCCAGCTAAAGCCGACGATGAAGAGGAGCAGGCATCCGCCGTGGAGGAAGACGAATGGGAGCGCCCTCGGCCACTCGAAGCGATCGGGTTTTGCCAATGCAGCCTCGGGCCCGCCGGGGAAGTAGTCGGAATCAAACCATTGGCGGATGAGTGTGAGCATAAGGTATGTGGTGCTTCGTGTGTGCGTGTGTGTCGGATGCAGGCGTTTTATTCCCAGAGCCGTAGGCGTTGCGCGGGATGCACTCTATACTAAAAGTGACTTTATTGTAAGTGCAGCTCAGAGCCGCTGCCAGACTGGTTTGTGGGCGAAGACCCAGCGGTAATATTCGAGCCGTTGCAGTTTCGCGGCAGCGGATTCGTCGAGGATGGCTTTTGCGACGGGGTGCATTTGGAGGACGCTCGCGGGGTTCATGGCGGTGATCGGGCCTTCCACGGCTCCGACGACGGCTTGCGCTTTGTTTGCGCCGGAGGCGAGCAGTAGGACTTGGCGCGCGGCCATGATGGTGCCGACTCCCATGGTGATGCAGTGCATGGGGACGTGTGCGAGTTCGCCGCCAAAGAAGCGCGCGTTGTCGCGGCGGGTCTGGTCGGTGAGTGTCTTGATGCGTGTGCGGGAGGCGAGCGAGGAGGAGGGCTCGTTGAAGCCGATGTGGCCATCCGTGCCGATGCCGAGGAGCTGGAGATCCATGCCGCCCGCGTGGTGGATTGCCTCCTCGTAGCGCGCACATTCAGCGGGCACATCCTGCGCCTGCCCGTGTGGGATGTGGATGCGCTCGGGCCGCACATTGACGTGCTGGAAGAAGTGCTCCTGCATAAATGCGTGGTAGCTCTGCGGGTGCTCGGGCGAGAGGCCCACGTATTCATCAAGGTTAAAAGTGGTCACGCCCGAGAAATCCAGCGCCTCCTCGCGGTGCAGCCGCGCCAGCTCGCGATACGTGCCGAGCGGCGTGCTGCCGGTCGCGAGACCGAGCACGGCGGCGGGCTTTTCCCGCACGAGTGCGGCGATGATGCGGGCGGCGATGTTGCCGCAGTCGTCCGCCGTAGGTTGGATGATTATTTCCATAGCTGCTTCTGCAATTTCCCGACCACATCGGCGCGGAAGCGATCTATGAAACCGGTGACGTAATCCACGATGTCCAGCGAGTCGTCGTGCGCGAGCGGCGTGAGATCCATCGCAAAGGCGAGCGCCGTGCTTTCGTCGGCCTGGAGGCTTTGGAAGAACGTGGCGTTCGCCCGCTGACGACCGATCACACCGAGGTCGTAGCGTTTGCCGCCGCCGATCTGGCTATCGAAAAGTCCGTTCAGCGCGGCGGCGAGGTTTTCGTGGCCGCTGAGGTCGTGGACGATCTTCTCCGAGTCGTCCATCCAATCGAGATTCCGCCACACCTCGCAGCCATGCACGGCCTCCGGGCGCAGCTCGCGCGGTAGTGCGCGGATGGCCTGGATCACGGGCACCACGACCGCGATGTGCGTCTCGTGTTTATCCGCAAGATTGTGCGTATAGACGGCGCGCGGGCGGCTCGCCGTGAGGATCGCCACAAGGTCTTCGCGCAGTCGCGGGTCGGCCACGTCCTTCGCAATCCCGCTCGGGTAATCGAGCTGCGCCATCACCCCATACCGCCCGATGATCGCCGCCTGCCGCTGCTCTTCGCGCCGCCGCGCCATGAGCTGCGCATCGCTATAGCTGGCATACACGCCCGTGCGGGAACTCCCGCCGCCATTCGTGCAAGTCACCCCACCAAACCACTCCGCCTCGCTGTGGTAGCACGCGCGGATGCCGTGAAATGCCATGAACTCCAGATCGTCCTGATGCGCTCCGATGCCGAGATGCGTCACGCGAGCAAACGCCTCGGCGGGTGGCTTCCCATCTGGGATGAAAATATCAGCAGTCGGTATATGCAGTCTCATGCGAGGAAGATAAGGCGTTCAGGAAACCGCACGCAATTCCCATATCCTGACGCACCGCACTTTGAGTTTTTCGAGCATGACAAGACGCCCTCGAACGCCCAATGTCCGCGCCCTTTCACCCAAACAAAACACACACAAATCTATGTCACGCTACGAACTCAAAAACAAAGTTGGAATCAACGGCCTCGGTGCCGGTGTCTGGAATATCGGCCCAGGCAATGACCCTTTCGGCGGCCCGACCCGCGATGCGATACCGATGCTGGATCGTCTGCCCATGCTGGCTGAGGCCGGCATGAGCTACTACGAGGCGCACGATGTGGAGATCACCGCTGAGATGGCTCCCGCCGCGAACAAAGTCGCGAAAGCCTGCGGTCTGAAGTGCATCATGTATACGCCCTCGTTCTTCGCTGCACCGATCTTCAAAGACGGCGCGATGACCTCAAACGATCCCGCCGTGCGCAAGCTCGGCATGGCCAACGCCCTCAAAGCAGTGGACACCACCGCCGTGCTCGGCGCAAAGACGATGGTCTTCTGGAATGGCCGCGAAGGCTTCGACTTCGTGCTCGCGAAGAATGGCCGCGACGCCTTCAAGCGCCTCGTGGAGGGCTTCAACAAAGTCGGCGAATACGCGAAGAAAAACTACGGCACGAAAATCAAATTCGCCGTGGAGCCGAAGCCCAACGAGCCCCGCGCCAATATGTATATGGCAAACGTCGGCGAGGTGCTCTACCTCATCAGCCGTCTGGAAAAAGACATCCAGCCGATGTTCGGCTTGAATCCCGAGACCGCCCACAGCCGCATCGCTGGCCTTGATTTCATCTGGGACATCGAGCTCTGCCTCGAAGCCGGGAAACTCTTCCACATTCACCTCAATGCGCAGGACGGCCAGCGCTACGACCAAGATCTCCCATTCGGCTATACCGAGCCGCTCAAAGACCTCGCGCTCCTCGTCGTCCTCCAAGACGCGAAGTATGCTGGCCCTGTCTGCTTCGACGTGAAAGCACCTCGCGTGGATGATCAGAAGAACATCTGCGACGTGCTGAAAGTGAGCACGCAAAACCTCCTCTGGCTCTGGGATCGCGCTCTCGCCGTGGACCGCAAGAAGATCGAACAATTCCGCAAAGAGAATCGCCTCACCGCCCTGAGCGGCTACCTCGCCCAGTGCCTCTACGGCACGGAGTAAAACGACTTCATTCACAAAAGCCGCCGTCCACACCCATGGGCGGCGGTTTTTTTTGTGGGCGAATCAGACGCCGCTCAACGATCTTCCCTCAACACCGCCAACGCCGCATCTAGCTCGGCCTCGGTGTTGTAAAAGTGCGGGCTGAAGCGGAGGTAGGCGCGGCCTTCGCGGTCGTGGCGGAGGGAGCTGGAGACGCCTGCTTTCTCCAAGCGCGCGTGCAGCTCGGCGGCGTTGCGCTGTGGGTGATAAAAAGTGGTGATGCCGCTGGCGGCGGGGCCTTCGGCGGGGCCAGCGATTTGGAATCCCTGCGCGCGCAATCCCGCGATGAGATGCGCTTTTAGCTCCATGATGCGCGCGGCGACGACGGCGAGGCCGTGGTGTAGGAACATATCGAGTGCGGCCATCATGCCGTAGATGCCGACGATGTTCAGCACGCCGGGCTCGTAGCGTTGTGCGGTGGGGACGAAGCGCACTTCGTCTTGGGCGATGAAGTTTGGGGAATGGACATTCCACGCGCCGAGGAGCGTCGGGCGACAGATGGGAAAATTACGGCGCTTCACATAAACGATGCCGATGGCGAGCGGCCCGAGCATCCACTTGTGCGCATCGGCGCTGAGGAAATCCACGTGCTCCACCGAGAGCGGAAACGCCCCGAGCGTCTGGATCGCATCGAGGGAAAAAAGCACGCCGCGCGCGTGCAAGAGCTGCCCGATGGCGTCCACATCTATCCGCGCGCCGGTGAAGAAATGGCACGTCGCCAGCGCGACCAATCGCGTGCGCGGAGTGAGCGCCGCCTCCACGAGCGCAGGAGTGATTTCGCCCGGCAACGCAGGCTCCAAGTAACGCACCACCACGCCGCGCCGGCGCAGGTCTATCCAAGGATACACGTTCGCGGGGTAGTCGCCTGCGTAGCATAAAATCTCGTCGCCCGGCTCCCACGCGATGCCATTCGCAAAGAGACTCAGCCCTAGCGAAGTCGGCCCCAGCAGAGCGATCTCATCCGCCTCCGCGCCGATGAAGCGCGCGCACACTTCGCGCGCCCTTTTCATATCGCGCAACACATCGGCAAACTCCTGCGGCATCTCACACGATTGCCAAGTGTGCGCGCTCATCGCCTCCGCCACGCAGCGCGGAAAAGCGGCCACCGCAGCGTGGGAAAAAAACCGCTGAGTTTTCGTAATCGGAAAGAGCCGCTGCCGCTCGGCCTCGTCGGGAAAAAGATTCATGCGGGAAGATGGTGCGAGGAGGGCGGCGTTGCCAAATCTTGTTTGGGAAAAGCCGCTCGCTTTCCCTGCTTTATTTCCCGCCGCCGCAAATTAGGCGGAGTTTTTCATTGCAGGATTCCGATTGGCGAATAGTTTGCTCGCCCTTTTCTGAGCCATGAAATCCGACATCCATCCTGATTATAAAGAAACAACGATCCACTGCGCTTGCGGAGCTGGTTATCGCACCAAGTCCACACGCCAAGGTCTAAAGATCGGCATTTGCGCCGCCTGCCATCCGTTCTTCACGGGCGAGCAGAAGTTCGTAGATACCGCAGGCCGCATCGAGAAATTCTCGAAACGCTATGGTTCCATGAACCTGCGCGCGACCAAGCCCACAGCGGCTTAGTTCGTCACATTTTAAACTTTGTTACGGTGGAGCCGCCACGAGCGGCTCCACCGTTTCCTTTTTGCCAGCATCCATCATGGACTTCTCACCGATCATCGTCAGGAAACGCGAACGCCACGCCGAGCTGGAAGTCGCGATCACCGCGCCCGATCTCTACAGCAACCCGAAACGCGCGCAGGACATCCTCCGTGAACATACGCGCCTAAAAGAGACGCTCGCGATTTGGACGGAATACGAGCGCGTGGAGAAAGAGCTGCGTGAAAGCCGCGAGCTGGCCAGCAGCACAGACAAAGAAATGGCTGAGATGGCGCAGGAAGATCTACCCGGTCTGGAAAAGCGGTTCACCAAGCTGGAGTCCGACGTGCAGCTCGCACTGCTGCCGCCCGACCCGAACGAAGACCGCGACGCCATCATGGAAATCCGCGCCGGTGCCGGTGGTGATGAGGCCGCGCTTTTTGCCGCCGATCTTTACCGGATGTATATGCGCTACGCCGAAGTCGCCGGGCTCGTGGTTGAAAATATGGATAACAGCGAGGGCGCGATGGGCGGCTTCAAAGAGGTCATTTTCAAAATCAGCGGCGAGGGCGTCTTCCGCCAGATGCGCTTTGAGAGCGGAGTGCATCGCGTGCAGCGCGTGCCCGCCACGGAGGCGCAGGGGCGCATCCACACCAGCACCGCCACCGTCGCGGTGTTGCCGGAGGCTGAGGAGGTGGACTTTGAGCTAAAGCCCGACGAAGTCCGCATCGAAGTCTGCCGAGCAGGCGGCCCCGGCGGGCAGGGCGTGAATACGACCGACTCCGCCGTGCAAGTCATGCACATCCCCACCGGCACCATCGTCCGCTGCCAAGACGGGCGTAGTCAGCAAAAGAACAAGGAAAAAGCCCTCACCATCCTGCGCTCGCGCCTGCTGGAGCGGAAGCAGCGCGAAGAAGCCGAGAAATACGCCGCCCAACGCAAGAGCCAAGTCGGCAGCGGCGACCGCTCCGAGAAGATCCGCACCTACAATTACCCCCAAAACCGCATCACCGATCACCGCATCGAGCTCACGCTCTACAACCTCGATCGCTACATGGAAGGCGACATCAAAGAAATGATGGGCGCACTCCAGACAGCGGATTTACAGGATCGTCTGGCAGCGGCGAATGTCGGGGCGTAAGGCTGCGCCTTTCGGCTAAATCGCCCCCTACACGTTGAAGCGGAACTCCACCACGTCGCCGTCGCGCATGGTGTATTCTTTGCCTTCGATGCGGAGTTTGGCGGCTTCGCGGCCTTTGGCCATGGAGCCTAGGGCGACGAGATCGTCGTAGTGGATCACTTCAGCGGCGATGAAGCCGCGCTCGAAATCGGTGTGAATCACTCCGGCGGCGGCGGGCGCTTTATCGCCTGCACGGATGGTCCAAGCGCGGGTTTCTTGCACGCCGGTGGTGAGGTAAGTGCGGAGGCCCAGGAGGTGATAGACGGCGCGGATGAGGTCGCCGACGCCGCTGTTGCTCACGCCGATTCCGGTGAGATATTCCGTGGCTTCTTCTTCGCTGAGATCCACGAGGTCGCTCTCGATCTGGGCGGAAATGATGACGGCCTCGGTGGCGAAATGTGCGGCTGCAAAAGCGCGGACGGCTTCGACGTGCGGCTTGGCAGCGCAGTCCTGGCCTTGCGCGAGCGCGGAGAGGTCGGCCTCGGAGACGTTGCACGCGAAGAGCGTGGGCTTGGCGCTGAGGAGGAAGAATTCTTTGAGCAGTTTCTTTTCTTCATCGCTGAGTTCGAGCGTGAGCGCGGGCTTTCCTTGGTCGAGATGGGGGAGGAGTTTTTCGCAAAGCGCGATCTCGGCTTTAGCGAGTTTGTCGCCGCTGCGGGCGTTTTTTTGCTGGCGGTCGCGGCGTTTCTCTGTGGCGGCGAGGTCGGCGAGGACGAGTTCGGTATTGATGACTTCGATGTCGCGCACGGGGTCCACTCCGCCGCTGACGTGGTGGATGTCGCCATCCTCAAAGCAGCGGACGACTTGCACGATGGCGTTCACTTCGCGGATGACGCTGAGGAACTGGTTGCCCAACCCTTCGCCTGAGGCCGCGCCTTTCACGAGCCCGGCGATGTCTACAAACTCGATGGCGGCGGGGACGAGCTTTTTGCTGCCGCTGATTTTGCTGAGGACTTCGAGCCGCGAGTCGGGGACGGTGACGACGCCGACGTTCGGATCAATCGTGCAAAAGGGATAGTTCGCCGCCTGCGCTTTGCGGGTGCGGGTGACGGCGTTGAAGAGTGTGGATTTACCCACGTTTGGAAGACCTACGATACCTGCGGAAAGCATATGATGATTGGAAAAATTGGGGGCGCAATTGAGCGGGTGCGCGGCGCGGGGGCAAGCGTGGTGTTTTATTGCGCTGCCGCTCCGTTCTTTGCCCGTGCGTGTGCGGCGAGCTCTTCCATCAGCTCGATCTGCATCTCTTGCAGCTCGAAGAGCCGCTGCGATTGTTGCTTCAGCAGGTAGTCCACTTTTTCGTGGAGATGCCGGACTTCTAGCTCGGCTTTGAGGTTCACTTTGTAGTCGTGATCGGCTTGCAGGCGGTCTTTGGCGGACTGCCGATTTTGGCTCATCATGATGACGGGGGCTTGCAGTGCCGCGATACAGGAGAGGATGAGATTTAGAAAAATGAAGGGATACGGATCGAGGGATTTATCACCCCGGAGGAGCAGCGTATTCACACCCACCCATACCGCGAGAAATCCGCCGAAGCCGATGATGAAACGCCAGCTCCCGCCAAACTTCGCGATGCTGTCCGAGAGCCCTTCGCCAAAGGTCTTCGCGGTCTCGAAGTCCGCATTGATATTACTCGCCAGCACCTCGTGCTCTTGCAGCGAACGCACCACCTCGTGCTCCAGCTCCGTGATCGCGCCAATGTCCTCCTTTAGCACGCCGCGCACGTAGTCCGCTCGGAAAATGCCGAGTGCTTCCTGCGAGATGAGGCTGTCGTCGTCCAGCGTCGGGTGCGCCGCGCGGATGCAGCTCGCGATCTGCGGGCGGATGGCGGAGAGCGGCGTGAGTTCGTCCGTGGGGTATGCGCGTTGATTGATCGTGCAGATGTCCGTGTTCATGGAGCGGAGTGTCGGGGAATGAGGCGGAGCGGCGAGCTAAAGTTCCGTCATCTGGTCGTTTTCTGATTTAACCACGGAGGACGCGGAGAACACGACTCTCCTTCCCCCTCTCAGGCTCTGTCTAGGGTGTGAATTTCAGCTCACTTCTCGAAATTTCGGCCTTTTTTGCCGAAATTTCGACTGAGAGGTCGAAATTTCGGCTCCGAGATGAAATTTGGGCGAATTTTGCCGAAATTTCGACCAAAAGGCCCAATCATCCGCCATTTTTCTATAATATCAGGCGAAATTCGCGAAATATTGGACTAAATTGGCGGATAATTGGGCAAAATTCGCCCAATTTTC
>JAYVQK010000186.1:0-6049 GCA_043757005.1 Verrucomicrobiaceae bacterium
GGGCTTCGAGACCATCATGGTGAACTCGAACCCCGAGACCGTCTCGACCGACTACGACACGAGCGACAAGCTCTACTTCGAGCCGCTCACGCTCGAGGATGTGCTGAACATCTGCGAGCAGGAGAGCGAGAATCTCCTCGGCGTCATCGTGCAGTTCGGCGGGCAGACGCCGCTGAACCTCGCCGCCGGACTCGCCGAAGCTGGCGTGCCCATCATCGGCACCTCGCCGCGCAGTATCGAGATCGCCGAGGACCGCAAACTTTTCGGCGCGATGCTGGATAAACTCGGCATCCGCCAGACGAACGGCGGCACCGCAGTGACCGAGGTGGAAGCCGTCGCCGTTGCCGAGCGCGTGAGCTACCCCGTGCTCGTGCGCCCGAGCTTCGTGCTCGGCGGACGCGGCATGATGCTCGTCCACAACGAAGCCGACCTCCGCCGCTACGTGCGCGACGCGATCGAAAGTGGGACAGGCGCCTCGCCTGTCGTGGTGGGACAGGCGCCTCGCCTGTCCGCATCAGGCGAGCTGCTCAGGACGGGTGAGGGCACCCATCCCACTCCGACAGGCGGGGCGCCTGTCCCACCACCCGCCGCCATCCACCCCATTTTGGTAGATCATTTCCTCGAAGACGCGACCGAGGTGGACGTGGACTGCATCAGCGACGGCGAGACCGTCGTCATCGGCGCGATCATGGAGCACATCGAGCAAGCAGGCATCCACAGCGGCGACAGCGCGTGCGTGATCCCGCCCTTTTCTCTCAGCGATGCGGTGAAGCAGGAGATCACGCGCAGCACGAAAGACATGGCGCGCGAGCTGAATGTGATCGGGCTGATGAACGTGCAATTCGCCGTGCAAGGCGAGACCGTCTATGTGCTGGAGGTGAACCCGCGCGCTTCGCGCACCGCGCCATTTGTGAGCAAGGCCATCGGCGTCGCGCTGCCCAAGCTCGCGGCGAAGATCATGGCGGGCTCGAAGCTCAAAGACCTCGGCTTTACCCAAGAGATCGTGCCGAGCCACTACTGCGTAAAGGAGGCGGTTTTCCCTTTCACGAAATTCCCCGGCACCGACATCGTCCTCGGCCCCGAGATGAAGAGCACCGGCGAAGTCATGGGCATAGACGCCAGCCTCGGACTCGCCTACGCGAAAGCCCAGATGGCCGCGCAGCCCGCGCTGCCCGTGAAGGGCAACATCTTCATCAGCGTCGCCGACTCCGATAAAACCAAGGTCGCCGAGCTGGCAGGTGGTTACGCCGCACTGGGCTTCACTCTTTACTCCACCAGCGGCACCGCCGCAGCGTTGGAAAAGGCGGGAGTTCCCGTGAAGCGCATCCACAAGATCACCGAAGGCCGCCCGAACGCGCTCGATATGCTGAAAAACGGCGACCTCGCGATGATCATCAACACCCCGAGCGGCAAAATCGCCCGCGAGGACGAAGTGAAAATCCGCAGCACCGCCAGCAGCTCGCGAGTCCCCGTGATGACCACGCTCCGCGCCGCCCGAGCCAGCCTCGAAGGCATCCGCGCCATGCGCGACGGCTACACCGTGAAGCCGCTGCAAGAGTGGCACCAAAAGTAGCCGTTCCGCCGCCGATTGCTCCGTCCTACTCGGTGGCGACGAGCTCTAGGTATTCGCGGTAGGGGCTTTTGGGGGTTTCTTCGATGAGGCGTTGGAAGGCGGCGCGATCCACGAAGCCTTGGTTGTAGGCGATTTCTTCGAGGCACGCGATTTTGAGGCCCTGGCGGTTTTCGATGGCGGCGATGTAGTTGCTGGCGTCGAGCAGGCTTTGCTGGGTGCCGGTGTCGAGCCATGCCATGCCGCGTCCGAGCACTTTCACATGGAGCTCGCCGCGCCGGAGGTATTCCACATTTACGTCGGTGATTTCTAGCTCGCCGCGCGGGCTGGGTTTGAGGTTTTGCGCGATTTCGATGACGGCGTTATCATAGACGTAGAGGCCGGGGACGGCGAAGGGGCTCTTGGGTTTCACGGGCTTTTCTTCGATGCTGAGGGCGCGGCCTTCTTTATCGAACTCGACGACGCCGTAGCGCTCGGGGTCTTTCACTTGGTAGCCAAAAACGAACGCTCCGCCGGTGGTGCTGACCTGCTGGAGCGCAGCGCGGAAGAAGTCGAGTTTGCCGTAGAAAATGTTGTCGCCGAGGATGAGGCAGACGGGGTCTTTGCCGACGAAATCCGCGCCGATGATGAAGGCTTGCGCGAGTCCGGCGGGGTTGGGCTGCTCGGCGTATTCGATCCTCATGCCGAGCCGCGCGCCGTCGCCGAGGAGGTCGCGGAAGACGGGCAGATCCTTGGGCGTGGAGATGATGAGCACTTCCCGGATGCCGCCGAGCATGAGCGTGGCGAGCGGGTAGTAGATCATCGGTTTATCGTAAACGGGGAGGAGTTGTTTGCAGACGATGCGGCTGAGCGGGTGCAGGCGGCTGCCTGCGCCGCCGGCGAGGATGATGGCTTTGCGTGGTGAACTCATGGTGTTGGTGCGATGGGTGTGGCGTGGAGCGCGAAGACTTCGACATCTCCGAACTGCGTGACGAGTTTATAGTGCATGCGGAGGAAAGCGTGGACGGGCGCGGCCCACTGGCTAAAGCGCGAGCCCTCACTGCCATTGATCGCGCGGTCGTCCACGATGACGACGGCGGGCTGCTTTTGCTCGAAGTCGCGGAGCGTCTCCGTGGCCCAGCTCCGGCTGTGCGTCTGGTTGTCCACATACACATTGCGCAGGTAAGTGGGGCGATTTGTCATGAGGTTGTAGCCGGGATTGTAGGGGAAGCAGATGAGGAATTCGCCGGGCTTCGAGTGCGCGAGCACGGCGTCGCGGACGGTGCTGAGTTGCGCGGCTTCTTTTTTGGAAGTGCGGATGTTCACCCCATTCTCGGCGACGAACCAAGTCTTGCGCCCTTGCCTCGCGGCGATGGTCCCGCGCGAGGGATGCTGGAGCGCGAAGCACGCAAAGATGCCGGTTTGCAGCAGCAGGAAAGCAGCGATGGCACCGGTGGCGATACGCTTCTGTGTGGCGGGGAAAAGGAGCGCCGCACTGCCTGCCATCGCGATGAGGTAGCCGGGCATGAACTCGGAAAGATGCGGTGGGTCGGGGCGGAAAAGGAAGAACTGTGGGAACGTGGTGAGCGAGCCGCCGATGAGGAGGAGCCACTGCATCGAGCGGGCGGCGATGGTGAATTTCCCCGCGATGAGGATGCAGACGCCGCCGCCGAGGCCGAGGAAAAGAAACACCGCAAAGCCGACGAGCGGGGCGTAGGTCAGGAAGGGGAGTTGGCGCTCCCAGTAAGTGCCGGTGAGCACGCCACGGAGTGGCTTGCGGGCGAGCAGGGCGCGGTCTTCTTTTTCCTCCGGCTCGGCGGGCGCGGCCTTTGTCACAGCGGCTTCTGGAGACACAGGAGCGGTGGCGGGGCCTTCTTCCACGGGGGCGAGCTTCGCAGCGGGCGCGGGTTTATTCGCGACCACGGAGCCGCCGAGGAAGCTGAACCATTTGGTGTATTCATTCACGAGATGCGTCTCTAGGCCGCGCGACTTCAGCGCGAGGTAGGCGGGCGTTTGTGGGAGGAGGAAACCCGCGACGAGCAGGAGCGCGGAGAGCGCGCTCACTCGCAGGCGCTGTATTTTTACGAGGCGGGAATCCAACAACAGTAGGCCGAGCAAGCCGAGCCAGATCACGGTGAAGAAAATGCCTAGCTCCACCCGCACGAGAAAGGTGAGGCCGAGCACCACCCCGGCGAGCCCGACCGTGAGCAACCAACGCCGACTCACCGCAGGCAGCACGGCTAGCACGGCGAAGATGCAGGCCGTGTTCGCGGCTTCTGCGAGGGGGATGTAGTTTTTAAACTGCGAGCCCGGCAGCACTACGAGCAGCAGCCCCACGCTGAGCCCCAGCCAGCGCCGCCCGGAGACGCGGGAGACGATGTTGTAGCCGAGCAACGCGGTAAGTGTGGCCAGCGTGAGGAACCACGCGCGGGCGGCGAGATAGTTCACGCCAGTCACTTTGAAGAGCGCGACGAGTGGCATAAACCAGCCGAGATTGTAGCCCAGCTCCACATCCACCCAAGGCCGCTCGCCCGCCAGCAGCCGTTGTGCGACGAGGCACGCCGTGCCGCCTTCGTCATGGGTATTAAACCAATAGCGCCAATAGCTCCCGTAGTAGCTGAGTGCGGCCACGAGGATGGCGAGCACAGGCCACCAGCGTCGCCAGCCAGTAGGAGTTTTATTTTCCGCTGCCAAAAGATGGTTCACCCCCACAGCGTGCCATTTCACCCGCGCACCGTGAAAGCCATAAAATTCCAACTCGGCACCTCCCGCAGCTTGAAGGTGGATATGTCCGTAGCGGCTGAGTTTGGAATTTTTAAAACCACGGAAGACACGGAGAGGATGCGAAACGGGAGGCTGCTTGTATGGGGGTAGCGCACGCGTCCCGCGTGTAGCGGCGGGCGTCCCGCCCGGCGCATGAGAGACGAACCACACAGAGAATTCATCTTCCCTACTCCAGCGCCGCTCTGCGCCGGGCAGGATGCCCGCCGCTGCACGCAGGATGCGTGCGCTCCCCCGCACGCATCCCCCTGTTTCGCATCCTCGCCGTGGTTCATTGCCAAACTGAGCCACTACCCAACCGTGGCAGCCACAGCAGCCACCAGCCACCCGTTCGGCAAAATTGCAGCAAATGCCAACAATCCCTCCCCTATGCTAACCCACCCCCGGAAATTCCACTGGACACACAAAAGCCACCCTGCTCCCCTCCCCACCCGCAACCAATGCCAATCCATCCGCCAACTCCCTATGCCCAAAATCCAGCGCCGTTGCGGCTGAGTGGGATGTTAGGCGTTTCCTCGCGCCTCGTGTGAACGAAAACCAAACAAGCAACCAGCAACTCATCGCTCAACCTCGACATGGCCACTTCAACAATCCGAAAGGTATGCAAGACCTGTAATCAGCCACGACCATTCCACAAGGAAGGCGTGAATCACATTCTCCACTTCTTGCTTTGCATCCCGACCGTTGGGTTTTGGCTCATCATCTGGATTCTTCTCATCTTTCTTAGTGTATTCAGACCATTCAGATGCCAGTTCTGCGGCGAATCGAAGTATTGATGCGGCACGAACCGAAATGAGGACTCACAACGAACAAAGCCAAGCCATGAAGTCTTTTCCGAAGCGACCGGAAACGCCTCCCCATGAGCTAGAATCGCAAGTCAAAGAAACCGTGATGATTACAGAATTCGCCCGACTTCAGGAAATCCGGCCAAATTCGGCCCGAATGCTCATCGGAACCCCACTCCGGCTCGCCGGTTGTTTTGCTAACTATGCGCTACAGCGAACTGCTCCGGCTGTCACGTTGAGCTTGGGGTCGTTAGGCGTTGCTACCCACACTTTATGATGAACCTCTCTATTGATTCCTTTCCCGGCAACGTCATCTCTGGCACAGGCATTGTCGGCGTCTATGCCATCTGGATTCTCACTGCCATCGTTCACATCAGTTTCGCCTTGGCGGTTCTCCAAGACACACAGAATCTTTGGCGCTTCGTCCGTCGCAAGACCTTCTTCGTCGGTGGTGGGATTTGGGCTTTGGCTACACTCCTTGGCGGTGTCTTTGTTGCCGCACTTTATTGGCTCATCCACCATTCCTCGCTGCGTCCCCAGCCGAACGGAGTTTCGTCCGAGGCTCAGTCCAATCAACCGGGCAGCAAACCTCCGAAGCCGAATGAGCCTGCAAGCTAACAGCGCCGCAACGCCTATGAAGGTTCGTCAAGGGGCGTGTGAGTGCGGCAGCGGGCGGGGTGCCCTTGGGTCTTGGCTCTACGGAGCGCCTTTTAGCCGGGTGAGTCGCTGGGCTTGGAGCCCGTCATGCCCATGCAAAGCGTGCATGAGCTGAGGGCCAACGGCCCGCAAACACGCCAGCCCAGGGCAACGCCCTGGGTCACCGGAAAGAATTAGCGCAAAGCCCTGAAAGGGCGACACACCTTGCGCCGCCCTTTCAGGGCTTGGTCCTTCCCCGATCCAAACCCAGGGCGTTGCCCTGGGCTGGCATGGTTCG
>JAYVQK010000187.1:0-22721 GCA_043757005.1 Verrucomicrobiaceae bacterium
AACACTCTACCGCCGGCGCTCAAGCCCCGCCACTCCTTTTCAACCCGCCAAAAAGTGCGAAAGACTAGTCCGAGTTCGATTGCTGTCTGGTCAGGTCGAATTAACAGGATATAGGTGAATGTGAACGCCGGGACGACCGACTTCCACAGCCAGACCTTATGGGACCCGAAAGACACCTGCTGAACCTCCGGTTCTATCCGGTGGAGTTCCTTCAGAAGCATTGATTGGCAACCTCCGTATTTGGACTCCCAACTGATATTGGAGCCGCCGCTCACCCGCGCCGCGTGAAACCCACTCACCCCTGCTCCTCCGCGTCGAGTTGCCGTAACCGGCGGTCGGCGTCGAAGGTCGGCGTCGGCAGTTCTTCGGCCAAGCGCAGGGCGTCTTCTTCGGAGAGGTCAGGGCGGGCGGTCCCGTGGCCGCGGAAGACAGGGAGGTGTTTCCTCACGGCGATCATTTCGCGGCGGGTGCGGCCGCGCGGGGCGTCCTTCCACGGCCCGATGCGCTCGTGGAAGTCGAAGAACACCGGGACGATCTGGCGGATGTATTTCCAGTAGCCGGGGTTGTCCGTCTGGATCACGAACAGGCCGCCGGGCTTCAACGCCTTGTGGGCGCGGGCCATGAACAGTGGCGTGATGAGGCGGCGGTGGACTTGCGACGGGTCGTAGAACGGCTGCGGGTGGTAGCAGTGAATCTCGTCCACCGAGTGCGGGGCGACGTGCCGGTCGAGCAACTCGAACCCGCCGCCGATGGCGAACCGCAGGTTGGAAAGTCCCCGCTGGTTGCCGCGCTTGCGGGCGTAGCGGATGACGACGGGGAGCGTGTCCGTGCCGAGGTGGTCGCAGTCCCGCCGGCCCCACGCGCTGCCGATGAGGTAACGGCCGTTGCCGCACCCGAGGTCGATGACGACCGGGGCGACGCGGCCGAACAGGAGTTCCCAGTTGATGGGCCCGCCGTCCGGGTACTTCTTGAGGGCGGTCTGAACCCACTTCGCCGGGTCGAGAATCTCGCCGGCGAACGGCACCCCAAACTCCCGCTCGACGCGCTTCCCGTTCATGTCGTGGCCTTTCCGGGCCGGCGTGACCGTTGCTTGTTCCGCCGCCGCATGAGCGTATAGTAAGGTTTCGCCGGAGGCCGGTCTTCGCGGCTTCTCTCGGACGGAGCGCGCGACCATGCCGGAACCGTTGGCTCCCCCGCCCCCGCTGATCACCCGGCGGAACAACTTCGGCCTCCTCCGGTGGGCCTTGGCCTCGGTCGTCCTCGTCTCCCATTGTGTGCCGCTCACGCAAGGCAACAACGCCGGCGAATGGCTGCACCAACTCACCGGCAACGTCACGGTCGGCGCGGCAGCCGTGAACGGCTTCTTCCTCGTCAGCGGCTACCTGGTCACGCTCAGTTGGCTCCGCTCCCCGACGGCCGGGGTCTTCCTGCGGAAGCGACTGGCCCGCATTTACCCGGGGTTCTTGGTCAGCTTGGTGTTCGCCGTCGCGGCCGGCGCCCTCGGGGCGACACCGCACGCATTTATGTATCTCAAACACCTCGCCGGCTCGACCGATGCCTTGGTGCAAACTGTCTTGTTCCTGGACACCAAGCCCGTGGACCACGCCAGTGCGTTCTCCGCGAACCCGGTCCCCGCGGCGGTCAACGGCTCCTTCTGGACGCTACAGCCCGAAGTCAAATGTTACCTGACGCTGGTGATGCTGGGCCTCACCGGGCTGCTGTCGCGTCGCTGCGTCGTCTTGGCGGCGACCGTGACCGCCTACCTGATCTACGCGGTTCACGTCCTCTACTTGCCGGACGCCGACTACGTCTTTTGCCGCCTGCTGACGTATTTCCTGCTCGGTGCCGCCGTCGCTTTGGATTACCTGCCGCGTCCGCGGCTGACGCCGCTCCGCGTGGCGGCCGTCGTCCTCGCGTTGGCCGCGCTGACCTTCGTCCACAGCGGCTTCATCTTGGGGTTGCCGCTGGCGGGAAGTTATTTGCTGTTGGGGACGGCGTTCGCTCCGGTGACGCCGGCCCATTGGTTCTTCAACAAGTGGGACTTGTCCTTCGGGATCTACTTGTACGCCTACCCGGTGCAGCAACTCTGCGTGAAGTTCGGTGGCCTCACCACGCCGTGGGAACTCTTGGTGATCTCGTTGCCGATCACCCTCGTCTTGGCCTTGCTGAGTTGGGTGTTCGTCGAGTCCCGATTTCTGAAGTCGCATTAGCCGTCGGCGGGGCCGGCGGTCATCACAGGTTAATGTGGCCCATGAAGTCGGCGTTGGTCTTGAAGCGGGCCATGCGGCTCATCAGCATTTCCATGGCCTCGATGGGGTTCATGTCGCTCAGGA
This sequence comes from Verrucomicrobiaceae bacterium, assembly GCA_043757005.1. Classification (GTDB taxonomy): domain Bacteria; phylum Verrucomicrobiota; class Verrucomicrobiia; order Chthoniobacterales; family Chthoniobacteraceae; genus SXWH01. Next base: position 2,334 of record JAYVQK010000187.1, read on the forward strand.
CCTTGTGCAGGATGTAGATCCACTTCAATTCTTCCTCGGGCCGCAGGAGTTCTTCCTTGCGCGTGCCGGAGGCGGTGATGTTGATGGCCGGCCACACGCGCTTGTCCACCAAGCGGCGGTCCAGGTGCAATTCCATGTTGCCGGTGCCCTTAAACTCCTCGAAGATCACGTCGTCCATGCGGCTGCCGGTCTCGACGAGGGCGGTGGCGATGATCGTCAGCGACCCGCCCTCTTCCACGTTGCGGGCGGCCCCGAAGAACCGCTTTGGCTTGAACAGGGCGCTGGCGTCCACGCCGCCGGAGAGGATCTTGCCGCTGGACGGGACTTCGGCGTTGTAGGCTCGCGCGAGGCGGGTGATGCTGTCCAGGAAGATCACCACGTCCGTCCCGTACTCCACGAGCCGCTTGGCCTTTTCGATGGCCATTTCACTGACTTGGACGTGCCGGCTGGTCGGCTCGTCGAACGTGCTGGAGATGACTTCCGTCCGCGGGCCTTTCACGGTGCGGGTCATTTCCGTCACTTCCTCGGGCCGCTCGTCGATCAGCAGCACGATGACGTAGCACTCCGGGTGGTTCTTCAAAATGTTCACGGCCATGTGTTGCAGCAGCACGGTCTTGCCGGTGCGCGGCGGGGCGACGATGAGGCCGCGCTGGCCTTTGCCGATGGGCGTCATCAGATCAATGATGCGCGTGGTGTATCGGTCGGTCGCGGTCTCCAGCGGGATGTGTTCGATGGGGTTGATCGTCGTGAGATCGTCGAAAGAAGGCCACGTTTTGGCGTCCTCCGGCGGATGGTCGTTGATGGTGAGGACGCGGTTGATTTGCAGGCCGCGGCTGTTTTTGCGCGCCTCCACCTTCAGCCAATGCCCATCGCGAAGGCCGTATTTTTTCACCGACTCGGGGGTGACGAAAATGTCGCCGGAGTCGGGCTGGAAATAGCGTTTCGGATCGCGGAGAAAGCCGAAGCCTTTCCCGGAAATCTCGCAGTAGCCCTCAGCCTCCACCATCACAGACGGCTCGTCGGAGAGAACCTCCTGCGGCGGCGGCGGCTGCTGCTGTGGTTGGTGGCGCTGCTGGTGCTGCTGCGGATTGGGTTCGCGCGGCGGCTGTGGCTCGCGGTTATTGCGTTGGTCGCGGTTGCCATGTTTGTCGCGGCCCCCGCGCTGATCGCGCTGATCGCGCTGGTTGCGTTGGTTGTGCTGCTGCTGCTGGGGATTTTGCGGGCGGTTTTGCTGCTGTTGCGGGGAGGAAGGTGCGCCGCCGCCTTGCTGCGGAGATTTGCGGCTCGCGGCGAGGCGGGCGGATTGCATGGCTCCGATGATGGCGTCGAGCTGCGCCTTTTCCGTAGGCACGGGGAGACTCATCGCGCGGAGGAAAGCCTCCACCTCACGTGGGACATAAAGCGGGCGTTGCTTCGGCCCATCGGGCGTCTGCTGCTGCTGCTGCGGCGGCGGAACTGGCGCTGGAGGTGCGGCTGGCTCGGGTGCAGCCTGCGGCGGCGCGGCTGGTGGCGGCTGGGGCAGGCGCTGTGGTTGTCGTTGCTGCCGTTGTGGTGCAGCGGGCGGGGCGCTACGCGGCGAAGGCTTCCAGTCGTTATGCTGCTCCGGCGCGGGCGCTGGAGTCGCTGGAGTGGCGAGTGCCTCTGGCGTTGGCTCGGGCACCACTACTGGCGCGACTGGCCGCGCGACTCGTGGCGCGACCGGCGCGGCTTTTTCTACAAAAATATCGTCCCCAAAAACTTCCACCGCCGCTGGCTCAGGCACCTTCGCAGTGGTCTTCGCGGGTGCTTTTTTTGGCGCAGCCTTTTTCGGCTTCGCCGCAGCGGGCGCTTCTACTACAGGCGCTACGGCGACCACGGCGGCTTTCTTTTCTTTCGCCTTCGCAGGCTTCTTTACCTCGGGCGCTTTGGCGGGCTCTACTTTCGCGGGCTCTACTTTCGCGGTCTCTGCTTTGGCAGGCTTTTTAGCGGCGGGTGTTTTTTTGGCAGCAGTCTTCACAGGCGCAACCTTCTTCGGCGCGGCTGCTTTTTTAGCGGCGGGTTTCTTTTTGGGCTCTGCGCTGGGCAGAGTGTCTTCGGCTGTCGTCATGTTTTTGAAATCAAGTTGCTGGCTGGGCGCCATCGGTGTGTGTGGTGGCGTTCATCTGCCACCGGCTAAATATAGCGGGGTTGTTCCGGTATTTTCGTCGCTGCCGCTCTCTCTCGCGCACACTCGACTGCTACTGGGCTCCCGCCGTGTTGTCGTTTTTTTGAAAAATGGGAAGCACGGTGAAAATCGCCATCGCGTGTAATGATGAAGGGATTTGTGACCTGCAAAGGAAAATGAGGCCGAACCGCTGAAACTTCCGACGGCTTGTAGAATGTCCACGCAGCTTCTCGCGTCAACGGTTTTTTACATCCGACCAGCTTGTTCACTTTCATATCTGAGGGCAGAAAAATTTGGTCTTCTCGTAAAACGACGTTGCCATTTTCTACCACGTCCAGTAACCGCTGTGCCGAAACCAACAACTCAACTCATATGGCTGACAAAAACAACAAAGTCCCTGAAAATACACCTGGTGCCTGGTATGTGGATAACGACCTCTGCACTCCATGCCGCGTCTGCCTCGATGAGGCTCCCGGCCTCCTGAAATACAACGACGACGAGTCGAAAGTATTCTTCTTCAAACAACCCGAGGGCGACGAACTCGCGCAGGCGCAATCCGCCCGCGACGTCTGCCCACAGGCGGCTATCGCAGAAGACGGCGAATAACATTCACCGCTAAAATTTAATCACGCTCGGCTGCGCCTCGAAACGCAGACGGGCGTTTTTTTATGGCCGTCGCAGCCAGATCAGCACAGGCGCTGGGCTGGCCTCGATGGCGAGGTAGCCCTCGATCTCTTGGCGCACGGCGACTTGCTCCGCCGGGTCTGCGGTGAGCGGCATCCGCTCGGCGTGCTCGACTATTAGCGGATCGTGGAGGAGCCGCACTTGGCGGGCGGGGCCAGCGGGTTTCCATACGGCCCAGACGAGCTGTTTCGGGTCGCTGCCACTGGTGAATTCGTAGGCGTAGCACTCCTCCGCGTCTTCGCGCTCGACGCGGGTAAAACGGAAGTCGCCCAGCGAACGCTGGAGCCACGCGAGCGCATGAAAGGCGGGCTTGGGCTGGTAATTGCGCGTAATGCCGCTGCTGCCGTGGACGTGCGGTTCGTCCGGGTCGTCGAAGAAAAACAAGTGCGCGCGATCCACGCCGAGCCGCGCGAGCAGGAGGAAAGAGCGCACGTCCCACAGCGCCTGCTGCTCTTCGGTGCTGCCCTGCCATTTGGCAAAATCGCCCGTCGCAGGCGCGGGCTTCGTGCTGGCGTCGTAGCCGAATTCCGTGACCCACACCGCCTTGCCCACCGCGTGCTCGTCGCGCCAGCGGAGGACGTGCTGCACGTTCTCGGCGAACTTCGTCGCGGGATCCTCCGGGTAGCTGCGCCGCCACGTCGGCCACGGCTCGACTTCGGCGTAAAAGTGGACGTTTAAAATGTCCCAAAGCGTGTCCAGCCCGGCGAGGCAATCCACGCTCTTCGAGTAGCGTCCGCTGGGCCCGAGATTCGCGGCGCAGGTGGCGATGCGCAGCTTCGGGTCGCCCTCGCGCAGCCCGCCTGCCATCGCCTCAAAGAGCCGCCGATACGTGGCGTCGTCGTATTTGCCAGGCTCATTTCCGATCTCCATCGCCTCGATGAGCGGCTCCTTCGCAGAGGGGCCAAATGCTTTTGCAAACGCCAGCCCGTAGGCACGCGCATCTCGCGGCAAATCGCTCCATTCGTCTGGCGCGATGTCGTCAAACTGCAAGCTCGCGTGCGTGCGGTAGCCCGCCTTGCGCCAAGCGCCGTAGAGCTGCCCCCAGTCCACGCCGTTCTGCGCCATCGGGAGCGTGAGTGGCGCCGCCGTGTCCTTGCCCACGTCCCAGCGCATCGGGTGATAATTGCGGAGCACCCGCGTGACTGGCGCGTAGAGCTCGGGCTTAAATTTCACCGTGTGGACATTGAGCCCCATGAAATCGCGCATCAGCGGACGCTCCGCGCTAAGGGCGACAGTTCTGAGGGCGACAGTGCTGAGGGCGAGGAGGACTAGAAAAGTGGGACAGGCGCCATTCTCAACTTTTTTCATTTTTCAAAGCTGCTGATACAGCAGCTCCAGCGTGAGCACGCAGTAAGTCGTCACCAGCACGGGATTGTTCTCTTTCCAGCGCGGCGTTTCATTGGCCCACGAGCCCTCCGCCGCTTGCAGCTTGAGTAGCCGCAGCGCGAGGTCGTGACGCCAATCCACTTTCTTCCCGCCGACTTCCAGCTCGGTGATTCCCGCCGCGATGAGCGCCTTGGCCATGAGGTGTAGGTAGTAGTAATAACCCTCTTGTTTGAGCCCCGGATTTTCCTCCAGCGTGTAGTGCTTACTCAGCCACTCCACAGCCGCCTTCACACGCTCGTCGTCCTTTTTTAGATCGGCGTAGATGAAACTCAGCAGCCCACCGTAGCTCATCGAGCCGTAGCTGCGCAGCGCTTTGCCGCCGCCCTCCAGCTCCATCTCGCCCGCGTTGCTGGAGCCGGGAAAATAGATGAAGCCGCCTTTGTTTTCTGCGTCGCCGCTGGCCCACGGCAGCTTGTTATGCGAGGGCAAATTTTGGCAGCGGCTGATGAAATCAATCGCAGCCTGCCAATTTAGATCTTTCGTGCCGGGCTTGTCCGCCGCCAGCGATTGCGTGGCGCGCAGGGCTTCGAGCGCGACGAGCGTATTATCCAGGTCGGGATGCCCGCGCTTCGGGCTCGCGCCCACGGTGCCGTAGCCGATGCCTCCATCCGTCTCCGGCTTCGCCATCCCGCTGGCCTGCTGGCCGATCACGTAAGCGCGCGCCTTGAGCAGCAGCTCCGTGTCCTTCGCATCGCCAGCGCCTGCGAGTGCGATGAGGCAGACGCTCGTGTTGTAATTCGCGAGGCCGTTCTCCTTGTTGTAAATCCCACCATCCGCCTGCGCGTATCGCCGCAGATAGGCCGCGCTCTTTTGTAAAAAATCCGCCTGTGCAAACTTCCCTGTCACCTCCCGCTGGAAAGCCGTCATCGGCAGCGCACTCAGCGCCGGATGCGTCACGTCTTTGCCAAAGCTTCCGTCCTCATTTTGCTGTGCCCGCAGCCAAGCCAGCCCGCGCGTCATCGGGTCGCGCAGCTCATTGCGGAAGGAGAGATTTTTCTCATCGCGCGGCAGCGGCTCCTCGGCAGCGCGGAGATTTGCAAAGCACGCAAGCGCGGCGGTGAGTAGGAAGTATCGGCGTTTCATTTGATTGGTTCGAGTTTGATGATGAAGTCCACAGCCGTCCCCTCCGGCGGCACGGCGGCTTTATTGACAAACCACAGATGGTCGTCGTTCGCGCCGTTGCGCGGATTATTGATGAGCGCCGCCGGGTAGCTCACCATCGAGGCAAACGCTCCCTCCGTCTGCGCGAGAAAGCGCGTCTCGTAAAAGTAACTGCCCGTGTAAAGCCAAGGCCCATCCTCCGCCACGACCTCTTTCGCCGCCTTCCTCGATGCAGCCACGCGCTTGATGATCCACCGTTCCACCGGCACCGAGCGTTCCTCGCCTGCCGCCGTTTTCCATCGCACCGCGATGCCGATGCGGTCGCCCGTGAGCTTCGGCGCTTTCGCGAGAGACTCCGCATCAATCCGCCCCGGCGCGCTCCCCGCCGTCGCCATTCCTTTTGCGCCGAGCAGTAGCATCGCCATGTGGACCTCCTTCGGCTGCACCTCACTCACCAGCAAGCTCTCGTGCTTTGCTCCCTCGGGCGAGACGATCAGGTATTCGATCAGCCCATCCACCATGTTCACCTTCGCGGGGAAAGAGACCGTCCCCACGCCTTTATCCAGCCGCACCGCACCGATCTCGAAAACGCCGGGAGCGACTTCCTTCGGCGCAGCAAAATCCGCCGGAGCCTCCGCAAACAAGTGCGCGGCGGAGAAAAGAAAGAGGCTAAAAAAGATGAGACGCATGAGCGAAGATTGGCGTGAGTGAAGCCGCACGTCTAGCCGCCACCGTGCCACCAAGCCCGCACTTCCACACGCTCTCTGTAAAGTGCGTGATAGCGTCGCTGACGGCGCTTTTAGAAGGATGAAAACTAGCCGCTCTCGCGAAGAGCGGGATAATTTCTATGCGGGCGCAACATCTCTTGTAGAGACGCGAGGATCACCAAAACGTGCGTTAAATTTCTGCGCGTTCCACCAGCACCTCCACGGTCATCTTGCGGTCGGTGGTTCCTTTATAGTGGCCCTGGAGCGGCGGCACATCGGCGTAATCGCGGCCTACACCGAGCTTGATGTAGCGGTCGTCGGTGGGCTGGTTATTCGTGGGGTCGAGGCCGCGCCAGCCGATGCCGGGGAGGAAAACTTCCACCCACGCATGGCTGGCTTGCGAGCCGAGGAGCTGGTCGCGCGGGCCGTTGTAGAGGTAGCCGCTCACGTAGAGCGCGGGGATTTGCAGCGCGCGGCACAGGCCGCACATGACGTGCGCGAAGTCCTGGCAAACCCCGCGCCGCCCCGCGAGCACGTCGCGCATATGGGTGTGAACGCCCGTGGCCAGCGGCGTGTAGAGAAAGGTGCCGTGGACGTGGCGCATGATGGCGACTGCGGCCTGCCACATCTCGGAGCACTCAGCGGTGACATCCAGCGCGAGTCGCCAAGCATTCGGCGAACGCTCGACGTAGGTGCTCTCTTGCAGGAAGTCGAAGCACCGCTCCATGCGCGCACATTCCGCGACGTGGGCGAGTGGCGTGCTCGCGGCATCCAGCGCCAGCGTTTGGTTGATCGTCGTCACCCTCGCCGTGCTCTCGATCACGAGCGTGTCGTGCGGCGCGGCGATGTCGAAAAAGTGGACGTTGTTGGCGTGGAAATCCGTGTAGTGCGAGAGGCGCGCGGCGGGCAGCACTTTCAGCAAATACGCATCGCAAGTCTGGTGCTCGTTGTTGATGGGTTTCAGCCGGACTTCGTTGTAGCTGTCGCGCACGGCGGACGCGTAATGGTAGCTCGTGCGATGTAGGACTTGCAGGCGCATCAGATTTAGTCAGCTAAAGGCGCGAAAGACAGCGAAAGGGACAAGTCGCGTCCGACTCTGTTTTCTTGCTTGGATTTTTTAGCTTCATTTCGCGGCTTTAGCTGACTGCGTTCGGGTTTATTGGAGCGGTTCCACGTCCACGGATACCTCCACCTCATGCTCGCCGCCACCGCTGAGCACACCCGTGAGCGGGCTCACGTCGCTAAAGTCGCGGCCCACTGCGATGGTGATGTGTTCGTCCGTGGGGATGATGTCATTCGTCGGATCGAAATCCACCCAGCCGACTTGCGGGCAATACACCGCGAACCAAGCGTGCGAGGCGTCCGCACCCACGAGGCGCGGTTTCCCCGCTGGCGGGCGCGTGCGCAAGTAGCCGCTCACGTAGCGCGCGGGCAGGCCGAGCGAGCGCAGGCAGGCGATGGCGATATGGGCGAAATCCTGACAAACGCCGCGACGTTTTTCCCACACCACGCGCAAGGGCGTAGCCACGGTGGTCGCGCGTGGGTCGTATTTGAAATCGCGGAAGATTCGCCGCGTGAGATCGCGCACGCCGATGAGGAATGGCGTCTCGCCGGGGAAGCTCTCTCTCGCGTAATCCGCGCGATGTTTCGCCGAGACGACGAGCTGGGAATCAAGGCAAAACTCATACGGCTGCACATCGGCAGGGGAGACAGGGTCGCGGAAACGCTCGCGCACTTGCCGCCACGATTGCGAGAGCTCTAACGCGATGGGCGTGGGCGCATACACGCTCACGCGGCTGCGGGCGGTGACTTGGAGGCGCTTGTGGATTTCCTGAATCGTGAACGTGCAGACGCGATTGCCGAAGTAGTCCGTGCGCGTCTTGGTCAGCGCAGGCTTCGGCGAGATTTCCAAATCAAACCCGCCCACCCATTGCGTCGTATTTTTCAATGGCTGAAAGCGCGCCGCGTGGTGCGAGACGGCGACGGATTGTGCGTATTCGTAGGAAGTCGTGTGGGTGATGCGGTAGTCCATCAGGCGCGAGAAATGGAGGAGTGAACGAAGTAATTCACCGCGATGGCTTCCGAGAGTTTCGGCAAGTCGCGGAGCGTGTCGCGGAGGACTTGCCCCGTCTCGCCTTCGTGCCACGCGCTCTTGCGCGCAGCGAGTTCGCGCGGGTCGAGGAGGCGCAGCCGAGCGACGCACTCGATGAGCACGCGCTGGCCGGGGCTAGGCAGTGCGCTTTGCTTTTCGCGCGGCAGGCGGTCGAAGTGTTTGACGAGTTGGAGGAATTGGAAAAGCAGGGAGCGCGGGTTCGTGTCGTCGAGCAGCACGAGGTCATAGGCGGCGGCGATGTTTGGCATCAGATTGTAGCGCGAGCGGTAGGTGAGCGCGCTGTCCGCGACTTCGAGCACGACTTCGAGCACGCTGGGATTGTCGGCTTCCGGCGAGTGGAGCGCGTGCTCCAAAAAGACGCAGAGGTAGATCGCGCGCTCGATCCGCTGCCCCATGTCGAGGAAGCGCCAGCCTTGCGCACGGGTCATATTTTCCCGCGCAAATCCGTAAAACGCGGCGGTGAGAAGTAGCAGCCGATTCAGCACGCCGATGGCATCGCCCGCGAGCAAGGGGCGTCCGTCGGTGGGCATGGTGAGGCACTCATCGAGCTGGCCGAGCGCGCGCCACACGTCGTTGGAAGTGCGGTCGCGGACTTGCATGGCGAGGAGCTGCACCCGGTCGGCGAGCTTGCGCAGGCTGCTCGGGCGCTTGGGGTCAAAGACCGCTGCGAGCAACTCGGCCTCCAGCGCCTCGGGGCTTTCCTCGGCTTCTTCCGCGCTGAGTTGGTCTTTCGTCGCGAGCGTCTGCACGAGCGGCGCGAGCAGGGCACGCGCGCTGTTCTCGGGGTTGAAGCGCAGCAGCGCGCTCCGCAGTAGTCGCGCCGTGGCGTCGGCCCGCTCGGTGTAGCGGCCCAGCCAGAAAAAATTGTCGGCCAAGCGGCTGGGCAGATTATTTCCCACGCGCCGAAGCTCCACGGAGGTGCCGCTGGAAGTGAGCAGCGTGATCTCCTCCACGGGCTTCTCGCTGAGCACCCACGTATCCTTGCTCGCGCCGCCTTGCTGCATGGAGATGAAGCGCGCGCCGGCCTCGGTGGTGATGCGCGTGAGCCCGCCGGGCATCACCGTGTAGCCATTCGGCGTGGCGACGAGATAAGCGCGCAGCACGACAGGGCTGGCCGCGAGTCCGTCGCCCGTCCACGCGGGGGCTTTGGAAAACTGCATCCGTTCCTGCGCCACCCAGAGATGTGGCTCGAAGCGAATCCTCTCGCGCATTTGCTCGCGCGTGAGCGAGTCCACCGACTGCGGGCGGCGGGGACGGAAAGCGGGGCGCACATCGAGCGATTCGAGTCGTTCGAGCGTGGATTTCTCCGCAGGTTTTTGCCCGCACCACCAAGTCGCCACGCTCGGTAGCCGTAGTTCTTCGCCGAGGACATGGCGGGCGAGGCCGGGCAGGAAGGCCATGAATGCAGGGCTTTCGAGCAGGCCGGAGCCGAGCGCATTGGCCACGGCGACATTGCCCGCGCGCACCGCTTCCACGAGTCCCGGCACGCCGAGCATCGAGTCGCCGCGCAGTTCCAGCGGGTCGCAGAAGTCGTCGTCCAAGCGCCGCAAGAGCACGTCCACAGGCTCCAAGCCGCTGAGCGTTTTCAAATACACGCGGTCATCGCGCACGGTGAGATCCTGCCCTTCCACGAGAGAATAGCCGAGGTAACGCGCGAGATACGCCTGCTCGAAATACGTCTCATTGTAAGGCCCCGGAGTCAGCATCACCACGCGCGGCTCTTCCGTGCGGCGTGCGGCGAGGCCCGCGAGCGTGGCTTGCAATTGGCGGAAAAACCCGGCGATGCGCTGCACGCGGCAATCGCGAAATGGCTCGGGCAAAACGCGCGATGTCACTAGCCGATTTGCCAGCGCGTAGCCTGCCCCCGTGGGGATCTGCGTGCGGTCGGAGAGCACCCACCAGCGCCCATCCGGCGAGCGCGCGAGATCGGCGGCGTAGCAGTGGAGATACGTTCCATTTGATGCGCGGATGCCGTGGGCAGGACGTAAAAAATCCGGCTGTGCAAACAGCAGGGCAGGGGGCAACCAGCGGGAGCGGATGAGTTCCTGAGGGCCGTAGCAGTCGGCGAGGATGCGGTTGATGAGCGTGGCGCGCTGGATGAGCCCGCGCTCTAGCCCCGCCCATTCATTCGCCGAGATCACGAAAGGCAGTGGGTCCAGCTCCCAAGGCCGCTCTACGCCGAGCGGGTCGCCATACACATTATACGTGATGCCCTGCTCGTGGATGATCCGTCGCGCCGTCTCGGTGCGATGTCTCAATCCCTGCACGCCCATCGCATCCAGATCGCGCATGAGCGGAGCCCAATGCGGGCGGTGGCCATTGTCACCGAGCAGCTCATCGTAGCCCACGCCGCTGCCCGGATACGAAGCCGAGAGCGCCGAGAAATTTGGCGTAAAAGACGATGATCGAGTATCGGACATCAGCACGCGGAATTAGTAACGGAGATCGAGCGTGAATGGGAAGTGAGCGTTCACTTCCGCCGGCGGCACGGGGAATTTCCCCTGCTTGTGTCCCTGCACAAAAAAGCGCGCGAGTCGGCGGCTTTCGGCCTCGTAGGAATTCACTGGAAAGCTGTCGTAATTCCGCCCGCCGGGATGCGCGACGTGGTAGGTGCAGCCGCCCAGCGAGCGGCCATTCCAAGTGTCGTAAAGATCGAAGGTGAGCGGCGCGTGGGGCGAGATCGTAGGCTGCAAGCAGCTCGGCGGCTGCCACGCGCGGAAGCGCACGCCCGCGACGCCTTCGCCTGCCGTGCCCGTGGGATGAAGCGGCACGCGACGGCCATTCACCACGAGGGCGAATCGCTCCCCGCTGAGCCCGCGCACTTTCACCTGCAAACGCTCTAGCGAGCTATCCACATAGCGCACGGCACCGCCTGCGCTGCCTTCTTCGCCGAGGACGTGCCACGGCTCCAGCGCGGTGCGGAGTTCGACTTGCACATCGCGTTGCGAAAATTCGCCGATGCGCGGGAAGCGGAACTCGAAGTGCGGTGCGAACCACTCGAACTCGAGCGGGTAGCCCGCCTCACGCAAGTCCTCAATGACATCGCGAAAATCCGTCTCGCAGAAATGCGGCAGCATCCAGCGGTCATGCAGATCGGTGCCCCAGTGGATGAGTTTATTCGTGTAGGGCTCGCGCCAAAATTTCGCCACGAGTGCGCGCAGCAGGAGATGCTGAGCGAGGCTCATGCGGGCGTGCGGAGGCATTTCAAAAGCGCGCATCTCCAGCAAGCCGAGGCGTCCCGTGCTGCTGTCCGGCGAGTAGAGTTTGTCTATGCAGAACTCCGCGCGATGCGTGTTGCCCGTGGAATCAATGAGTAGATTGCGAAAGAGGCGATCCACCAGCCACGGCGTGATGTAGCCGTCGGAGTAGGAGAGCTTTTCTTCGTCGGATGGCGCGTTGTTTTTCGCCGTGGCGAGCTTCACCTGCCGCTCCATTTCTTTGAAGGCCACGCCCAACTCATAGAGCGAGTCGTTCCGCGCTTCATCCACACGCGGGCTCTGGCTGGTGGGACCGATGGAGAGGCTGCTGAAAAGGAACGAGAGCACCGGATGATTTTGCCAATACGTGAGCAAGCTCCGCAGCAAATCGGGCCGCCGTAGGATCGGTGAATCGCTCGGCGTCGCGCCGCCGAGGATGATGTGGTTCCCGCCGCCTGTGCCTGTGTGGCGGCCATCCACCATGAATTTCTCCGTGCCGAGTCGCGTCTGCCGCGCCTCCTCGTAAAGCAGCGTGGTGCGCGAGACGAGTTCGTCCCAAGTGCTGGAGGGATGCAGGTTCACCTCGATCACGCCGGGGTCTGGCGTGATCTTTAGCACGTCAATGCGTGGATCGAATGGCGGCGTGTAGCCCTCAATGACGACGGGCATTTTCAGCTCCGTCGCGGTGTCCTCAATGGCGACGATCAGCTCCAGATATTCCTCCAGCAGCGCGACCGGCGGCATGAAGACGTGCAGCTTTCCACCGCGCGCCTCCACGCAAATCGCTGTGCGGACAATCCACGCGGCGGACTCATCCAGCTTTGGTTCGCGGGCCGTATTCACGGCGGAAAGCGTGTAGCTTTTTCGCAGCGCCGCGCGCTTTGGCAAAGGCGGTCGCGGGATCGTGGGGTCGAGCGGCGTGATGTAGGGGTAGTCTTCGGGCGTGACCATCGGCAGGGAACCCAACGGCAGGCGCAAACCCATCGGCGAGTCGCCGGGGAAGAGTTGCAGCCGCTCGGTGCGTAGAAACCACGGGCCGCTCATCCAGCCGGGAGCTTTGCTGTCTGTGGAGCGTTGCAGCGGCATCGCGTGGCCAATGATCTTGCCGGGAGGCGTCGTGTTGCGTGTCGGCTTGGCGTTCGTGGGGAGACGCTTCTCCTGCCATGCGTGATAAAAGGGATCTTCGTGCGCGGGCATGACCCAGCGCGCATCCACGCCGAGATGGCCAGCGAGTGCGGCGATGAATTTCCCGGAATCTTCCGCCGTATGTTTATAATCCGTTTGTTCGTCTGCGATGAGCGCGAGATTTTCCCAAATCGGCTCGCCGTCTTTCCGCCAATAGCAGCCGAAGGCCCAGCGTGGGAGCACCTCGCCGGGATACGCTTTGCCCTGCCCGTAGTGCAGCAGCGCGCCGGGCGCAAAGTGGCCCTGCATTTTGCGGATGAGTTCATCCGAGAGGCGGCGCTTGGCTGGCCCGAGCGCGGCGGTGTTCCACTCGGCGCTGTCAAAATCATCAATCGAAACGAACGTGGGCTCGCCGCCCATCGTGAGCCGCACGTCGTGCTTCACGAGGTCGGCATCTACGCGATGCCCGAGCGCCTCGATGCGCTGCCACTGCTCGTCCGTGTAGGGCATCGTGACGCGCGGAGATTCGTAAATGCGCGAGATTTGCATCTCGTGGTGCAGCGTGGAAACGCACGGGTCTGTCGCGCCAGTGATGGGCGCTGCGCTTGCAGGCTCGGGCGTGCAGCTTAAAGGAATGTGCCCTTCGCTCGCGAGCAGTCCGCTCGTGGGATCGAGGCCGATCCAGCCTGCGCCGGGGAGATAGACTTCGCACCATGCGTGCAGGTCGGTGAAGTCCACTTCGGTGCCGCTCGGGCCGTCGAGCGCCTTCACATCGGCGGTGAGCTGGATGAGGTAGCCGCTCACAAAACGCGCAGCCAAGCCGCAGTGGCGCAGGAGTTGGCACATCAGCCACGCAGAGTCGCGGCACGAGCCGCTGCGCTTTGTCAGCGTCTCCTCGGGCGTCTGCACACCGGGCTCCATGCGGATGAGATAGGCGATGTCTCCTTGGATTCGTTGGTTGAGCCCGATGAGGAAATCAATCGTCCGCAGCTTTGTCTTTGCCGCAAATTCATTGCGAACGGCTTCAAGATACAGCGTGAAGTTTGGCGTCAGCGGGCCGGGTTCCAAGAATGGGGCGAGGTCTTTTTTAAGAACAGCCTCGTAGGTGAACGGGTAATGCTCGGCGTTTTCTTCGAGGAAGAAATCGAAAGCATTATAGACCGCCATCTCGGCGACCAACTCCACCTCCACGCAGAACTCGCTCATCTTTTCCGGGAAGACGATGCGGGCGTTCCAGTTCGCAAACGGGTCTTGCTGCCAATTGATGAAATGCTCGCCCGTGACGCGCTGCGAATAGCTCAGGATCGGCGTGCGGCAATGCGGCGCAGGCCGAAGCCGCACGACGTGTGGCGCGTGCGCGACGGGCTTGTCGTAGGTGTAGTGCGTGCGGTGACGTAGCGCGACGTGGATGGCCATAGTTAAAAGGTTTTGGAGCGGTGCTGGATTTGAAGCCACAGATGCGCGCAGATGCGCGCAGATGGGTGACGCGAGTGCATTTTGAGGGAACGGTCTGGATGAAAATATCTGCGAAAATCTGTGATCATCTGCTGCGGAGAAATGCCATGCTTCCATCCTGTGGTGCGGAGACCGCTGGCGAGAGCAGGGTGTTCGTTTTCTACCTTCATCAGGCCTCCGTATTCATTCCGCGTGCGATGCACCGCCGATCGTCTCATTGCCGCCACCCTGCACGGCAGACACGCCGCCAAGCAAGCGCATTTAGTCGCTCAATCTAACGTCGCCGACCACCACGAGTGTGAGCAGACGTAACGATTGGGCGCTTCATTTAGCGTCCCCTCAAATCATCCTCCACCAAACGGAACTCGCGAGCGCGCCTGCGCTGTAGGCCACGATGTCCCAGCCATCTGCCGTGCCGTGGTGCAGGAGGAAAGGCCCCACGCCTTCCGCGATGATGGCCCACACGGCGAGGTGCATCGCGACTTCCCCGGCGCTGGGCGGCGCGTCGTGCGTGCGCAATCCGAGCCGCCGCTGGAGCCAGAGCACGAGCGGCAGCGCGGCGGGGATGAGCAGCACGTCGGCGAGGTGGCCGTGGAGGAAAGTGGACGCGGGAAGCGCGGGTTTGAGCACCCAGCGATTCAGCGCGTAGAGCGCGCAGGCGGCGAGGCAGAGTGGATCGAGCGCGTAGCGGAAGCGCCGCGAGCTCACAGCGCCAAGAGCACGAAACCGGTGGTGATGGCGATGGCGAGTTTGATGAGAATGGTGAGTGTCATGCCGCATACGTTGGGCAGCGTGGCGGCGGGCGACAAGCGCTGAGAAGTTTTAGAGCCCCACTAAACTCTCGACGCTACGCACCAGCCTTGGGCACGGTGGGCGGCATGATTATTAAGCCCAAGATTCGCGGTTTCATCTGCACCACGGCGCACCCTGCTGGCTGCGCCGCTCACGTCCACGAGCAAATCGAATACGTCCGCAGCAAAGGCCCCATCGCGGGTGCGCCGAAGCGCGTGCTCGTGATCGGCTCCAGCACGGGCTACGGCCTTTCCTCGCGGATCGTCCCGGCCTTTGCTGGCGGTGCGGCGACGCTGGGCGTGTTCTTTGAACGCGAAGGCGAAGAGGGCCGCACGGCCACGGCGGGGTGGTATAATTCGGCGGCTTTCGAGCGCGAGGCGCACGCTGCTGGGTTGTATGCGAAGAGCATCAACGGCGATGCTTTTTCCGACGCGATCAAGGAGCAGACCATCGCTACGATCAAGGCCGACATGGGGCAAGTAGATGCTGTGATTTACTCGCTCGCCAGCCCGCGCCGCACGCACCCCGCGACGGGCGTGACGCACAAGAGCACGCTGAAGCCGCTCGGCGCTCCTTATACAAATAAGACGGTGGATACGGACAAGGGCACCGTGAGCGAAATCACCATCGAGCCCGCGAACGATGCGGAAATCGCCGACACCATCGCGGTGATGGGCGGCGACGATTGGGAGCTGTGGATCAATGCGCTGGAGGCCGCTGGCGTGCTCGCGCCGGGCGTGGTGACGGTGGCTTACAGCTACATCGGGCCTGCGCTGACATGGGCGATTTATCGGAATGGCACCATCGGTCGCGCCAAGGAAGACCTCGAAGAAACTGCTGACCGGCTCTCCGCCAAGATGGCGAAATACGAAGGCCGCGCGTGGGTGAGCGTGAACAAGGCGCTCGTGACGCAGGCCAGCAGCGCGATCCCCGTCGTGCCGCTCTACATTTCACTGCTCTACCGGGTGATGAAAGCGAAAGGCCTCCACGAAGGCTGCATCCAGCAAATCCAGCGACTCTTCGCCGAGCGCCTCGCGCCGGGCAGGGAGCCGCAGCCAGACGAGCAGGGCCGCATCCGCATAGATGATCTGGAAATGCGCGACGATGTGCAGGCGGAAGTCGCCGCACTCTGGCCAGCGGTGAGCACCGAGACGCTGCCCGCACTCAGCGACATCGCGGGCTATCGCGAAGAGTTCTTGAAGCTGTTCGGCTTTGGCCTGCCGGGCGTGGATTACGAAGCTGAAGCCGAGCCCGTCGTGCCGCTGGCGTAACCACCATGCGCCGCACTGCGTCTCTACCCACAATGAAGCCGATCTTTTTTCTCGCCACCACACTCCTACTCACCGCCGCCGCCGCGCACGCACGACTCGGGGAGACGGAGGGGCAATCCCAGCAACGCTACGGCCAGCCGCGCGAAGACCTCAGCTCGCCAAACGACAAGCCGCTCATGCCCGGCGGCGTGGAGAAGACATACGAGTATCAAGGCTTCCGCGTGCGGGCGGGGTTTGCAGGCGGTGCGTGCCAGCGCACGGAATACGCGCGCATCCCCGAGAATGGGGCTCCGCTGAAGCTGGAGGAGCAGCACCTCGCGGCGATCTTGGATGCGGAAAAAGGGAAGTTTTCGTGGAAGGAAGAGAAGGCCAGCAAGCAGCCCGGCGCAGCAGGCGACATCGAGCGGGCGCTGAAAGGCGCGCTGAATGTGCGCAAGTGGGAGCGCAACGACCACGCCAAAGCCGAACTAGTGCTCGGGCTCTTGCTCAAGCTGGAGACGCACGACGCGCCCGAGTGGGAAAAGAAACTCGCCCGCGCCGCGAAAGCCGCGCCGGGACAGCCGGTGAAGCCAGCGGCGGGCGTGCCGAAGTTTTAGCGGGACGCCGCTGTTTTTTTGGGGGGAGAAAATTAGTTCTACGCGGTATTTATTCAACACAGTAGAACTGTAGCTGAGGCGCTGCGGCTGTCGTGGAGGTTCCGGGCGCAGCCTCCTCCCCGCACATGCGAAACTCCCCCCCCGCGAGTCATCGCATCGTGCGTGCGTGCGATAGTTCAGGCGGGACGCCCGAGCCGGCGGGCAGGATGCCCACCCTGCCCGCCACCCGCCGCTCGCCGCATCCGGCGGTCGCGCACCAGCACCAAAGGTGCGGCCCATACCAGCCCAGGGCAACGCCCTGATGCGGCGTATTATCTCCCATCAAGCCCTGTAGGGGCGGGCTAAATTGGCGGCGACGGCTTGGGTCGCCCCCATTCAGGCGTCGCTCCGCGACGCGGCCTTTGGTGCGTGCGAACCGTGGGTTAAAACCCACGGCTACCCTCGGGCAGCCGCTACGCGGCAAAAGCAGCGCACGCTTTCAGAGAAAGGTAAGTTGTCCATTTCTGCTCTTATCTGAGCTGCTCTCTAAGCGAATAATCTGTCAGTCCCTCGGCGCTAGTCCCTCGGCGCTAACCTTTCTTCGCGGTTTGGAATAGTGCGTTGCAGTGGCCTAACGACCCCAAGCTCAGCGACGGCGGAGCGTGGCGCGGCGCGTGCCCAACGGTGGCACGAACGGAAACCGCCCAAATGTAGATGGCGCTCCGCTCGCAGAAAGCACGCGCCGTGACACGCGGAGCCGTTCGCTGCAGCGCATGGTTAGGCGTCATTTTGGTGAGGACGGAATAGAGGACTTCCTTTGCAGCACGTGCCACGCAAGGTGCGCGACGACCGTGTGTTCGGGATTCAACCCAGTTTCAAATTCTTTGGCCACAGAGGAGGGAATAAGAAAGTCCTTCTTGCCAATCCTGACGGCGTAGAGAGTCTGATAGGTGTTCGGCCAGAAATCCCTGACTGGTAGATTCAGTCTAACAACACCGCCAGAGAATGTTGCCGTTCGCTTCAGGGCTATCTCACCCGTGCAACCCCAAGCGTGGAAGTGGGCAATGTATCCGTCCCGGGAAGGGGAGAATCTCAAATCGGTCCCGAAATAGCGACTGTCCGTGAAGGACCATGGACCTGCGATCTTCATATCGGGCGCAAGCAACTTCGGATCGAGCTCGTAATTGTTGCGCTCATCCGGTTGCCACTGCGTGAGCGCTGTCTTAATCGCGCGCGACGGTGACTGTGACGTCGTGCATCCCGTGGCGAAGCAGAGAGCGACTACAATGACAGCACCAGGCATTAAGGCGTTCACAATGGCTCGCAGCGAAGTGAGTATTCGTGATCTGTTCATGTCGGGAGGCGCGCAGACGCCTAACATTTTACTCACCCGCAAACGGGCGGTGGTTTTCTGCATAGGATGTTGGCTTATTGGTGGGCATGGGTTGTGGATGCCGAGAAGAACGGGGTGGGGGTTCTGTGTCAAGGGGGGATTTTGGGCGTTGCGGAGGTTGGCATATTGGGGGGGTCTTGGCATTTGCTCCGCGGATGCCAAGTTTCCGATATGCCGAGAGGATGCTGTCTTTGCGGGGGCGGTTCTGTCGCCCCGCTGGGGCTTGGTTTTTGTGGGGGGCGGAGTCCGGTGGCTTACGCCGACCGGCTAATCTCTAGCAGGCCCTCCGGGCCTCAGCCATTGAGCCGGAGGCAGAGCTTTGAGCCGGAGGCAGAGCTTTGAGCCGGAGGCTCAGTCCGATATTAGCCGGTGGCGTGAGCCACCGGAACCGCCCCCCCCCGGACGGCACCCGCCCCAGCGGGGCGGCGGAGGGGGTGTCGCCCCGCTGGGGCTCGGGCTTTTGGCGGTTTGCAAAGGGCTTTGCACTGAGTGCAATGGCCTTTGTAGTAAGTGCAGAGGGCTTTGCAGTAAGTGCAAATGGGTTTTGCAGCGTTGCAGGAGGCCTTTGCAGTAAGTGCAGAGCCCTTTGCAGTAAGTGCAGAGGGCTTTGTAGTAAGTGCAAAGGGCTTTGTAGTAAGTGCAAAGGCCTTTGTAAATGGGAGTGGAGCTTCGTGGGAGGCGATGGGTGGGGCGAAACTTCGGGGGGAGGGGTTGGCAGTTTTTACAAAAGGCTCGGCATCTCGGACGGCGGGCGCTGGAGGAGGCCAGTGTGCTTGTGCATGGCAGGTGGGGGTAGGTGAAAATAGGCGGATGGGCCTGGATAGCACCCGGAGGTGGCTGGAGCCCGTGCAGAGGGGGGCGTCTCCTGCGCAGAGGGCACCGGGGGGCAGGCGGGGGGCAGGCGGGGGGGGTGTTTTTTTAGAAAGGGACGATTATTTTCTTGCGTGGGCAAAATACTTTGCGCTATCCCGCAAATGTCTGGCCGCTGTGGCTGGGCTTTAACCTTACCAAAACAACTAACATCAAACCAAGGAGAACCCTTGCCCTACTATGATTCTTCGCCGCCTGTTTTTTTTGATTCGGGGGCAACGTATGACTCGGGACCTCCACAAAAGCCTATGAAAATACTAAAAATCGTTCGCAACTGGACTAAACTCGCCCTGCCTCAACGCATGGTCTTTGCCAAAAAGATCGTGGATGGGACGGATGCCAACGCGGACTTACCTACGCCAAACCCGACGCACGCGGCGCTTTTGGCGGCCTATACGACGGCTAGGACGGCGGTGGATGCGGTGACGGCGATGGAGCAGGAGCTGAAGACGGCGCGCGCGCAGATGCACGAGAAGGTGGATGCGCTTTTTGATCTGATCTCAGCGGAGGTGCCCACGGTGGAGTCGGCGGCGGGGGGCGAGGCTTCAAAGATTATCTCGGTGGGCTTTACTCCGGCGGATGCTTCGCCGACTCCGGCGGGACCGGTGGCGAAGCCTGCGCGCTTTGGCATTTCTTCGGGGGAGAATGATGGGACGCTGGATTGGCACTGCGATGCGATGGAGGGTGCGGCGACGGTGGATGTGCAGACTACGGAGACGCCAGATGTGGAGGGGAGCTGGGTCTTCCACTCGGCTGCCAAGAAGTCCAGCGGCACGATCGAGGCGCTCCAAAGCGGCAAACGGACGTATGTGCGCGTGCGCGGCATCGGCGCGGCGGGCCCGGGGCCATGGAGCGATGTGATGAGCAAGATGGTGCCGTAATTTCCACACAAACTCGGGGGGCGGGCTCGGTGAAAAAGGGCCCGCTCTCCTGCACTCTAACGACTCTCTTTTTTACTCAAGCTATGCCTTTCGATCCCGCACTCCCTGCCAATGGCAGCCAAATCAAATCGCCGGAATTGCGCGCGCAATTCAACGCGCTCAATGACCTGATCGCCGGGCACGAGGCGATGATCGCGGCGCAGGCGGCGCAGATCGCGGCGCTGCAGGTGGCGTTGGCCAATACGGCGCAGAATCCGGCGATTTCGCAGATGGCTTTCGGGCTGAGTGATCCGCCTACGCAAGCGCAGCTTCAGGGGATCTACGACCAGCTCAATATGCTGACGAATTTGCTGGTGCGGGTGTAGGCGGGGGTGGCGCGGGGCGGGCTTTGTCGGGGGGGGGTGGTGCGCTGGGTTCTTTCAGAGTTCAGAGTTCAGAGTTCGAAGTTAGCCCGCCGCAGGCGCTGAGTCTCGCGCGAGTGGCTCGGGCCCTGCGGGCGGCTAACTTCGAACTCTGAACTTTGAACTTTGAACTCTGAACGCTCTCTAGCGCGCACAGGGTGGATCTGGGGGCGGGTGGTGGTGATGAGGAGGCCGCAGCCGCTGGCTCGGTGGGGCTGGGTGGTGAGGGCGATTTCGCTGATGCTGAGGGCTCCGATGCCTTCGGCGTAGTAGAGGTTTTTTTCGTCGCTGGTG
>JAYVQK010000188.1:0-5909 GCA_043757005.1 Verrucomicrobiaceae bacterium
CTCGTGCTCGATCTCCCGCCCGGCACCGGCGACATCCAACTCACCATCGTGCAGACGGTCGCGCTCGCTGGCACCGTCATCGTCACCACGCCGCAGGAAGTGGCTCTGATAGATGCGCGCAAGGCCGCGAGTATGTTCCAGAAAGTGAACGTCCCCGTGCTCGGCATCGTCGAAAACATGAGCTACTTCCCCTGCCCGAGCGACGGCGTGCGCTACGACATCTTCGGCGAAGGCGGTGGCCAGCGCGAAGCCGCACGCCTCGACGTGCCGCTCCTCGGCCAAGTGCCCATTGACATCCCCACCCGCGAAGCGGGCGACCGCGGCAAGCCCGTCGTCGCCGCTGATCCCGAGGGAGCCGTGGCAAAATCCTTCATCGCCATCGCGCAAAAGCTACGCGCCGTCGCCCCGTAACGCGCCCACTTTATGAGCCACGAAACGAGCGCCCATTCTTTCACCCTAGAGCTGCCACCCGGCGACTTTGCCGCGTTTATTTTCGATTGCGATGGCACCCTCGCCGACACCATGCCCACGCACTTCCGTGCCTGGCAACAGGCGCTTGGCGAGGCGGTGAAGGACTTTCCAGAGGCTCTATTTTACAGCCTCGGAGGAGTGCCCACCGCGCGCATCGTGGAGCTCATCAATGAACGCCACGGCTACGCTTTGCCCGTGCATGAGACCGTGGAAAACAAAGAGCGCATCTTCCTCGAACTCAGCACCCAGATCGCCGCCATCGAGCCCGTCGTAGCCATCGCTCGCGAGTGGCACGGGCGCAAGCCCCTCGCAGTCGCCAGCGGCGGCCATCGCCACATCGTCCACAGCACGCTGAAAGCCATCGGCGTCTTCCAGCTCTTCGAGCACATCGTATGCAGCGAGGACTACCTGCGCGGCAAACCCAACCCCGATCCTTTCCTCGAAGCCGCCGCCCGCCTCGGCGTGCCGCCGGAGCGATGCCTCGTCTTCGAAGACACCGCCACCGGCATCCAAGCCGCCACCGCCGCCGGCATGGCCAGCGTGCTAGTGCCGGGCCCGGTGCTCGTGTAATCCCCCTCCAGCTACCGCGCAGCGAGCGTGCGTTTGCGCTTTAGAAAAGGGTCGCTGGTGATGATGGCGTTGATGAGGGCGGACATCTTGCTGCCACCCGCAGTGGTCTGCGCAAAGACCGCGTCTATCGAGGGTTTGTCGTAGCGTTCCAGCCCACGCCCGAGGGCGTAGATCATCATTTTCTGCACGAAACTGCGGGCAAATTTTTCGCTCTTCACATACTTCCGCAGATCGGCGACGCCATTCACCTTATTGCCATTCGGCAGGGTGCCGCTGGCGTCCACGGGGTTCACACCATCCTGTGTGCGCCATGCGCCGATGGAGTCGAAATTTTCCAACGCAAAACCCACGGGGTCTATCTTTGCGTGGCACACGGCACAGTCGGGGTTGCTGCGATGCTGCTCTAGGCGGACGCGGAGTGAGGCGTTTTTATCCACCTTCGCCTCCTCCAGCGGCGGCACGTTGGCGGGCGGCGGCGGTGGCGGTGTGCCGAGGATTTGCTCCAGCACCCACTTGCCGCGCACGACGGGCGAAGTGCGCGTGGGCATAGACGTGGCCAGCAGCACGGCGGCTTTGCCGAGCACCCCACTGCGGGGAGAGCCAGGCGGGAGTTGCACGCGCTGGAGCTTGTCACCCTGCACGGGGGGCAAGTCGTAGAGCGCGGCGAGCTTGTCATTCACGAAGGTAAAATCGCTCTCGATCAGCTCGAAGATGCTTCGGTCTTCTTGCACGAGCGTGCCGAAAAACATCTCCGTCTCATCTTTCATCGCCTCGCGAAGTTGGTCGTTAAACTTCGGGAACTTCCCGCGATCTATCTCGATCTCGTCTATCGCGCGGAGCTGTAGCCATTGACTGGAAAAATTCCGCATGAAGGCGTAAGAGCGCCAGTCTTTCAGCATCCGTGCGGACTGTTTTTGCACGTTGCCGTCCTTGAGCAGTTGGCCCTTTTCGGCGAGCGCCGTGAGTTCGCCATCCGGCAGCGAGGACCATAGGAAATACGAGAGCCGCGCCGCGACTTCGTAATCCGTGAGGTCGCGCACGTCGCCGCTGCTCGTGGCGGGATCCAGCTCCCAGCGAAAGAGGAACGTCGGCGAACAAAGCACCGCCTGCACAGCGACGCTACACGCCTCGGTGAAGGTCGCTTTGTCCGCAAGTGAGGCGTCCACCAGCTTGCCGAGGCGCTCCATTTCCTGCGCGGTGGCCGGGCGGCGAAAGGCACGCGACGCGAAAGGCGCGAGCAGCTCGCGGGCAGTGCGGCTTTCCTCGCCGGGTTGCGGGAGCTTGGTGAAAAAACGGCGGTAACTCTCGGGGGCATTTTGCTCTGCGGTGCGGATGGTGAAGACCTCCACGGGCGCGACGAAAGCGTTGCGATCTGCTTTCGTGGCGGGGTCAAAGAAGTCGTTCAGGAAAGCGACTCCGACTTTGTGCCCCCCTGCCTCCAACACGATTTTCTTTTCGAGGATCTGCGCCGGCTCTCCTTCTTTCGCTTTGATTTCAAAGACGCCGAGCTCCGCGCCATCGAGTGTGATTTTCAGCTTAGGCAGTTCGTTGCCTGCCTGGTCGCCCCACGTCGGCACGCGCAAAAGGTATTCGCTTTTTGCGGGCACCGTGAACATCGCCACCGCCTCTGCCGGACTGCTAAAGAGCGTGAGCGCCCCGTCGTTCACCGCTGCGGTGGTGCCGTCTAGTTTAAAAGATGCCGCCTCCATCTTTGCCACCGCGCGGTCTGCTCCGCCGACAAGTGGGCCGTCGAGTTCCGCCGCCGCCACGAAGACATTGCGGTCGCCACGCAGCTTCGGGTTTGGGCTGTCGTTGCCGTTGTAGTTATTCAGGTAAGCGAGCGAGAGCTTGTGCGTGCCGGCCTTCCCGCTCACGTGCAGTTCGTAGGGCTTGGGGCGACTGGTCGCTTTCACATCGAGCACGCCCAGCTCGTGGCCATCGAGCTTCACTGCGAGCCGTGGCGGCTCGTCGCCAGCCTGCTCTCCGTAGGCGAGGATGCGCAGCGTGTAGTCACCATCTTCGCGCAGCACCACGTCGTCCGTCGCTTCGCCCTCGCGGTAAAATCCCATCACTCCATCGCTCTGGGGATTCACCCACTCCGGCGTTGTGCTCTTGAACTTCGCCCCCACATACCGCTTCACATTTTGCCCCGATTGCGGGCCAAAGGCGCGGCTCGCGATTTGATCCGCTGCGTTGAGGTATTTCTCCATCAGCAGCGGCGGGAGCGTGAGCGCCTCGGCGATGGTGTTAAAACCAAACGCTGTTTCATCTTGCGGGAAATCCGAGGGGTCAAAGTCCACCGCCAACAAGTCGCGGATCGTATTTTTATACTCTTCATTATTGAGCCGCCGAATCGTCACCCGTCCCGGATTGCGCTGCATTGCCGCGCCTTGGTCGAGCTGCGCATCCACCCACGCGACGAGTTCCGCGCGCTGCGCATCGGTGGGCTGCGGCTTGCCCTCGGGCGGCATCTCTCGCGACTCCAGTTGCTCGGCGATTTTCTCCCACGCCTTGCGGTCGTGCAGCACGTCGGGCTTTGCGGCGTAAGGCTCGAAATTAAAATCCCCCTTCTGCTTTTGCTCGCCGTGGCATTTGAAACAAAACTCCTGCCCGAGCTTTTGCAATGCAGGCGCATCCACCGCCTTCGCGGTAAAAGAGAACGCAGCGGCGGCGAGCAGGAAAGCTCTAGTAAAACGAAAAAACATCAACTGACTAACCGCTGGAGTGGCTCTGCGCTTAGGGTCTGTGAGATTCCATCTCCACAATGAGCGTCTCTTTTCTCCCCACCGCAGCCTACAAAAGCACAGCGCGCCAGCCTCCGGAGTCGTAGAAAAACTTCCACCGCGGGAGCTTCACAAAGACGCGGGTGAGTTGGAATGCACACCTCGCGACTCCACCCACACACCCGCACGGTCGCGCGCCAGTGGCGAGTCCGGCGAGGTCATTCTTTAAGTCGGCGCTCTGTGGGTCAATGGAGACGCGGGTGGGCGGTGCGGAGGCGACGGTTTTCGAGGAGGTGCCTGCGGCGATGTCGCCGGTGCTGGACCAGATGATTTCGTTGCCACCGCGTAGGGTGAAGATGCGGGAGGTGCCGAGGGTGACGCTGTCGTGGGCAAACATTTGGATGTTGCCGCCGCCCTCCGTGAGGATGCCTTGGTCGAGCGATTGGCTGGTGACATCGAAGCCGACCACAATCTTCCCGCCCGGCGCAAAGATGCTGATGTCGCCGCCCTCCGCGCCAACCGTGGGTCAAAGGAACTGTAAATCGAATCGAACCGAGTCATTTCTTACCATTCTAACGAGCCGTAGGTGCTGGGTAGCGCACTCGTTTGACTGCGTCGATCTTACGATTCGCGTATCATCCTTGGCGTCCCGCCGAGGATCGGGTGGGACGCATGATAGACGAGAGTGGGGCGGGGGCACGCCGCAGTCTTATCCGACGATCAGCCTTGCACCTGCTCCCCTTTCTCCTGCCGCCTACCGCCAGACGCTACCACCCATCGGATCCGTCTGATTCCAATTGAAATCCCGCACACGCCCATTGGGCCCAAAGAAAATCACGCTACTATTGCGCTTCTTCGTAGCCTGCCGATAAGCGCCGTAATACGGAATGAATGCAGAGCCATCGAAATTATTAAACGTGTAGCTCCATACCTCACCATGGGAGTTGACGGAGACATTTACAGGCCGCCCATATTTGGCGCGGACTTCCTCCCGTGTCATCCCGATGCGTGGCGGCGTCGAGCCATCATCCCGCTCGTCTGCGTCGGATTCAGATTTCATCAAAGCTTATCCTGGTGGACAGCGGTCTGGCTACCTGCGGGCTACCGCCAAAAATGCTTCCGGCGTCATCGCGGGAATCGCGCCTCCCTCAAAGTCTGACGTATTGCGGCTGAGGATCATTTCGGCCCCACCAGCCACTGCGCACGCGAGCTGCAAAGCATCCTCAAAATCTGCAATCCCATGACTGCGCCACATCGCCGCATCTCGATGAGCGACTGCGGGCACCTCCAGTAGCAGCAGTAGCGACTCCAGCATCTCCGCTGTATCCTGAGTGCCCCTCTGCTTCTCATAATAATACGCAACAATCGGCAGCGTATGCCAGGCAATCAGCCCATGATGCACCCCGGTATCACAAAGGTTCAAAATCTCATCGCTCGCTGGCTTGCCCGCCCGAGGGAGTCCCGTAGCCTCCAGCACCAGACAATCCAGCACCACATTTGCATCGAGCAAAACCCTCACAATCAGCGAAGGTGTTTATCGTTGATATGAGTCAGCCAAGCGTCCTTTTCATCGCTGACCTTCTTTGCCAAACCTCCCCATTTTTGCACAAATCCCGTAGGTTTTCGGGGCTCCGCACTCGGCACCTCCACTACGACCTGCCCATTTCCCGTCGCCACCCGATAGCGGCGATGCGGCCCCGGATGCGGCAACATCGTCGCTGGCAAATGCAGCGTGCCCGTCTCATCAGCTTCAAGGATTGTGCTCATACGCATGAAATTGCCCGAAGTGCTGCGGAGCGTCAACCCACGCGAATCCGAAAATCTGATAACGCTTCGACTTTGGTTGGTCTGTTCATGGGGAAAAGATGTCCGGTGCGTCCCGTAGTGCAAGCGGCGTGTGGCCTAATGACCCCAAGCTCAGCTACAGGCGTGACCACTCCGCCTGGTAGCTCGCATGGTTAGGCTGCGGTTGCTTGGATTGGGATTCGCTCCGCAGTGAGTTCATGCAGGTCCAACTTGTGGCTGGCGTTGTCGATGTCGATGCCGACGAGTCGCCCATCGGCGTCAAAATCGAGGACGACGCCCTCGACTACTTCGTTGCTGTCGGCGCTCGTGTTCGGAGAAAGCGCGATGTAGAGCGAATCG
>JAYVQK010000189.1:0-5905 GCA_043757005.1 Verrucomicrobiaceae bacterium
CGTATCTTTTCACGCTTCGAGAAACTCGATGTCATGCTCATCGGTTTCATTCACTTTGTCCTCATTGTCGAGGCTCTTCGATAGTGTGAACACGCCCTACTTAAGATCGCGCATTCGTATTTCAAGATTGCGAACTCCGCCCGAAAGGCAGCGAGTTTTTCACCTTCGAGTATTTCGTTGGCGGCGGCGTCTTTCATTACGCTGCTATGTTCTTTGCGGGCTCAATAATCCCAGCGGTAATCAGTCGTTCGCGAACGCGTGGGCAGCGCGTGCCGATAGCAGCTTGCCGGATTCCTTGCGCCGAGCAGTTGAAGTGCTGGGCTGCTTTAGTGACGCTGCCAAACGAGAGAATGATGTTGGCCTTGACCTTTCGCCAGAGATGCGTTGTGTTATTCATCGGAAGTTTCAGATGGAATATCACAAAATAGCACAAACGCAAGGAAAAAGTGTCATCGGGTGATACTTTTTCGCGCCTTGAGAACTTGAAGACGGTGCGCCAGTGGACTTGGAAAGAGACCGCAGACGCATTGGGACTGGGCGTGTCTGCGATGATGATGCTGAAATCCGGCAAGCGGGTATTAAGTCAGAAGGCGATGCATCGCATGGAGATCGAGGAGATCAAAGCGGGTATCGAAGTCGCGAATGAAAACCCTGATTCTCCGCGTCTGCGCGAGGATGGCGGCGAAGGCTACGAAGCCACATTGGCAGAGCTTTTGCGCGATTTGAGCGACACACAGTTGATTGAAAAAGGCAATCAACTCGCGAGTAAGCCGCCCAGCACTGCGAGCCTTGGTGCGCTTCGTTTGATTTTTTCCGAATTGGATACCAGACTGAAACGAAGAATACACAAACAACCATGACAACAGCCATTCTCTCGATCTTCGGATCGCTCCTTTCGTTAGCCATCATCGGCGCGATCATCACTCACCTCACCAGCGCAGATCGCGAAGCCGCCGCAAAGACATCAGGCCGCATCTTCATCATTTGCCTCAGCACAGCAGTCGTTCTTTCGCTCGCCCTGCCTCTATACATCAAGTTTCTCTCCAGCACCGATGCGCCAATTACCACGTCCTCTCCAGTATCTCCAAAGCCGCCAGTAGCCGAGCCGCCGCCAAAGTTGAATGCCGCAAACTACCTCAATTATACTTTGCAGAACTCAAGGGGCGAAGTCGTCGGAAAGATCGTGGACTACGCGGGCTATGACGACGTTACAGTAGCCTGGGTGATCGGCGGCTCCGACCGACTACCCCTCAAAAGGATCATCATGGATTACAAATACGTCGCCCCCTAGCCCGCCGCCTCTTTACACCTCCCTCCAAACAGCGCCCGTGTGACCAAGATCGCCAGCGGCTCCTTCGCAGGCACCATCTGGGCTGTGGACGGCAATGACAATGGCCGCGTCCAAATCAAGCACCCCGATGGCACAGCGACATGGCACACCCTCCCCGCCTTCCGCGCCAACTGGCGCACCGAATAATCCCCCATGCACCCCCCGTGCATCCCCCATGCAAGCCGTCTTTTTTCTCCCCCAACGTATCAAAACCCTGTTATTCCCCCCTTCCGACCCCCTTTGTGTATCAACCCTTCTAACCCCCTCTAACCCTTATTCAGCGTATCACCCCTTATTCAGTTGCTCGCTAGGGCGTGTATTGTCAATGTTCTTGAAAATAAAAATAGCACCGCTTGTGGCTATGGTGCGTCAAGTATATAGACGCCCATTTTTGGGCGTCCGTGATGGGATGCTATTACGTATAAACAGAATTCATTCTATGAAAACAAAACGATTACTTTTCTCTGTGGCGCTTTTTGCGGTGGGGCTACATTTTTCCGCTCTGGCGGCGACTCCTGAGACTGCTCCTTACAGGGTTTCGGATAAAGAGGGGGACTATGAGCTACGAGAATACCCGGTGCTGACGGTGGCGACGACGGTGACGAAAGAAGAGCGGGACGGGGCGTTTATGCGGCTCTTCCGGTATATCCAAGGGGATAATGCAAAGGGGCAGAAGATCGAGATGACGACGCCAGTTTTCATGGATCGTGGCGAGGCGGGGACGGCGATGAGTTTTGTGATGCCGGAGGTGGCGCGTAAGGATACGCCTGCGCCGACGGGGGATGCGGTGAAGCTCTCGCAACGGGCGGCGGCGAAGGTGGCGGTGTTGCGATTTGCGGGGATGCAGTCGAAGGCGAATGAAGATGCGGCGCTGGAAAAGCTGCGCGTGTGGATGAAGGCGAGAGGTCTCGCGGAGAAGGGGAGTCCGTCTTTTGCATACTACGATCCCCCGTGGATTCTAGGCCCGTGGCGTCGGAATGAGGTGCTGGTGCCGGTGGGGAAGTGATGGCGCTTGCGTCGGGGGGCGGGGTGGGGCATTTCGCTGGGCGCTATGTCTGTATCTCTCGATCTTGTGAAAGTGCCGGTCGCGCTCGGTGCGCGGAGTTATCCCGTGCTCATCGGGCATGGGTTGCTGGCGGAGTTGGGCGAAATTTTGCGCGAGCAAGGGCTGCGGCAGCGCAATGCTTTCGTGCTCACAAACGCGCAGGTGGCGGGGCATTACTACGAGCCGCTGCGGGCGACGCTGGCGGCGGCGGGCTTTGGCACGATCATCCGGCACGACATCCCGGTGACGGAGGAGGGGAAGAATTGGGAGGAGTTTTCCAAGGCGTGCGCGGCGATGCTGGCGGCGTTCCCGGATGCGGGGGCGGCTCCACTGGTCTTCCTGCTCGGCGGCGGGGTGGTGGGGGATCTCGGGGGGTTTGCGGCGGCGGTTTTCCGGCGCGGGGTGCCGTTTGTGCAGATCCCTACGACGCTACTTTCGGCGGTGGATTCTAGCGTGGGGGGGAAGGTGGCGGTGAATTTCGGCGGGGTGAAGAATATCATGGGCGCATTTAGCCAGCCGCGTCTCGTGGCGTGTGATCTCGGTGCGCTGGCGACGCTCAGTGACCGCGAGATGCGGAGCGGGACGGCGGAGATTATCAAATACGGCGCGGTGTGCTCGGCGGCGCTGTGGCGGCAGCTAGAGGGTGGGGATTTGGAGAAGCTGCTGGCGCGCGATGCGGCGGTGCTCACGGATGTGGTGGCGCAGTGTGTGGCGCTGAAAGCGGCGGTGGTCGCGCAGGATGAGTTGGATCAGCTCGGCATCCGCAACGTGCTGAACTTTGGCCACACCATCGGCCACGCGCTGGAGCTCAGCGCGCATTACACGCTCACGCACGGCGAGGCCATCAGCATCGGCATGGTCGCGGCGACCCGGCTGGCAGTGGCGCTCGGCACGGTGGGCGTAGATTTCCAAAACCGTCTGCACGCTCTGCTAGAGCGCGCGGGCCTGCCGCAAAGCCACCGGGAGACGCCGGGGCTTTTCGACGACATTCTGCGGGCGATGCGGCTGGATAAGAAATTCCGCGACGGGAAGAATCTCTTCGTCCTGCCCACGGCGGTTGGCGCGTGGCAGCCAGTGGAGGATGTGGCTTGGGCGGTGGTGGAGGACGCAGTGCGGGCGGTGCTGCGGGCGTGAGTTTTTAGTGAGCTGGGCTGGCCAGATCATCGCGCATTTTCAAAAACTCCGCTTGCTTCGGGGCAAGCTGGACGGCTTTGGCGATAGCCTCGGCGGCGAGGCCGAGCTTGCCTTGCTCTTTGCGGACGAGGGCGAGGAGATACCAGGTCTTGGCGGTTGTGGGCTCGGCTTTTACGGCGGCGAGGAAGAGCGGCTCGGCTTCGGCCCAGCGTTTTTGTTGGAGAAAGATGACGCCGAGATTGTTCAGCGCGCCATCGTGGGCGTGTGGAGTCTGGGCCGCGAGAGCGATGGCGAGGCGGTAGCAGCCCTCCGCACGAGCGAGGTCGCCCCGGGCCATCCAGACGTTGCCGAGGGCAAAAGCGTTTTCACTGTTTCTGGGGATGTAGCCATAAGCGGTTTCGAGGTTGCGCTGGGCGCGGTCGAGGGCGGCGGCGATGGCGCGAGGGTCGCCATTTTGCTCTTGGAGGCTCAGAGCTTCCTCCGTCGAGCGGATGCCGGCCTTGTAGTAATCCAGCGAGTAGAGGCCGATCTCCGTTTGCGGGGTCGAGGCAAACCAGCCCGCGCCGGCTAGGGCGATGAGATACACCGCTGAGGCCAACCAGCGGCGGGCGGCGAGATTTTCCCAGAGGAAATACAGCCCCCCCGCTCCGAGCAGCAGCAGCCCCGGCGCAGCGGCCATGCGGTATCGCTCGGTGACGAAGACCATGAGCACGGCCCCCATGTGAAAGAGGCACGCCGCCACGACCCACCGACTACGCGGCCAACGCCAAAAGCACAGAAACATGGCTGGCAGCGCGAGGGCCCCCGCGAAGCCGAAACGGAGGCCGGGCGGCACGACGCCTTCGTCGCGGAGGAGTTTCAAGATTGAGAGGTCGTCATATTGATAATTGTTCCAGAAATTCGCAAATTTGACGCCCATCAGTCGCAGCCATGCGGCGGGGTGCTCGTGGATGAAGGCTTGGCCCTTGGCTTTCCAGTAGGCGGAGACTTCCGAGCGCTTCATGGGGCGACCGAGTTCGGCTTCGGGGACAGAGAGGGAATCCAGCAACAAGCTCTCCTGCGACGCGCGGAGAATGGGCGGGATTCGCGTGTAGCCGTTCGCTTCGGCGTAGTTGCCGATGTAGAAGTTCAGCCCATCGTGCGCGGAAAAGAGCACGCGGTCGTGGGCGTAAAAGTAATTATGCACCCACGCCGGAGAGCACCCCGTATAGACGCCGCCCAGCAGCACCGCCACCGCTCCTACAGAGGAAAGGACACGCGCCCCCAGCCTGCGCCCACGCCCCACGGAGAGCGCGATAGCCACAATCACGAGGGGGATCAGCATGAGGATGGAAGCCACCATGAGCGCTACCGCACCCATCAGCAGCCCCATCCACAGCCAAGGTCGCCACCACGACACGCGCCCACTTTCACTCAGCCGCACGAGCCAATAAATGAGCCCCCAAAACGCACACACAATCCAAGCCGTCGGCATGAGAATGGCCGAGAAAACCTGCGCCGGGGTGAAGGCCACCCAGCCCGCCGCCGCCAGCGCACCAATCACCGTCCCGCGTCTTTTTTCTGAGAACCACGAAGAAGACGAAGAGCACGAAGCAGCGGCATTGGCGTCAATTTTCTCTTTTTCACGCCCCTTCGTGTCCTTCGTGTCCTTCGTGGTTAAAATCCCCCCCCCGAAAATCGCCCGCCCCAGCAGGAAAATAAACATCGCCGTAAGCGCATGAAGCACCGCCTGGAGCTGCGCGACGAGGTAGGGCGAATACTCATGGTCGTAGCCACCTGTCGCCGTGTAAATCGCCGCCAGCGTGTAGGAATAGCCCGGCATCCCATAAAAAGCCGTGCCGGGA
The DNA here is from genome assembly GCA_043757005.1 of Verrucomicrobiaceae bacterium. Classification (GTDB taxonomy): domain Bacteria; phylum Verrucomicrobiota; class Verrucomicrobiia; order Chthoniobacterales; family Chthoniobacteraceae; genus SXWH01. The sequence continues at coordinate 5,354 of JAYVQK010000189.1, forward strand.
GCGTTCGGCTCATTTGGCTTCCACGGCAGCTCGCCATTCAGCTTATGCGCCCACGTATCGTAAAACTTCATATCATCGCTGTCCGGCAAGAAATGGCGCGAAGAGGCGATGAGATTCAGCACGACGAACTGGCAGAGAAACGCCGCGAGAAAGACCCATAACGCTGGCGGGATGCGGCTCCACAGAGATTTCGTTGGCGTGGCAAAAGTAGGATCTACAGACATTAGAAGTTTTTAATTTGAGGCGGCGACGTTGGCATGGTCACTGCTTAATTCGATCTCGTCCGCAACGAACAACTCGCTGCGGACAAAATAAAACACAAAAGAAAAAATACTACCATGTTACAGAAACTAAACTCCAAACGCGCGGGCTTCACACTCGTGGAAATCATGATCGTCGTCTCGATCATCGCACTGCTCGCCGCCATCGCTGTGCCAAACGCACTGCGTGCTCGTAAGCGTTCACAAGCCGCCTCCATCGTTCAGACCCTTCGTATGCTCGATTCCGCTAAGGATCAGTATGCCATTGATTCTGGTCTCAAGAAAGGTGCTA
>JAYVQK010000190.1:0-5769 GCA_043757005.1 Verrucomicrobiaceae bacterium
TTTTTATTGACGATCCACGACGATTGTTGGGGATCTACGTCAAGGAAGATATTGAGGCTATAGGCATTAGAAATGGGGAGTCCGTAGTCGTCGTAAAGAGGGGCCATTTCCCAGCTACATGAGCGGCCTGTGAGGGAAGAGATGGGGTTGAGCGTGGCGGGGATTTCTGTATGATAGCCGTCTGCAAGCCAGAGGGTGAAGCCATACGAGCCTAGCACATCACTGGCAAAGCTGAATGGCTGGGCTGCGAGTGGGCGATTGGGCGTGGATGGGAAGTTGCCGTAGGTGAAGATATTAAAATCTTGCTGGGGGAAATTCGTATCTACGTGCATCCCGCCGATAGTGAGGTGGTCGGCGTCGCGCTCGATTTGGAAATCCATGCCCATGCCGATAGTAGCGGTGAGGTGGACGTAGATATTGCCGGTGCCATCGGTAGCCTGCACGCGGGTGAGCATCTCGGGGCCATCTGGGTATCGGCCGTGGATGGTGAACCAGTGGCCCGCCTCGGCCATGTCGCAGAGCCAGATGGTGACGCTGGCGAGCGGGGCGGGTGTGGTGATCCACGTCCATGCGCTCAAGGTGGTATCGTTGGCGCTTTCTGCGGATTGCTGACCAGTGGTGAGATTCAGGATGCGGTAGGGTAAATTCGGGTCGTAGGGGGAGGAGAAGGCGTAGAGATCGGCTTGCAAGTATTGCGCCCACATGGTGGATTCTATGGAGGGGATGTAGAAGCTGCCGTTTTGACTTACCACGATGGAACTTGAGGCGAGGGCCGCATCGCCTAGAAAATAGAGTTTTGGGATGGGATTGCCGGACTCCGAGGTCCAAGCACTACCAACGATGGTGGTTTCGCCATTGGCGTCGTTCGGGAGTGATGCTATTTCGCCGCTAGTATTGTCGCGAAGGATTAAATTCTGATAACCTGGAGTCATCGACCCAGTGATGCGATAGTGCGAGGTTTGCTGATCAAAAGCCACAGCCATGCCCATATTCCAGCCATAGTAGGTGCTGTCTCCAGTCGGATTTACGATCTCAAAACTGTGCATCGCCCGCCCAGATTCGATCCAGATCGTATAACTACCGGTTGTAAAATCCGCTCTCGCGGGTGGGACGGAAAGGAGCGTAATGACTGCGAAGATGAGGGTAAGGATGTGAGTGATTTTGCGGATGGTGGTCATGGCTGGGCTGATGGGTGAGGGTTGCTTACGGAGTGAAGATGGCTTCGGCGATGTCGCTGGGTTGGCCGATTTCGTCGTCGCCGAGGACTCCTGTGCAGCGGTATTCGCGGCCTTCGGATTGGGTGGGGCTTGCTGGGGGCGTGTCGTCTTCTACTGGGAAGCGGACTCGTTTGGCGGCGAGGAGGCGCCAGGCAGCTTCGCCTTTGCGACGCCAGTAGATATTGATGCTATCTACGCCGCGCTTCTTTATCATGATGCGGTTGTGGCCGGGGAGGCTGGTGATGCTGGCGATGGTGGGTTTGTAGCCTGCGCTGTCGAATGAGGCGCTGCTGGTGAGGATGTCGAGGACGGTGCCGACGCCGTCGTCGTAGCCTGCGCTGGTTTTGATATTGGTGCAGTCTTGGCGGATGCCGGGGAGGGCGGCGGCTTTGGCGGCGAGGAATTCCCCGGTGAGGCTATCTACGATGGCTTGGGCATCGAGGACGGCCTTGGACTTATCGCGCAGGGTGGCGAGGCGGGCTTTGAAGGCGGTGATGCGGGCGGCATCCCAGCCGGTGATGCCGGTGAGTTGTTCCTCGGCGTGATCGTGGAGGTTGCTGGTCCAATCGTTGAAATTGGCGCTGGATTCAGGGACGAAGTCTTTGCGGTTCATGATGTGTGTAGTGTTGATGATTGAATGTTGATGGATGGATGCTAGATGCTGGTTTGTGGGGGCGGAGGAAGGTGACATGGGCGTCCCGCCTGTGTGGCGGGGGCACAGGCGGGACGCCTGTGGCACTTTTGGGGGGCGATTGTAGCGGGAAGTGGGATTGTTTTGGGATTTCTACGGGTGGAAGCTCGGAAAGTGCGGGTGGTTTCGGCGACTTTATGGGCGGTTTTGTCGTTTCCATGGGTGGCTTCGACAAAAGTGATGGCGGTTTTCGGAAAACTACTGGCGCTTCTGGCGTGGGGGATTCCCCTGCGCGGCTTTCGGGGGTGGAGTTTGGGAAAGGGGATGCGGAATCGCGCGGATTTGCTATCACGGAAGACGCGGCGCTCGATGAAAGGAAAAACGACGCTTGGGGAAAGTGTCCTTTCCGTGTCTTTCTGTGCTTTCCGTGGACGAAATCAGCGTCTTGGAAGTGAGACGGCGTTTGGTGGTCGGTGCGGGCGGCGGCCACAGGCGGGACGCCTGTGGCACTTTCTTGGGCGCTTACGCGATCCGTGCACGGGCAGAATTGCGCGCTTGCAAAAGGATGAAAAGCTACGCTTGAACCGAAGCGGCTATACTGGAGAGCTGGAGAGCTGGAGAGTGCATTTCATTAGTTTGTTTTGGGATTAGTAACTTTTGACTGACTTTTCGATGAGCTTGTCTTTTTGAGAAGGCGGCTTTTTCGACACAGCTTTCTTTCAGCGCGGCTCTTTTTTTGGCAAGAGTTTTTTTAGAAACATCTGCATTTACTCTGGAAAATAATTTTAGAAGAGGCGTTTTAGGAGACGCTGACTCTATCGTTTTGCGTCGTTTTTGGTGTCTTTGCGCGGGAGCGGCGCGCGGGAGCGGCGCGCTCTTCGTCACGGCGTGACTGCGCTACTTTTTAGGCGCTTTTTAGTCACATCTTCTCCCGTCCGATATACCCGGCGGGGCGCCGGACATCCGGCGGCTGCCGGACGGGGCCCGGCGCTCCCCTGCGCACATCACTCGCTTGAATGACAAAAAACGACTCGGAACACTTTATTCAGCAGTCCCTCAACTCACTTGCGCGAGGATGATGCGGCGCGTCTCGGCGAGGAGTGTGCGACATCCGGCGTGCTCGGGGCGGGTGAGCTGTGGGTCGTGCTCGAAGATGAGGAAGGCGTGGTTGCGGGCGAGCTTCATCAGCTCGGCGTCGCGGAAGAGGTCGCCGAGCTTGAGCGGCGCGAGGCCGCTCTGCGCGGTGCCGAGGAGGTCGCCGGGGCCGCGTAGGCGGAGGTCGGCTTCGGCGATTTCAAAGCCGTCGTTGGTCCGCTCCAGCGTGCGCAATTTCTCCATCGCCTCGGCATCGTCCGAGGAGGTGATGAGCACGCAGTAGCTCTTGTGTTCCCCGCGCCCGATGCGGCCCCGGAGCTGGTGGAGCTGGGCGAGGCCAAAGCGTTCGGCATTTTCAATGAGCATGATGTTGGCGTTGGGCACATCTATGCCGACCTCGATCACCGTCGTGGCGATGAGCGCCTTCGTCACGCCGCTGCGAAAGCGTTCCATGGTGGCGTCCTTTTCCTCCGCCGGGATGCGCCCGTGAAGCAGCTCACACTTCATTGGCGCGAGCAGCTCGCTCCATTTTTTAAACTCCGCCGCCGCCGCTTTTGCCTCCACTCGCTCGCTCTCATCAATGAGCGGATAGACGATGTAGCACTGCCGCCCGGCTTCGAGATGTTCGCGGATGAATTTCGCCGCGTCGGGCAGCTTCGTAGGCGGGCGGATGCCGGTGACGATCTTGCCGCGCCCGCGCGGAAGCTCGTCGAGCGTGGAGACATCGAGGTCGCCGTAGAGCGTCATGGTAAGCGTGCGAGGGATCGGCGTGGCCGTCATCACCAGCACATCCGGCGCACCATTTTCCCCCGCCTGCGCATGGAGCCGCGCGCGCTGGAGCACGCCGAATTTATGCTGCTCATCAATCACCGCCAGCCCCAGCCGGGAGAATCCCGCGCCCTCGTAAAGCAGCGCGTGAGTGCCGACGAAGATGTGCGGCGCATCATCCGATATACCATGGCGCGGTGGAGCCTCCGCGAGGGGAGCGCACGCGTCCCGCGTGTCCCGCTCGGCATCCTGCCGAGTGGTAGGATGTGCCACGGCTGGCCGGGTCCAAATCCACCGGTAACTCTCCGTCCCGCGAATCACGCCCGCGCGTTGTGGATTTGCTGCGATGTAATCAAACTGCTGCTCTAGCTCGTGATCGGTGTGGATGAGCTTATCAAAGAATTCCTTCTCCCAAACCACACCTGTCTCGCCATGCACCGCGTTCACTTTTTTTGCCGAGAACGACTTGATCGAGTGCATCAATTCACTCAGCGACCAAAAGCCCCATTCCTTACTTTCCGCTGCGGTTTTTGGGTAAGGCTGGAAGATGATATGCACGTGGTTCGGCATCACGCAGGCGATATGCAGCTCGTAGCGCACGCCGTGAAAATGCCGGATCGCATCGAGAACGACAGTGCGAGCCTCTGGCGAAAGTAGCGTGCGATCTCGTGTGGAAAAGGTGACGGAGTAAATCGCATGAGGACACTCGTAGTGAGGGAGACGACGCTTCGAGTATCGTGCGCCGGATGATTCGGGCGGGACGCCCAAATCGGCACGCGGGACGCGCGCGCTCCCCTCGCGGAGTTCCGGGCGCTGCGAGTGAATGGCAACATTATCAAAGAGCGGCAGCGCGCCTGCGTCTTCTTTGCGCGAGCCGGTGCGGAGGGCGACTCGGAGGCCGAGCGGGTCGCAGAGGCGGCGGAAATTTAAGTAATGCTGCTCGGCTAAAATCTGTGTGGGAGCCATGAGTGCGGCTTGGTAGCCGGACTCCACGCACAGCAGCATGGCACTCAGCGCGACGAGTGTTTTGCCCGAGCCGACGTCGCCGTGGAGCAGGCGGTTCATCGGGCGTGCGAGAGCGAGGTCGGCGCGGATTTCCTCGATGGTGCGCTGCTGCGCGCCGGTGAGGGAAAAGGGGAGTGACTCGTGCAAGCGGCGCATCAGTTCGCCCGTGCCGCAGTGCGCCGCGCCGCGCTCGGCGTGCGCCTCGGTGCGCTTCGCGGCGACGGCGAGCTGCATGGCGAGAAACTCCTCCAGCACGAGATGCCGCCGCGCTTTCGCGAGAGCCTCCATGTTTGCGGGGAAGTGCATTTGCCTCAGCGCCCACGCACGGCTAGTGCCGTCGAGTTTGGGCGGCACGAGCTGGGCCACGGTGTCGTCCTCCAGCCGCTCCAGCACTTCCCAGATCAGCCGCCGCATCACGCGCGGCGAGAGGCCCTCGGTCGCGCCATGGATGGGGGCGATGCGGCGGAGGTGGATGCTTTCCTCCGCATCGTCGTCCACGATTTCAAACTCCGGGTGCGAGATCACGACGCGCCCCGAGACGAGCTTCGGCTTGCCATAGACGACGATGCGGTGGCCCGTCGCGATCATCTTTTCCACCCAGTGCGAATTGAACCACCGCAGCGTGAGTGGCGAAGTTAGTGCGTCGGCATTTTCGTCCTCGATCACCACATCGAGCATCTTCTGGAAACCGCGCACGTGCCGTGCGCTCACCTTTTTCACCATGCCGCAAACGCAGACTGGCTGCGCCGTCTCGCCCGTCGGAAAGCGGTCGAATTCATTGCGATCTTCGTAGCGATTTGGAAAATGAAAAAGCAGCTCCGAGACCGTGCGCAAGCCGATGCGGTCGAGCTGCCGCAAGCGCGGCACAGGCACGAGATCGAGCTCGGCGAGCGGTGTATCCAAAGTCACGCGGCGCACGCTAAGGAAACGTGGATGAAAGGCAAGTTGGCGGGCATCTCGCCCGCAGATTCCATTTCTAAAAAGGTGACTACGAAGGGCGCTGAGAGCGCGAAGTCAGGAACCCTTCGCGTTCTTCGCGCCCTTCGTAGTCAT
>JAYVQK010000191.1:0-5741 GCA_043757005.1 Verrucomicrobiaceae bacterium
TACCTGTTCAAACTGTTCTTTCGTGAGTTCCATCCCTCTCTTTACTCTTTTTTAAGAGGTTGTCAATTAGTGTAAACACGCCCTAGCGAATCAATCTCAGAAAAAAGCGAATCGAGGAAATAGGAACCAAGCCCCGGCGACTGCTCCTCGTAGAAGTGATAACCGCCAACTAAATCATCTTTGGCTGAATCCAAAACGTGCAGCTTCATTCCACCCGACTGCGGATGTCCCTCTTGGCTTCCTCCCATTCCGAATACCCCTCTTTGCCCGCTGCCACTCGCGCTCGGCGCTCCTCCAGAATCTCCTTGTGCCATGCGGGAGACTCCAGCCCCGCCCCCTTGCGACTCAATCCATCCCACAGAGTTTCCATCAGGTGCAGTTTCTCCGTATGGTCTAATTGCTCGGCGGCTTCTTCGATTTCCACAAGCGTGCTCATATGCGGAAAATGCCTCACCTCCAGCGAATCGTCAACGCTACCCTGCGAGCATGAGCCTCGACACCCGCGAGCGCGCGCTTTAGTCACCAACGGTATGAAGCGTATCCTTGCCTTACTCGCCGTCGTCCTCCTCACCAGTCTCACGCCTTTCACCCGCGCGGAAGCGCCGAAGCCGCTGCGCGCGCTGATGGTGTGTGGCGGGTGTTGCCATGATTATACGGCGCAAAAGAAAATCCTCAGCGAAGGCATCTCGGCGCGTGCGAATGTGGAGTGGACCATCGTGCAAGAAGGCGCGGAAAACGGGGCGGATGAGCGCGATCATCGCGTGTCCATTTATGAAAAAGCCGACTGGTGGAAGGGCTACGACATCGTGGTGCATAACGAGTGCTTCGGCGCAGTCGCGGATAACGCCTTCATCGAAGGCATCACCGCCGCGCACAAAGCGGGCGTGCCTGCCGTGCTGCTACACTGCTCCTCGCACAGCTACCGCGCCGGGACCACGGATGAATGGCGCAAGCTCGTGGGCATCACGAGTCGCAGCCACGAGAAAAACCGCGACCTCACGGTGAAGGTAATGAAAGCCGAGCACCCTGTGATGAAGGGCTTCCCAGCGGTGTGGGCCGACGCCAAAGACGAACTTTATAAAAACGAAAAACTCTGGCCCGGCTGCGTCCCCCTCGCGCAAGCCTACGGCGAAGACACGAAGCAAGACCACGTGGTGATCTGGGTGAATACCTACGAAAGCGCCCGAGTCTTCACCACCACGCTCGGCCACGATAACGCGACGATGCGCGACCCCGTCTATCTCGACCTCGTCACGCGCGGACTGCTCTGGGCCTGCGGCAAACTGAATGACGACGGGACAGCGGCGGCGGGATTTGGGAAGTAAAGCGGGCACTTCTTTGCTTGCTACCTCTCCCCGCCTCTTCCATCCCCATGCTGCATCATCATGTCCGAAATCTTATCTACCGCTCTCGCCACCGCCATCGCCGCCGCACGGGAGGCGGGGGTTTTACTCCGCGAACAATTTGGCCGTCCGCCGGAGGTGAATGAGATGCTCGCTCACGACATCAAGCTCGCGCTCGATGTGCAGACGCAGGAGCTCATCACGCTGAAATTGCTCACCGCTTTCCCCGACCACGCGCTCTACGGCGAGGAGGGCATCGCGGGGAATCAGGCGAGCGAGTGGCAGTGGATCGTGGACCCGATTGATGGCACGGTGAATTACTTCTACGGCATCCCGCACTACTGCGTGAGCATCGCCCTGCGGCACGGCGGCGAGATGCAGCTCGGCGTGATTTATGACCCGCAGCGCGACGAGCTTTGGCAGACGGTAAAAGGCGGGCCAACCCTGCTGAATGACCGCCCCGTGCGGGTGAGCGACCGCACGGATCTCGCCGACTCGGTGGTAAGCGTCGGCTTTTCCAAAACCAAAACGACCATCAACGCCGGGCTCCAGCTCCTCCCGCTCTACATCGCCCGCGTGCGCAAGTGCCGCCTCATGGGCAGCGCCGCGCTCGACCTCGCGTATGTGGCGTGCGGGCGGTTCGATGCCTACATCGAGCAGAGCGTCTCGCTGTGGGATGTCGCCGCCGGCAAGCTGCTGCTGGAGAATGCAGGCGGGCGTTTTGAAATGACCGCGCGCACCGACACGCCGGACAAAATCTCCGTCCGCGCATGGAACGGGAAGGTCGAACTTTTACCACAAGCGGAATGACACTCACCGGAATTGGCTACGACGTCCACCGCTTTGCAGAGGGCCGCGTGCTCGTGCTCGGCGGTGTAGAAATCCCACACAGCAAGGGGCTCGATGGCCATAGCGATGCCGACGTGCTCTGCCACGCCATCGCCGATGCCATCCTCGGAGCCATCGGCGAGAGCGACATCGGCCATCACTTTCTCAATACCGACCCGGCCTGCAAAGGAATGTCCTCGCTGGAAATCGTCCGCAAATCCGCCGAACTCGTCGCCGCCGCAGGCGGGCGCATTTGCAATATAGACAGCACGCTCATCGCCGAAGCCCCCATGATCTCGCCGCACCTCGCCGCGATGAAAGCGAACCTCGCCTGCGTGCTCGCACTGCCCGAGCGGCGCGTGGGCATCAAAGCGACAACGAATGAAAAGCTCGGCTTCCTCGGTCGCTGCGAAGGCATCGCCGCCATGGCGGTGGCGAGCGTGGAGTTACCGGAGCTTTAGCGGACGCTCCCGCTAGTTCTTCGCCCCATCCGCCGCTTTCTGCGTGCCGGCGGTGGCGGGCAGCTCGGGCGGGGCTTTGTGGGTGAATTCGATGAGGTCGGTGAGGATGTTCAGCGTCTCGTTGCGGATCGGGTCGCTCTTGGAGACTTCGGCGGGCGCATCGTCATCGTCGTCCGTATCATCGGCTGCTGCTACGGCGGGCTTCTTCTCGGTTGGCGCTTTGGGATCTGCGGCAGGTTCGACTTTTGCGATGTGCGGCGTGCCGTCTTTCTTTGCATCCGCCGTCTTTGGCTTCTCCTTTTTCAGCTCTAGCTCGGGGTTCGCCAGATTATCGAGTGTCACAGCAAATACCTTTTCGTCGGCGTGTTTGACCTTTGCGCGCTCGGCGGTGCGCTTTGCTTTGCGGGCTTTGTCTTCGTCGAGTTCCGCGCGGCGTTTTTGTTCGTTGAGCGACACTTTATTCTCCGCCACGCGCTCCTTCGAGCGTTCGGCGTCTTCTTCGATCCAGCGGAACTCCTGCTCCTTGCCGATACGAGCCATCGCACGTTGTTTGAGCTGCTCTTTGTAGAGCGGCTTGTCCACGAGATCGTATTTGGCCGCCGGGATCGTGTCGTAAGGCATCGGGCCTTTTAGAGCGCTTTCGCCGATGTCGGTGATGTCCCAGAGCGAGGGCAGCTTCACATCCGAAACGACGCCTTGGAGCTGCGTGGAGCCGCCCGAGACGCGGTAAAATTTCTGGATCGTCAGCTTCAGCGCGCCCGCCGCGTTCTCGTTGTCGCGCCCGCTGAGGGAGAGCGGCATCACGTTATCGAGCGGGATGATCGTCTGCACCGTGCCTTTGCCGAATGTGCTGGAATCCCCCACCACCACCGCGCGGTTGTAGTCTTGCAGGGCGGCGGCGAAGATCTCGCTGGCCGACGCGCTGAGTTTATTTGCGAGCACGATCAACGGCCCGTCGTAGGCGATGCCGGGATTGCGGTCGCGTAGTTCCTTGGCCTTGCCATCGCTATCGCGCGCCATCACCACGGGGCCGCTCTTGATGAAGAGCCCGGTGAGATTCACCGCCTCCTCCAGCGAGCCGCCGCCGTTACGCCGCAGATCCATCACGAGGCCCTGGATATTCTCTTTTTTTAGCCGCTCGATCAGCGCCAGCACGTCTTTGGTCGTGCTCTTTGCGCCCGCTGCATTGCTGTGCTGCATGTCGGCGTAAAAGGAGGGCAACACGATCCAGCCGAGCCGCTCCGTAGTGCCATCGGGCAGGGCGTGCTCCACGATCTCGGCCTTTGCTTCGGATTCCTTGAGCTTCACTTTCTTGCGCACGATCTCGATGACCTTGCGCTCGGAAGGATCCGTCGCGCCCACGGGGATGATGCGGAGGCGCACGGTCGTGTCCTCTTTTCCACGGATCATCTCCACGACTTTATCCAGCTTCACATCGAGCGTCTCCACGAAGTTCCCGTCCCCCTGCGCCACTGCGCTGATGCGGTCGCCCACCTTGATGTGGCCATCCAGATCCGCCGGGCCACCCGGCACGAGTTCGCGGATTTTCGTATAGCCCTCCTCCCCCGTCAGCACCGCGCCGATGCCGATAAGCTGGAGGCTCATCGTGATATTAAAGCCATCGAGCTGCGTGCGGCTCATGTATTCCGAATGAGGATCGTAAGTCTCCGCCAACACACTCAGGAAACTGGAGATCACATCCTCCTCGCTCTGGTCGTGCAGATTGCGCAGGAGCTGATCGTAGCGGCGCGTGATGACCTTCACCGGCGCGTCCACCTTATCCGCCAGCAGCACGCGATCCAGCATCTCGCCCTCCACGCGATCCTTCCAGATGTGGTCCGCCTCGGCGTCGTCCTTTGGCCAAGGCGACTTCTGGCGATTCACCTCCACACTGCGCTCGCTCTTGTAGTCGAACTTCCCTTCGAGCTGCTTCTTCACCTTCGCCACGCGATCCTCCACGCGCTTTTTATAGTCGTCGTAGATGCGCGTCGCGGGCTCCGTATTGCCCGCCATGATGTCGTCATCCAGCGTCGTCGCGTAAGCCGCGCTATAAGTATCCACATCCTTCTGCGTAAAGAACAGATGGTTATAATCCAGCCGCTCCAGATAGTTTTTCAGCAACCGCCTCGACAGCGCATCGTCCAAGTGGATGCGCCCGTAGTGCGCCTTCTCCAACAGCTCCCCCACATTCTTCTCCACCTTGGGAGCGATCTTTTTAAAATCAAACTCCACCGCGCTGAAAGCAGCCGGTGCGAGGGCGATGGAAACGATGAGTGGTGCGATGAAAGTGCGAGCGATATTCATGGGCTGAGTTCCTTGGATTTAAAGTGCAGTGACCGTGGCAGAGTTCGTTGATTTAGCAAGAGCGGCAAAAGCTCATTGCGCTCCATGGGAACCACACAGCACCCACGAGCTTTGAACATTCGTGGCCCGTGCGACATTTGGTCGCCTCGGCAAAACCGCCCCACCCACCGCCGCCGCCCCCGTGCCTCGCAAACACTTGCCCACACCGCGCCCCCCTGCTACCCCAGCCAGCCACCACCACACCACCACGCCATGCCCATAGACCTGCCAAAACTCCGCACCATCCTCCAAACCGAGCCCGGCCTCCGCGCCATCATGCTCGTCATCGAAAAAACCCGCATCCGCCAAGACGTCACCACCCTCGCCAACCTCCGCAAACACCTCGACCGAGTCCCCGGCGGCGACCTCACCCAGCTCCAGCTCCTCACCGCCTTCCGCCTTCTAGAGAGCTGCGGCGTCGGCAGCCTCAAAGACCCCACCTCCCGTCAACGCGCCCGCTTCTTCTGGATCGCCGTCCCCTTCATCGTCGCCACCGCCGCCCTCCACGAACAACTCGAAATCCTTCCCCAACACTACAAAAAGCCCCCACTGCCCGCAGCACCCTCGGCCCCCGTCGAAGACCCGCAAGCCGACTGGCCCACCTACACCCTCCCGCTCCGCGACCACATCACCATCACCCTCCGCCTCCCCGCCGACCTCACCAAACGCGAAGCCGAGCGCCTCGGCCACCTCCTCCTCGCCGCCGCCCGCTCCTAAAGGCAACTTACAAAAATAAGGAGACTACGAAGAACGCGAAGGACGCGAA
>JAYVQK010000192.1:0-5734 GCA_043757005.1 Verrucomicrobiaceae bacterium
TCCTCGCCCCCGCACTATGGCCTCGCACAAAGGCACAAAGCCACAAAGGAAACACCCCATCCGCCCCGCTTTTCCCCGAAAACCTACCGCCCTCTAATAGCCGTTCCGACGTTCCGCGAGGGCGGGGCGTCGTGCCGGAAAGGAATTTATCTACGGTGTTCATTGGGTTGAGCGGGAAATAAAGTTGCGCAATAGCGGGAGGTCGAGGGAAATCGCTTAGGCTCTACAAGATTTTTGCGGCACCATGGCACCTCTGGAAACTCGCCTCATGACTTACGAGCGATGAATCTGGAGTGCGGGGGCATGACCCCGCTTTGGAGGGGCCTTCGGGCGGGCAAACCGTCCGCACTTGCGAGCGGCTTGTATGGCCGGAGCGCGCGCGTCCCGCGTGCTGCGGCGGGCATCTTGCCCGGCGCGTGAGAGACGAGCTACTGGGGTTGGGGCATCTTTCCTACTCCCAGTGCCGCACTGCGCCGGGCAGGATGCCCAACGCTGCACGCGGGACGCGTGCGCTCCGTCCGCACAAGTGGCCTGCTCCCCCAAAAGTTGAGCCAGATGCTATGAGAGTGGCGTTTCAAACATGGCCTCTCTACTCTTTTGTATGCTTTTGCTTACTATGCTCCGCAAGGCTCCTGCTTTATACAAACCACTTTCTGCCTTTGTGTCCTTCTTAGCCCAATCTGAACTGCGCTCTTTGCAATGACTCCCACTTTTTCTGTCGTCACCCCGTCGTGGAACCAAGGCCCGTGGCTGGCCGAGTGCATCGAGAGCGTGCTCGCGCAGGGCACGCAGGACTTCGAGCATGTTGTCTTTGATAATTGCTCGGACGACGAAACCCCCGCCGTGCTCGCGCGCTTTCCCCACCTCCGCGTGCATACCGAGCGCGACACCGGGCAGGCAAACGCGCTGAACAAAGGCTTCCGCGCCACGACCGGCCCGGTGATTTGCTGGCTGAACTCCGACGACCGCTACGTGCCGGATACTTTTGCCATCGTAAAACGCGAGCTGCTTGGCGCGGGGCGCGACGTGATCTTTGGCAATACGCGCGAGGTTTTCTTCGATGGACGCCCCGAGCGTATCCATCGCGCGCGCTTCGATACGCCGACCGATTTGCTGCACTGGTGGGAGCGCCGCACGAGCCTGCTCCAGCCCGCCGTTTTCTTTACCCGCCGCGCGCTGGAGGCCGCGGGGATGCTGCGCGAGGATCTGCACATCATCATGGATCTGGAATTCTGGTGGCGGCTCTCGCAGCACTTCCGCTTTCACTACGTGGATGAAGTCCTCGCCGTGCAACTCCGCCAGCTCGACTCCAAAACGGTCAAACAAATGCCCCGCATCTTCGAGGAAAAGTCGCGCATCTTCGGCGCGACGCTCGACGAGCTGGAGCCGCATCGCCGTTGGCAAAATCACCTCGCCCGCCGCATCGGCATGGGCCGCCGCTGGCTCGGCTCCGCGCAATTCATCGCCCCCACAAATCGCACCGCTGCGCGCGATTTCCTCCGCCGCGCGCTGGAGGAAAACCCGCTGCTCTTCGCCACGCCCGGCTGGTGGTCGGTCTATTACCACGCTCGCGGAAACTGATCCTCGTCAGCCGATATACGGGATCGTGAGCGGGCCTTGGGGGAGCACGGCGATGCTCGCCGCTGGGCCGCGCGTGGCCACGGCGGCGGCGATATTTTTGCACGGGATGAGATGCGCTGCGCGCACGGTGGCGTCGTCCATCGCTGTGTAGGCGTGGATCTCAGCGCGGCGCTGGATGAGCGATTGGATCTGCCCCTGCCATTGCTCGGGCCATTGGAAACCGGGTGTCTCCACTTTTTCCAGCAGTGCCTCGCCGCTGGAGACACTGCGCAGCAGTTTGTCGTGCGGGCTGCCGCTGGGCACGCCTTCGCAGCACTCGGCGGCGATGATGACCATGCCGCCGTCCTTTACGATGAGCTCTGCGGCGCGCATCCCTTTCACGGCTTGGTAGAGATTCATATCGAGCGGGTAGCCGCTGTTCGTGGTGATGACTACGTCGAACGCTCCCGGCACGCGCTGCATCGCACCTGCCCGCACGAAGTCTGTGCCCGCGCGATGCGCCGCCACTAGCTCGCCCGCGAAGACGCCGGTGATTTCGCGCCGCTCGTTGAGCGCGACATTTAGCAGGAAGCTCGGCCCCACGCGCAGCGCGATGTCGCGCATCTCCTCCCAGATCGGGTTGCCCACGGTCTTGCCGAAAGTGCTGCGCAAATCGCCGATGTTCGCCGCGCCGTGGTTGCTCATCACGGTGCGTAGCGCCGCCACGCCGGGCATGATCCCTTTTGGCCCGCCGCTGAATCCTGCGAAGAAATGCGGCTCGATAAAGCCGGTGATGATCCGCACATCCGCCTCCACCAGCAGCTTGTTGATTAAAGCCGGAGCGCCAGTGCGTGTGACGCCGAGTTGCACGTGGGCGGCATCGTTCTCCGGCTCGTGATTGAGGCAGCGGAAATTCTCCACCACCTCCGCAGTCAGCATCTGCACAAGCTCCGCGTGGGTATTGGGCCGGTGCGTGCCGAGTCCGTTGAGGAGCGTGATGTTCTCGCGCCGCGCGCCTGCTGCTTCGAGATACGCGAGCAGCCACGGCATCAGCCGATCATTCGGCGTGGGGCGTGTGATGTCGGTATGCACCACTACGATCTTGGTCGTCGTGGTGATCTGCTCGCGCAAAGGCCGCGCCTCCACCGGCGAATCGAGCGCCGCAATGAGCGCCGCTCTTTCATCCCGCAGCCCCGCGAGCGGTGTAGGTTCGATGACGGTCGTGCGCCCTTCGGGCAGCTCCACGGCCAAATGCCCACGGCCATAAGCAAGCGATACATTCATGCGCGCAGATAAGGAGCGCACCGCCTCGGCGGCAAGGCTGGAGCCATGTTCCCTCCCCTATTTCGCTGGCACGGGCTGCACGGCGTCGGCGCTGCCAGGCACTTTGGGCTCATCATTTACCGTCGCGCGGCGGGCGTTGGAGGGGAGGCGCATGAGCGTTTGCAGCTCGGGGTAGTAGCGCTCATAGACCTCGCGAGGGGTTACGTTGCTGCGGACGCAGATGCTGGCGGCTTTGCCCACGACTTCGCCGATCATGCCCCCGGTCTTCATCACGCGCACAGTGCCGAGAGCTTCGTGCGTCACGCTGATGCAGCGGCCTGCGGTGAAAAGGTTCTCCACATTGCGCGAGTAGAAGCAGCGGTAAGGCAGCGGGTAGCCCTGCTTGCGATCTACACCTTTGCCAAAGACGGCCTTTGAGATGAAGGGGTCTTCTTTCGCCTCGTCCTTGGCGAATTGCTCCTTTGGGTAATGCAGATCAATGTCCCAAGTCGTCGGCACCGTGCCGTCTGGGAAGGGCTTCTTGTCCGCGATGTCGTCGCGCGTGAGCACCACATCGCCGAGCACTTGGCGGCTCTCGCGCGTGCCGCCGATGTAGGCGACCCACTCCAGCTTGGCGTTCGTGTGTTCGGCTTTGCCTCCGCCGTTCTTCATCGCGTTCCAAGCGCCGTAGATCGCGCGGAAATTCCAATCGCGCGTGTCCTCCAGCCCGAGGATGGGGTGCTTATTAAACCCGCTCTCCCAAAACCACTCCGCGTGAAATCGCTGCGGATACGGGAAGTCATCCATATCCAGCGGCAGCGCCCACGGCACGGCGGGGAAAGGCGCGGGCGCTTGTGTCTGAGCCCACCGCCACATATTCGACATCCCCATGTGCCCTTCTTCTTTGATCGTAGAATCCGCCCCCGCCAGCGCGGCGACGGTCGCGTGCCCGGTGGCGTCGCAAAAGAAGTGCCCGGTAAAACGACGCTGCGCGCTCGTCTTCGTGTCCAGCGCGACGACGGCGGCGATCTTGCCTTTCGCACTCATTTCCACGGCGGTGACGTGATGATTAAAGAAGAGCGTGATGTTCTTTTCCTCGCGCACGGCCTTCTCCTTATTGTCGTCGCCAAACTCCGCAAACGTCCCCGGCGATGCCTTCGCCACGTCTTGAAATTCCTCCACGATCCCGCCCAGCTCCGGGTAAAGCCCGCGCCGTGTCCCGCCCATCGCCCACACGCGCACCTCGCTGGAGCCATTGCCGCCGAGCACCGCGCGATCCTGCACCAGCGCCACTTTGCAGCCCATGCGTGCCGCAGAAATCGCCGCCGCTGTGCCGCCGTAGCCGCCGCCGATCACTACGAGGTCGAAGCTCCCCGCATCCTCCGCCTTTAACGGCAGCCCGAGCACCGTGCGCCGCCATGGGTCGTTCGGATCACTCGATTTCTTCGCATCCGGCGCGGTGTTCTCTTTGCTGAAATAGATCGCATCACAGCGCCCCTCGAAGCCCGTGAGATCGTGCAGCGCCAGCGCCACATCGGTCTTCGCGATGTCCACCACGCCGCCCTCTTGCCAGCCCCACGAAGCGCCCTTCGTGCCGAAAGTCTCGGCCAGCGCCGTGCCATCCACGAGGAGCTGGAATTTCCCCGGCGCACCCTGCGCCTTCCACCGCGCCACCCAATCCAGCGTCCGCACCCACACATGATATTTCCCCGTGCTTGGGAAATGCACCGTGGTCGTTGCATCTTTCACCGCCTCGCCCATGCCGTGCGCGAGCAGATACGGGGAGCCCATGCTCTCGATGAATTGCGTATCCAGCACCCACCCGCCCGCCTCGCGGAAGCTCTCGGCTTCGACGAGGACTTGATCGGCGGCGACGGCGGCGCTCGTGAGCGCGATGAGACAGAGTGAGATGAATTTCATGAGTAGAGTGGGATGAGCGTTAGGTTCTTTAGAGGCTGTCTCGGGATGGGGAAATCCGCACAGTTTTTTCTGAGCATTTCTTATCCCTCCACGTGGCGTTAATTCTACTGTGTTAAAAAGCAGGCGGGCTGGCTTCCGTTTGGGCCTTTGGCCCGCAAAACACAGACAGTGTCTTTTTTTCAAGGCAGCAGAATGAAATGTGAAGTCACTAAATGGCGCGGAGCTGGAGGAGGGCGGCGTCTAGCGTGGCGCTGTCGCTGACGCTGAGGACGGGGGTGTCTTTGCGGATGCGGCGGACGAGGCCGGCGAGGATTCCGCCGGGGCCGAGTTCGAGGAAGAGGTCTATTTTTTCTATATCTACGAGGTGCTCGATGGTCTCGGTCCAGCGGACGGAGCCGGTGACTTGGGCGGCGAGCTTGGCGCGGATTTCTGCGGGCTCGTGGACGGGGCGGGCGATGACGTTGGCGAGGATGGGGAAGCTCGGCGGCTGCATGGGCGTGGCGGCGAGCACGGGGGCGAGGGCGTCTGCGGCGGTCTGCATGAGGCGGGAGTGGTAGGCGCCGGCGACGTTGAGTCGCGTGGCTTTGCGCACGCCTTTGTCTTTTGCGCCTTCTACGGCGGCGTCTATTTTAGCGGCTTCGCCGGAGAGCACGATTTGGCCGTGGCTGTTGAAATTGGCCACGTCCACATCGCACTCAGCGGCGAGGGTGCGGATGGCGTCTTCTTCGCCGCCGATCATGGCGGCCATCGCGCCGGTGGTGCTCTCGCAGGCGAGCTGCATGAGCCGCCCGCGCTCGGCGACGAGGCGGAGGCCGTCGGCAAAAGTGAAGGTGCCCGCGGCGGCGTGGGCGGTGAATTCGCCGAGGGAAAGACCGGCGGCGGCATGGGGGGTGATGTCGCCGATTTCTGCGCGGAGCGCGGCGAGGCAGGCGAGGCCGTGGACGTAGAGGGCTGGCTGGCAATTCGCCGTCTTCACGAGGTCGGCCTCGGG
>JAYVQK010000193.1:0-22005 GCA_043757005.1 Verrucomicrobiaceae bacterium
CGATAGCGATGTGGGCGGCATCCACCTCAGAACCCACCGGGAGGATGTGCGATTGTGTGATGTCGTGGGTGAACTTGCAGGCGCTATCCGTGAGAGTAAGCAGAATCGTGTGGCTCAATACCGCGAGCCGTTCCGCCGCTTTGATGGGGTCGCCCACAGCGGCCTCATCGAGGACGAGTTGCGATGTGAAAAGCTGGTGCAATTCGCGGCGGGTTTCCCACCACTCGCGGGTGAGTTGTTGATGGCTAAAGCGGAGCATATCCCGCGAAGGCCGTGCAGTGATGTAACTTGGGATGGTGGTTTCGATGAAGATTCGCATGGCTCAAGCGGCGGCAAAGTTGCCCGCGAGGATGGCGTGGTCGCTCTGTGCGGCGGCGAACTGGAGGCATGCATCAATGTCTGCCGCTTCTAGGTCGGGGAAATCCTCCAGAATCTCGGCTTCCGGCACACGGGCCGCAAGCATATCAAGCACGTCTTTTACGCGGATGCGCACCCCTCGGATGCAGGGGCGTCCGCCGCATTGGTTGGGGTTGATGGTGATTCGGTCGAGGTAGTTCATGGTTGCCGTGTGGCGCTTGTTTTTATCGGATGTTTTCAGTCCTCATGGCCGAGCAAGGGAAGGATGCGGGCGACGACTTCATTGAGGAAATCCGCTGGCAGTTTGCAAATGGTGGTGGCGCGGCGGGTGCGCCAGTCGAGGGAGCGGACTTGGTCGGCGAGAGCGACGCCCTGGATGGGGAGGCCGGGCGGCAGCGGGCACTCGAAGGGGTAGCCTTTTACCTGGCTGGTGATGGGGCAGCAGAGCGCGAGGCCGGTCTTGGAGTTGTAGGCGGCAGGGCTGAGGATGAGGGCGGGGCGGCGACCCGCCTGCTCGTGGCCGGACTGTGGATCGAAGTCGAGCCACACGGCATCGCCGCGCTGGGGGGGCTTGGGAGAAGGCTTGGCGGGCACGGCTACCAGACCTCTTTCCCGCAAGGTTTGCCCCAGTTGGTTTCGGGGTGGGTGTTTTTGGCGGTGATGCGCTTCAGTAGGTCGTTCAGCCGATAGCGCGGGCGGGCGGGGCGGATGTTCAGCGTCTCCGCATCCACATGGAGGATGACGGCGGCACCCTCGGCGACGTGGATTTGGCGGGCGACGGCTTGCGGGATGCGAATAGCGAGGCTGTTGCCCCACTTTTGGATGGTGGCGTTCATAGTGTTTCTACAATGAGGCTACAATGCGGAGAGCGTCAAGAGGTGGCTTCATAGCGTTTGGATTTCATGCTGCACGTCTGCGAGGTGGCGGGAGAAGTCGTTGTCGTCCTCGTCCACGAAGCAGCGGTAGCGGAAGTGTGGGTTGTGTTTGAGGAAGACGTCTTTGACGAATTTCTCCTTGGCCTGAAAGTCGGCGTCGTAGAACTGCTTGCCCTTGGTTTCGAGGATGAGGATGCGGGCGATGGGGCCAGCGGCGGGGTCGGCAGCGTAATCCTTTTGGCGGCGGTAGGGCTTATCCGCCGGAGTGCGTTTGAGGATGAGGAAGTCGGGCGTGTAAGTGCCGTAGGGGGTGCGGATGACGAGGGACTGGAGCGCGCCGTTGCGGTAGCCGTTGTAGTAAAATTCGAGCTTGTGGGCCTCGGCGAGCTTGGCGAGCTGCTGGATGGCGTCCACCTCGTAGCGGGAGTCGAAGGCGTAAGGGGCGTAGTTGAAGGTGACGTCGTGGTCGTCGAGGTGCTGGTATTTTATCTCCTCTTCCCAGCGGTTTGGGAAGTCGTTGAAGCGCGGGCAGGAAGCGCCCGGAGATGTGCGGGATGGCGGGGGATTCCATGCGCCAGTCGAGGAGGTCTATCTCCACATCCTCCTCCAGCTCTTCGTGGGTGACGCGGATATTTTCCATGAGGAGGGAGGCGGCGAAGGAGATGACGGCATCCAGCGAGAGCGTGGGATGGAGGGCGAGCCAGCCGAGCTGCCCGGCGATTTTCTCGTGGATGCCGCGCAGTGCGGTGTCGTGCGCCTGCACTAAGTCGGCCTCGGAAAAGCGGCCCCACGTCGCACGGCTGATGGCGGCGAGCAGCCCGGCGTAGGTGAGGCGGTGGCGGGCGGTGGCGGTGGTGAGGATGTGGGTGACGGCGTTGGCGAGGCCGCGTTTGCCCACGGTGGCCTCGGTGGAGGTGGGGGTGAAAGGGTGCTGCGTCGTGAAGAGGCCGATGTCGAAGCTGGCGAGGGCTGTGGCGGGGTCGTGCGCGCGCTCTTCGCGGATGATGGTGTAGCGGCGGCGGATGTTTTTGAAGCGGACTTTGCCGAGCTTGGGCTTGCGGATGAGGACGGCGATGGAGTGCTCGGCGTGGATGCGGAGGTCGGCGATGGAGAGGGCGTAGTTTTCCTTCAGCTCTTTATCGAGCGTCTCGTAGTTGCCCTCGCCGAGCGCGATGAGGGCGGTTTCGTCCTTGGCGCTGACGACTTCGCGCAGGCAGCGGCAGGTGGTTTGGAGGACGAAGTTTTTAGTCGTCTCGCGGCGTGGCAGGGCGACGGCGGTGAGGCTCTTGCAATCCCATCCCTCGGTGCCGATGGCGACGAGCAGGATGACGCGCTTTTTGATGTGGGGCTGATCGAGGTTGTTGAAAATGGCGTCGCTGTCTTTGGGCAGAGCCCACGATTTCTGCGCCTTCTTTATACCGCGATAGAAGCGGAAAATTTCCGCCTCGTCGCAGCCAGGCCGATGCGCGGCATACCACGCGCGGACGGCGGGGAGGATTTCGGTATTCAGCTTTTCGATGCTGGGGCAGTAGAAGGCGATTTTGCTGAGGGTGCCGGTAGGATACGTGCGGTCGTAGTCTTTGAAAAAACCCGTGAGCGCATCGGCGACGAACTCACCCGCAGCGATGTTTTTGCCGGTGACTTGCGGCACTTTGAGAAAGCGCCCGATGCCGTCGGCGAGCGAGTAGTGGTAGGTGATGAGCTGGATTTGCGAGAGCTTCACTTTCGAGCCTGCGAGGGGGACGTGGTGCCGCAGATACGGCGTGCCGGAAAAGCCGAGGACGGTGCAGACGTGGCCGTGCTGGTTGAGCACGTCCACGGCGAGCTTGAGCTTCTTCTCGTCGTCGCCGGTGCTGCTGAAAAAGTGATGCGCCTCGTCGAGGATGACGGAGATGCCGGGGATGGTGGAAAGCCGCTCGCGGAGGGCGTTCACCTTGCGGAGGGTGGCGGTTTTCTCGGCGTCGTAGAAGGGGCTGTCGGGATTCGTGTAGGTGGCGTCGCTGTCCTCGAATTTTTCCATCACGACCTTTTCGGCATTGGTGATGAAGACGAGGCCGAAATCACGGGTCTGGGTGAGGCGGTTGACCTTTTCGAGATTCGGGTTGTTGCCGTGGAGTTTGTCGCGGCGCTTGGAGCTGAGACTGTCGAGAATCTCGAAGTGAACGACGCGGCGCAACTCGGCGGCATCGCTCTCGGGGAGCACCCACGCAGGGTCGAAGTTGCGGATGGTTTGCAACGAGGGAAGGATGGCAGTTTTCGACGCCTGCGGAGCGAAGACGACGAAGTTGCGGGCAAAGCGTTTGTCGCCGGGATGCAGGCGCGCGAAGTGCAAATCGAGGTAGATGAACGCGGCCATCAAGTAAGTCTTCCCCGCGCCCATCGGGAGGCTGAAGAGGTAGTTTGGGTAGCTGAAATCGTGGAGTAGCGCGTCGAGGAAAGCGTTCCAGTTTTCCTTCGAGCCGAGCGGGTCGTCCTGCACTTTTTCTGCGAGCGCCTTGAGGTCGTTTTCCTTTGCGAAGCGGTAGAGAAATTCGGCAGTGGCATTGCCGCAGAGCTTGGGATGTGGAGCAACTTGATCGCGCAGCAAGCCCGCGCGGATGATTTCCGCCAGCGAGCGATTTTGCCCGACGAACTTGAGCCAGAGATAGATTTCGATGGCCTCGCGCTGCGGCAGGCGGAGCTTTCCCGCCTTCTCGATGCGATGGACGATCTGCCCCGGTAACGATTGAGCGTTGGCTTTTTCCTGCGCGATCCAGGCAAACGCGGCCTGCTCGATTAAGTCGTGAAGATTCATCAATGAATATCGCATGAGAGTGGAGAGGTGCGCTCTGGTTGCAAAGAAAGGAATGTAGAAGTGAACCTGATGGCGGCGACTTTCAAACAAAGGCGCTCTTCGGAAATAGATGCCGCCATTTTTGTGGAAACTCGCACGCTTGAACAAAATGCACATGGGCCTTGTCAGAACGATGGCCCGCGACCACTTTGCGGTTATCACTTTGAACTCAATCCGCTCCAACCGCGCTCTCCGCACCATCCTCGTCATCGCGACGATGCTGGGCTGGGGGCTGCTCTCGCAGCGGTGCGCTTTCGGGCAGCTCCTCGCGGCCAAGCAAGCGGCAGTGGCGCAACATGAGTGCTGCCAAAAGAGCCAGCCTCAGCCGAGCGAAACGCCTCGCACTGCGGAGTGCTGCAAGGTGCTAAATGTCCTCCTGCCGGACAGCGCGAAACTCCCCGCCGAGCTAGATTCCACGCAACTTCTTCTCTCCGCAGAATGGTTCGTTGTCCTGCATCTCACATTGCCAGAGCAAAGCACCACCCCCGCCGCCGAGCCCCCGCCGGATGTCCCCGCGTTCACAGAATTAGTCCTCCAGCGCAGCCTGCTCTCGCACGCTCCGCCACAAGCTGCGTAAGCGGCAAAAAAAAAACATGGCACAGGCGTCCCGCCTGTGATCCCAACGGGCAAGGTGCCCGTAGTTTATCTGCCGCTCACACCACTTCGCATCTTTGTGTCGCACGCTCGCCTGCTCGTGCGGCCCGATGACTCTCCAGAACCGCAGGCATTTCAAAAAAACACACACAACAACAACACACATGAAAACAAATCGTATCACCACCATCATCGCTGCGCTCGCCGCAGCGTTCATCACCACCACAGCCTTCGCAAACGAAGGAGAGGATCACACCAAGGGCGGCGCGGCGACTATGCCGAAAGACTACCTGCCGAAAAAGTGCGTCGTGTCCGACGAAAAACTCGGCGAGCACGGCAAGCCCGTGAAGGTCACCTCCGAAGGCACCGACGTGTGGCTCTGCTGCAAGTCCTGCGTAAAGGACTTCAATAAAGAGCCCGCGAAATTCGTGAAAATGGTCAAGGAAGCGCAGGCCAAAAAGAAGTAGCGCAAACCCGTTGTCACGCCGCCCGGCCTTTGTGCATTGGGCTGGGCGGCGATGACATCACTGACTCTGATTTATGATCCGACCACTCACTTTTATCGCCGTCGCCGCGCTGCTTGCGGGCTGCGTTTCCGCACCGCCGATGGCGCTCACGGCGGCGCACCCGGCCAGCCCGGATGCGCCGGAGGGCGCGCGGCTCGCGCGACAGACCTCCCTGCGCGCGGACGATGCGACACGCAAATCCCGCGCGCTACTTTCCGCTGCGCAAAAGGAGCAGGAACACTGGGACGCCTACGGCCCCGTATCTGGCACGCCGGAAGCCAACACCAAACCCGAGATGAACCATGACCACCACTAAACCAATTTTCGCCCTCATCGCTGCGCTTGCACTGCCTGCACTCGGAGGTGCGCCAAAGGAAGCGCCATCTCGCGCGGTCGAGAAGGCTGTGAAGGAACGCACGGGCCTCGCGATGCGCTGGCAGCAGGATGCGGCAGCTCGCGAGACGGCGCTGGCAGAGGTGCGCGCGTTTTTAAAGAAACCACTGACAGTGAATCTCGCAGTGCAAATCGCGCTGCTCAATAGCCGGGAGTTGCTCGCGACGTTTGAGGACGTAGGAGTGTCTGCGGCGGATTTGCGCGAGGCAGGGATGTGGAAGAATCCGAGCTTCGATCTCAGCGTGCGCTTTCCCGATCGCGCGCCGTCGGGGGCGAATTGGGAGGAGGCGGTTGCTTTTGATTTCCTCGATTTGCTCATGCTCCCGCTGCGCAAGCGCGTGGCTGCGGATCAACTCGCCGCTGTGCAACTGCGCGTGTCGGATGAAGTGGTGCGCGTCGTCGCCGAGGTGAAGGGCGCGGTGTATGAAATCCAAGCCGACACTGCGATGCTCGCGCACCGGCAAAGCATCGCAGACATCAGCCACTCGGCGCTCGACCTCACACAGCGCCAGCATGAGGCAGGGAATATCAACGACCTCGCGCTAGCGCGGGAGCAGGCGGCTTACAACGCCGTGCGGCTGGAACTGGCGATGGCTGAGAACGCGCAGCGCGAGCACCGAGAGAAACTGAATCGCCTGCTCAGTCTATGGGGCGGCGATACCGCTTGGAAAATCGCTAGCGAGTTGCCGCCGTTGCCGGAAAGCGATGTCGCCCTGCGCGGGCTGGAGTCACTCGCCGTGGCACAGCGGCTCGATCTCGCGGCGGCGCAGGTGGAGCTTGCGAGCATCGTCCGCGCGCTTGGGCTCACGAAGACTTACCGCTACATCGGAGCGTTGGAATTTGGCGTGGATACGGAGCGCGATCCGAGCCGCACAAATGTCACCGGCCCCACGCTGCGGCTGGAGGTGCCGATCTTTAACCAAGGCCAAGCGCGCGTGGCGAAGGGCGAAGCCGAACTGCGCCGCGCCGAGCGCAAGCTGGAGGGGCTGGCTATCGGCATCCGCGCGGATGTGCGAGCGTTGCACGACAAGCTCGCGGCGCAGCGGGAAGCGGTGCGCTTTTTTCAAAAAGAAGTGCTGCCCACGCGCCAAGCCATCTCCGCCGGGATGCTGCTGCACTACAACGGAATGTTAGTCGGCAACTACGAGCTCTTCACCACCCGAGCCGAGCAAATCGAGCTCGAACACAAATCCATCGAAGCTCTGCGCGACTACTGGATGACGCGGGCGGAACTCGAACGCGCTGTGGGCGGGAGGTTACGGAAATGAATACGCAATTTTTCATCAAGGTTGCCGTCTCGGCGCTCATCATTGCCGCTGTTTCGGAGATTTCCAAACGCAACACCGCTGCGGGCACGCTGCTCGCCTCGCTGCCGCTCACGACCCTGCTCGCGCTTGTCTGGCTCTGGCACGAGACGCATGACGCTGAGCGTTGTGCCGCGTGGACGACGGATGTCGTTTGGCTCGTTCTTCCTTCGCTGCCAGCGCTGTTACTGCTCGCTGCGCTGCTTCGCCGCCACTGGTCATTTTACAGCGCGCTGGCCACTGCCTCCGCCGTCTGCGCCATCGGCTATCTCCTCGTCTTACAACTCCAAAAAAAACTCTAACCATGATGACTCGACGCGAACTAATCACCTCTGCCGCCGCTCTCGCAAGCGCCGCCGCCATTCCACGCGCCAGCGCGCAAGAGCCGCACGCCACACATCCGAGCACCACGCCGAAGTCCGCCGATGGCAAAAACGCACCGCCTGCTTGGGCGCGCGCGCCACACCCGGAGCCGGGCGAGGCGGGGAAACACTACACGCCCACCGTCACGCTCAATGGCTCCACTATGCCGTGGAAGCTCGTGGATGGCGTGAAGGTCTTCCACATGATCTGCGAGGAAGTGCGCGATCATGAATTCGCGCCCGGCCTCACGGCGCATTGCTGGGGCTTCAATGGCCAAGTCCACGGGCCCACCATCGAGATCGTCGAGGGTGACCGCATCCGCATCTACGTCACGAATAAACTGCCAGCCGCCACCGCCGTCCATTGGCACGGCATCCTGCTCCCGAATGGCATGGATGGCGTGGGCGGTCTCACGCAGAAGGCCATCCAGCCGGGCGAGACTTTCAAATACGAATTCACCGTATGGCAGCACGGCACCTTCATGTATCACGCGCATCACGATGAGATGACTCAGATGGCGCTCGGGATGCTCGGCGTCATCGTCGTCCACCCGCGCGAGCCGCAAGGCCCGAGGCCCGACCGCGACTTTGTCTATATGCTCAGCGAGTGGAAAATCGTCCCCGGCACGAAGCGGCCAGACCCCAATGAAATGGTGGAGTTCAACGTGCTCACCTTTAATGCAAAGTGCTTCCCTGGCACCGCGCCGCTCGTCGCAAAGACAGGCGACCGCGTGCGCATCCGCATCGGGAATCTCTCGGCGATGGATCACCACAGCATCCACTTCCACGGCCACTATTGGTGGGTCATGGAGACGGATGGCGGAGTCATCCCGGAGAGCGCGCGCTGGCCGGAGACTACCGTGCTCGTTCCAGTCGGCAGCACGCGCACGGTCGAGTTCATCGCGGATAATCCCGGCGATTGGGCCATGCACTGCCACATGTCGCATCATGTGATGACGCAGATGGGCCACGGCCTGCCAAACCTCATCGGCGTGAACACGCGCGACTACGATTGGCGCGTGCGCAAGAACGTCCCCGGCTACATGACGATGGGCGCGACGGGCATGGGCGATATGGGCGATATGGGGATGAAAGTGCCGCGCAATAGCCTGCCAATGGTCGGGGCGAAAGGCCCGCACGACTACATCACCATGGGCGGAATGTTCACGAACATCAAAGTCCGCGACCACTTGGAGAGCTACGACAAGGACCCCGGCTGGTATGAAAAACCCGCTGGCACGCTCGCCACCAACGCCAGCGCCGACGAACTAAAACGAGATCTCGGGTTCGTCCCCACGATGGAGCATGGCAGCGACACTGGAGGGCATCACCACGACTAAAATGAAAACATTTCTCACACTTCTCATCGCCATCGCGCTCACCGCTGGCGGCTGGTGGGCGGGCGCGCACCGCTCCGCAACCAGCACCAGTGCAGCTCCCGCAGCACGCAGGCTGCTTTATTACCAGAGCCCGATGCACCCCTGGGTGAAGTCCGACAAGCCGGGCCAATGCACCGTCTGCGGGATGACGCTGGTGCCCGTCTATGAAGGCGGCGAGCGGCCCAGCAGCAGCGACCTCGTGATGCTCCCGGAGGGCAGCCCAAACGTCGCCGCAATCCGCGTGGGCGAGGTGCGTCGGGAGAAGCTCACGCGCACGCTGCGGTTCGCGGGCATGGTGGATGATGATGATTCCCAGCACCGTATCCTCAGCGCCACGGCGGGCGGGAGGATCGAAAAACTCTTCATCAATTTCGAAGGCGCAGAGGTCGTCGAGGGGCAGCCGCTCGCGCTTTTCTACAGCCGCGAACTACTCGCCGCGTCGCGTGAATACACGCTCTTGGCGAAGCAGGGTTCCCCTGCACTTACGGCGCTCGCGGTGGTGAGGATGCGGCAATTTGGCCTTACGCCCGCGCAAATCGCGGCCATCCCGCAGCGCTCGGAGAGCGACATTTTCTTTGAAATCCTCGCACCGGTGAGCGGCACGGTGGTGAAGCGATACGCCTACGCGGGGCAGTATGTCGCCGAGGGGGAGAAGCTCTTTGAACTCGGCGATTTCTCCACGATGTGGCTGCAATTCATCGCCTACGAACAAGACCTACCCTTCCTCCGCGTGGGGCAGACCGTAGAAGTCACACTGCCTTCGCTGCCGGGCCGCGTGCTCACGTCCACCATCCAATTTATCAATCCCAACCTCGACGAACTCACACGGAGCGCGCGCGTGCGGGTGGAGATTAAAAACCCCATCAGCACCACCGGCCTGCACAGCCAGCACGAGCTGCTGCACAAAACTTACGCGCAAGCCAACGTGCTCGCAGAGACGCCGGATGTGCTCACCGTGCCGCGCAGTGCCGTCCTCTGGCCCAGTGACGTGCCGCGCGTGTATGTGGAAAAAAGCCCCGGTGCCTACGAACCGCGCAGCGTGAAACTCGGACGCGCGGGCGATGCAGTGTGGGAGGTGCTCGCGGGATTGGAGGCAGGCGAGCACGTCGTCGTGAGCGGCAATATGCTCATTGATGGCCAAGCCCAAATCAACAACCTCGCCCAATAACGCCATGATAAATCGCCTCATCGAATGGGCTCTGCGTAACCGTTTCCTCGTCGTTTGTGCGACGGTGTTTCTCGTCGGCTTCGGCATCCGTGCGCTGTTGCTCACGCCCGTGGACGCCATCCCCGATCTCAGCGAAAACCAAGTCATCGTCTTTGCGGATTGGCCGGGCCGCAGTCCTACGGAGGTTGAAAATCAAGTGACGTATCCCCTTTCCGTGAACCTCCAAGGGCTTGCGGGAGTGAAGACCGTGCGCGCCAATTCGATGTTCGGATTCTCGCTCATCACCATCGTTTTCGAGGACGCGGTGGATAACTACTTCGCCCGCCAGCGCGTGCTGGAGCGGCTCAATTACCTCGGCGGCATCCTGCCCGCTGGCATCGAGGCCAAGCTCGGGCCGGATGCCACGGGCCTCGGCTGGGTCTATCAATACTACCTCGCCGTGGACCCCGCGCAGTCGCCCAACGGCGGCTACGACCTCGGCGAGCTGCGCTCTGTGCAAGATTGGTTTGTGCGCTACCAGCTCAACGCCGTGCAGGGCGTGGCGGAGGTCGGCAGCATCGGCGGCTTTGTTCGCCAATATCAGATCGAAGTCTCTTCGCCCAAAATGCGCGCGCTCGGCGTATCGCTCGACACGGTGATGAGCGCCGTGAGCCGCAGCAATTTGAACGTCGGCGGCAAGACCATCGAGGAAAGCGGCATGGAGTTCATCGTGCGCGGTGTGGGGCTGATCAAAAGCGTCGGTGACCTCGAAGCCACCGTGCTCGTGGAGCGTGCGGGCACTCCGATTTATCTCAAAGATGTCGCACGCATCGAGCTGGGCGGCGACTTCCGGCGCGGCGTGTTGGATGTGGATGGCAAGGAAGTCGTGGGCGGCACAGTCGTCATGCGCACGGGTGAAAACGCGCACGATGTCATCCGGCGCATCAAAGAAAAAATCGCCGCTATCGCGCCGAGCTTGCCGCCCGGTGTGAGCATCCAGCCGTTCTACGACCGCAGTGAATTGATAGACCGCACGATTGAAACGTTGAAGCACGCGCTCACCGAAGAGATGCTGCTCGTCACGCTCGCGCACATCATTTTCCTCTTCCACTTCCGCAGCATCCTCATCGTCACCTTTCCTCTGCCAGTCTCGATTCTCGTCTCCTTCATCATGATGCGGCACTTCGGCATTACCTCGAATATCATGTCGCTCTCCGGCATCGCTATCGCCATCGGCGTGCTCGTGGATGCCGCCATCGTGCTCACGGAAAATGTGCTGCGACACGCCGCCCACGCGGAGTTGAAAAAGGGCGCGCGGCTCACAGCGGCGGAGACTTTTGACGTGGTGCTCACTGCGTCGCAGCAAGTCGGGCGGCCCATCTTTTTTGCAATGGCGATCATCATTCTCGCCTTCGTGCCAGTCTTCGCGCTCACGGGGCAAGAGGGGCGGCTTTTTCACCCGCTCGCGTTCACAAAAACCTTCGCCATGGCGGGCTCCACGTTACTCGCCGTGACCATCGTGCCAGTGCTCTGCACCGTGCTCGTGCGCGGGCCATTTCATTCCGAAGACAGGAACGTCGTGATGAAGCTGCTGCTCCGCATTTACGACCCCTGCCTGAGCTTCGCGCTCCGCCGCCGCAAGACCGTGCTCGGGCTCGCCTCGTTGCTGCTCGCCTGCGCGGGAGTCGTCGCCTTTGGCCTGCCGGAGGCTGTGAATATGCGGCTCGGCGCGGTGCCCGTGTTGCAGCGGCTCACCGCTGGCATCGGCAAGGAATTCATGCCGCCGCTGAATGAAGGCAGCCTGCTTTTCATGCCCACCTTTGTCCCGGCGACTTCCCTCAGCGAGGTAAAGCGCGTGATGGCTTGGCAGGATCGCGTGTTGCGCGAGACGCCGGAAGTGCGCTCGGCGGCGGGCAAGCTGGGCCGTGCGGATACGGCCACCGATCCCGCACCCACGGAGATGATCGAGACGACGATCATGCTCCGGCCCGAGAGCGAGTGGCGGCCTGGGATGACGAAGGACAAACTCGTCGCCGAGCTGATGGAAAAGCTGCGGCTCGTGCCCGGCGCAGTGCCCGGCTTTTTACAACCCATCGAGAACCGCGTGCTGATGATCTCCACGGGCATCCGTGCGCAACTCGGCGTGAAAATCCTCGGCGACAATCTGGATGATTTGCAAAAGAAAGCCTTCGAGGTGCAGCGCATCGTCGAGCAAGTGCGCGGAGCTACGGGCGTCGCGCCGAGCCGCGTGCAGGGCAAGCCCTTCATCGAGATCACCGTGGATCGGCCAGCCATGGCGCGCTTTGGCCTGCAAGCGCAGGACGTGCTCGAAGTCGTGGAGGCTGGGCTCGGCGGCAGGAATGTGACCACCACCATCGAGGGCCGCGCACGTTACCCCATCCAAGTGCGGCTCGAACGTTCCGAGCGCGAAGACCTCACGCGACTGCGCGACGTGCTCGTCACTTCGCCCTCTGGCAAAGTCATCCCGCTCGGCCAAGTCGCCGACATCCACCGCACGGAAGGCCCGAGCGAAATCGCCAGCGAGAACGGGCGGCTGCGCGTCTTCGTGCAAGCGAACGTGAGCGGACGCGACCTCGGCGGCTTTGTGGAGGAGGTGAAAGCACGCATCGAAAAGGAAATCGCGCCGTCGCTCACAAAGGGCATGACCATCGAATACAGCGGCGAATTTGAAAACCAACTGCGCGCCGCGCACACGCTAAAGCTCATCGTGCCTTGCGTGCTCTTCATCATCTTCCTGCTGCTCTACATCGTCTATCACAGCGCCAAGGAAGCCGCCCACGTCATCCTCGCCGTGCCTTTCGCACTCAGCGGCGGCGTGTTTTTGCAATACGCGCTCGGCTACAACTTCAGCGTCGCCGTGTGGGTCGGCTACATCGCGCTTTTTGGCACTGCCATCCAAACCGGCGTAGTCATGGTCGTCTATCTGGAGGAAGCAGTGGAGGCCAAGAAGCGCGAGCGCGGCGCGGCCTTTGACTATGCCGATCTCATCGCTGCAGTGAAAGAAGGCGCGCGCCTCCGCCTACGACCAAAAGTGATGACTGTGGCCACCATCGTCGCCAGTCTGCTGCCGATCTTGTGGAGCACGCGCACGGGCGCGGAAGTGATGAAGCCGCTCGCCACGCCCGTCATCGGCGGCATGGTGAGCAGCCTGCTCCACATCCTCATCGTCACGCCCGCGATCTTCGTCTGGCTGCGCGCGCGGGAATTACCCAACTCCACTTCAATCAACCACGAATAGTTCGCATCACCATTTTGCAAACCAGGCACAGGCACGAATTGCCGCCGCGCTTGACACACAAATGCCATTTGCCGCATACAGCAATCATGCGACACGTCCGCATCATCATTACTTTGCTCCTCGCGCTCTTATGGGTGCCGAGCACGGGGCATTGTTTGCTGGCGGCAACATTTCCGAATGCTTTCGGGCCATGTTGTGAGTGTGACCGCTCGGGGCAGAATGAAGGCAAGACACCTTGCAGCGACAACACCTGCGCCCAATGCACGACGCTGGAATCAGGCGTAAATCTCTCCTCTCTCACACCAGCGGCAGCACCCGCTCCGCTGTGGTGTGAAAATGACGAGTTCGCGCAATTTATGCAGAGACTCATGGCGGCGGTTGCGGAGGAAGCGGTGGACTTGCCGCCGCTCATTTCGCAGTGGAGTCCTCCACCGCGACACGCGGAGTTTTTGACTGCGGCCCTGCCAGTGCGCGGGCCTTCGTTCCTCGCCTAAAGGCCGCACCCATTCGGGTCTGGCCTCCTCGCCTTCACGGCGCGCTTTTGCGTGGCCGTGTCTTTTCGTCGTTCGTTTTTCAAACCATTTACCATGCACATTTCAAAACACATCATCCTTGCCGCGCTCCTCGCGTGGCCTTTCTCCGCCTTTGCGGCTGAAAGAAAATCCTCACCCACGAACCAGCGCGTGAGCGCGAATCTCACCCTCGCCGATGCGCTCGCACGCACGCTGCGCAAAAGCCCGGAGCTTGCGGCTTTCAGTTGGGATTTCCGTGCGGCAGAGGCGCGTATCATTCAGGCGAAGCTAAAGCCGAATCCCGAGCTGCAACTCGACATCGAAAACCCGACGGGCTCGGGGCGTTTTAAGAGCGGCAACGAAATGGAGCACACGCTGCAACTCAGCCAGCTCATCGAACTCGGCGGCAAACTCCCCGCGCGTCTCGCAGTCGCGGAGGCCGAGCGCGCGGTGGCAAATTGGGAGTATCAAGTGAAGCGGGTGGAGGTCTTGAAGAACACGACTCTCGCCTTTGTGGATGTGCTCGCGGCGCAACGCCGCATCACGCTCGCGGAGGAAGTGGTGAAGGTCGCCGAGGACGCCGTGCAGCTCACGACACAGCGCGTTGGCGTCGGGAAATCCAGCGCCGTTGAGAGCATCCGCGCGAATGTCGCCGTGGCATCGGCAAGCATCGAAGTCGCGCAAGGGCAGCGGGAATTACTCGCGGCGAAAGCACGGCTCGCAGCGCAATGGGGCGCACGTCGTGCGGACTTTGCGACCGTGAGCGGCGACCTCGACCAGCGTAAAGAAAAGCCCGCCATGGACACGCTTCGCGCGCGATTACTCAGCAACCCACAGCTCGCCCGCTGGACTGCGGAGCGTGAGAAACGGCAAGCGATGCTCGCCAAAGAGCAGACTGCCGCCGCGCCCAACATCACCATCAACGGAGGCCCGCGTGTTTTTGGCAAAGCGGACGATGTGAGTTTTGTCGCAGGCTTTTCGCTCCCGCTGCCACTTCGAAATCGCAACGAAGGGAGCATCGCCGAAGCCCGCGCCAATCTCGGCAAGCTCGACGACGAAAAGCGCGCGGCGGAAGCGCGAGCGTTTGCGGAACTGAGCGACGCCTATCAGCAGCTCATGGGCGCGAGTGAGGAAATCACGATACTGGAAGGCAGCGTCATCCCTGGCGCGATGGATGCGGAGAAGCAGCTCACCGAGGGCTACGCGCTCGGGCGCTTCACACAATTCGAGGTGCTCGATGCGCGCAAGACGCTCGCCGAGGCGCGCTCCCAAAAGCTCAAGACGCTCGCCGAATACCACAAGGCGCTCGCCGAACTCGAAGCCCTCACCGCTCAACCTTTGTCCCTGCCGCGCTCCACGCCAGCGACCACCAAGCGCAAGTAATCGCCACTTTTACCAACCATGAAAAAACAACTCTTCCTCTACATCCCACTCATCGTCGCACTCGCGGCATTTGGCGGCTGGAAAATACTACACACCGCCGCGCCCGCGCCGAAGGGCGAAG
This sequence comes from Verrucomicrobiaceae bacterium, assembly GCA_043757005.1. GTDB lineage: Bacteria > Verrucomicrobiota > Verrucomicrobiia > Chthoniobacterales > Chthoniobacteraceae > SXWH01. The sequence goes on from JAYVQK010000193.1 coordinate 15,026, forward strand.
CCACCGAGGAAAAAGGCGAGGCTGGCGAAGAAAACGAAGCGCCCAAAGTGAAACTCACGCCGGAGGCACGCAAGAACGCCCATTTGAAAATCGAGGAAGCGGAGGCGGCAAAAGTGAAAACGCTGCTCCCTCTCTACGGGAAAATAGCGGCAAACGAAGAAGCACTGGCCCATGTGCAGCCGCGCTTCCCCGGCATCGTGAAAGAAGTCCGCAAGCGGCTTGGCGACCATGTGGCAAAAGGCGAAGTGCTCACCATCGTGGAAAGCAACGACTCGCTGCGCTCCTACGAAATCAAAAGTGAAATCGCGGGCACGGTGATCAAGAAGGACATCGCGCTCGGTGAGTTTGCAAAAAATGAAGATACCATTTTCACCATCGCCGACCTTTCGAGTGTGTGGGTGGATTTGAGCGTGTTTCGGCAGGATTTCACGCGACTGCAAACCGGGCAAAGCGTGCGGATTCATCCCGGTGATGAAGCGGAAAGCATCGAAAGCAAAGTCGCCTACATCTCACCATTTGGCACCGAAGGCACACAGACGATGCTCGCTCGTTGCGTCGTGCCAAACCCCAAAGGCGATTTGCGCCCCGGCCTATTTGTAACCGCTGAGGTCGCCACGGGAGAGACCGACGCCCCTGTCACAGTGCGGCTCGCGGCGATTCAGACTTTGAAAGAAAAGGCCGTCGTCTTTGTCGAAGATGGCGACTTTTTTGCCGCGCGAGAAGTGGAACTCGGTGCGAAGGACAGCGAGCGAGTGGAGATACTCAGCGGCCTACTACCGGGCGACAAATACGTTTCCGACAACAGCTTCATCCTAAAAGCGGAAATCGGGAAAAGTGAAGCGGCGGACAACGACTAACCGACCACGACCAATGCTCAACAAGCTCCTCGATTTCTCCATCAAACACCGCTTCCTCGTGATGCTTGCCACGCTCGCCGTGGCGGGGCTAGGCGTGTGGAATTTCAATCGCCTGCCGATTGATGCCGTGCCGGACATCACGAATGTGCAAGTGCAAATCAACACCACTGCGCCCGGCTATTCACCGCTAGAGGCCGAGCAGCGCATCACTTTCCCCGTGGAGACCGCGATGGCGGGTATCCCAAATCTCGACTTCACGCGCTCGCTCTCTCGCTACGGACTTTCGCAGGTCACGGTCGTGTTCAAGGACGGCACCGACATTTATTGGGGGCGTCAGCAAATCGCGGAACGGCTCGCACAGGCGAAGGAGCAGTTGCCCGCCGGAGTCACAGCGGAGATGGGGCCAATCTCCACGGGCCTTGGCGAAATCTATATGTGGACAGTGGATGCAAAGCCCGGTGCAAAGAAACCGGACGGCACCGCATACACTCCCACCGACCTGCGGGAGTTGCAGGATTGGGTCATCAAACCACAGCTCCGCAACGTGCCCGGTGTCGTGGAAGTGAACAGCATTGGCGGCTTCGAGAAGCAAATCCACATCACCCCGCAGCCAGCCAAACTCATCGCTTACGGCTTCGGCTTTCGAGACCTCGTAGAGGCGCTGGAGCGCAACAACGGCAACGTGGGCGCAGGCTACATCGAGCGGAATGGCGAACAGTATCTCATCCGCGCTCCGGGACAGGTGATGAATCTCGCCGATGTGGAGAGCATCGTCGTCGGCACTCGCGAGGGTGTGCCCGTCCGCATCCGCGACATCGCAAAAGTCGCGCCCGGCAAGGAACTCCGCACGGGAGCCGCTACACACAATGGCGAGGAAGTCGTGCTCGGCACCACCTTCATGCTCATGGGTGAAAACTCGCGCACCGTCTCGCACCGCGTCGCGGAAAAGATGAAAGAGGTGAACCACTCACTGCCCGAAGGCGTCGCAGCCAACACCGTCTATGACCGCACGAACCTCGTGGATGCGGCTATCGCCACGGTGCAAAAAAACCTCATCGAGGGCGCGCTCCTGGTCATCGTCATCCTCTTTCTCATGCTCGGAAATATCCGCGCCGCACTCATCGCCGCCGCCATCATTCCGCTTTCGATGCTCTTTACCATCACGGGCATGGTGCAAAATAAAATCAGCGGCAACCTCATGTCGCTCGGTGCGCTCGACTTTGGAATCATCGTGGATGGCGCAGTCATCATCGTGGAAAACTGCATCCGCTGCCTCGCGGAAGCCCAGCACCACAAAGGCCGCGTGCTGGAGATGCGCGAGCGATTCCGCGTCGTCTTCGATGCCACGAAGGAAGTCGTGACGCCGAGCATCTTTGGCTCGCTCATCATCATGGTCGTCTATTTGCCCATCCTCACGCTCACAGGCGTGGAGGGGAAAATGTTCGTCCCAATGGCACTCACCGTCATCATCGCGCTGGCAGGAGCGATGATTTTCGCACTGACGTTTGTGCCCGCGAGCATCGCGCTTTTTCTTGGCGGAAAAGTGAGCGAGAAAGAAAACATCCTCATCCGCGTGGCGAAGAAGCTCTACACTCCGGCGCTCAATTTCTCCCTTTCCAATCGCACCACCGTCGTCGTCGCCGCGATAGCCCTCGTGGCGCTTTCCAGCATCATCGCCACGCGCATGGGCAGCGAGTTCATCCCGTCGCTCGATGAAGGCGACATCGCATTGCAAGGGTTGCGGATGCCCGGCACCGGGCTGGAGCAGTCCATCGCCATGCAAAAGGAACTCGAAAAGCGCGTGCTTGCGTTCCCCGAAGTGAAGGAGTTTTTCGCCCGCATCGGCACCGCAGAAGTGGCGAGCGACCCGATGCCGCCAAGTATCTCCGATGGCTACGTGATGCTAAAGCCGCGCGAGCAATGGCCCAACCCACACAAGACCAAGGCCGAGCTGACCGAGGAAATCGAGAAGGCCGTCGCTGAATTGCCGGGCAACAACTACGAGTTTTCGCAGCCCATCCAGCTCCGTGTGAATGAGCTGATTTCCGGCGTTCGCAGCGACATCGGCGTGAAGATTTTCGGCGACGATATGGATACCCTGCTGCACACGGGCGACGACATCGCGCGGACTCTCCGCAAAGTGCCCGGCGCTGAGGATGTGAAAGTCGAGCAAGTCGGCGGCTTGCCCATGCTCACCATTCACCTGCGGCGCGAAGCGATGTCGCGTCTCGGCCTCAGCGTGCGCGAAGTGCAGGAGGTCATCGCATCGGCCATCGGCGGCGTAGAGGCAGGCAGCATCTTTGAAGGCGACCGTCGCTTCCCGCTCGTCGTGCGGCTTCCCGAGAATCTCCGCAGCGACCTCGATGCGCTCCGGCGCATCCCGGTGAAATTGCCCGAGCGCACCGAGAAGGCCGATGGAACCAAGTCCGCCGCGCTCACCGCGCCTGCAGGCCCGCAATTCATCCCACTCAGCGAAGTCGCCAACTTCGAGCAAAAGCCCGGCCCCAATCAAATCAGCCGCGAGAACGGTAAGCGCCGCATCGTGGTGACGTGCAACGTGCGCGGGCGCGACCTTGGCGGGTTCGTGGCTGAGGCGGAGAAAATGATCGCCGCTGGTGTGAAGACGCCGCCCGGCTACTGGCTCGCGTGGGGCGGGCAATTCGAGCAATTGCAGAGCGCCACCAAGCGGCTGCAAATCGTCGTCCCCGTCGCGCTGCTGCTCATTTTCATCCTGCTCTTCACGGCCTTTGATAGCGTGAAAGACTCGCTGCTCATCTTCACCGGCGTCCCACTCGCACTCACCGGCGGCATCGTCGCACTGTGGCTGCGCGACATCGCACTTTCCATCAGCGCGGGCGTCGGCTTCATCGCACTCAGCGGCGTGGCGGTGCTGAACGGCATCGTGATGGTCAGCTTCATCAATCAGCTCCGCAAAGCGGGTAAGCCGATGGAGGAAGCCGTGCGCGAAGGTGCAATCACTCGACTCCGCCCGGTGCTCATGACGGCCCTCGTCGCGGCACTCGGCTTCGTCCCGATGGCACTCGCCCACGGGCGCGGCGCAGAGGTGCAAAAGCCGCTGGCCACCGTCGTCATCGGCGGGATCATCAGCTCCACCATCCTCACCCTGCTCGTCCTCCCCGCGCTCTACCGCATCTTTCACCGCCACGGCGACCTCCAGCCCGACGACTTCCACGCGGGCCACAATCACGCCCCCGGCGAGCCTTGCGACGAAGCGCCCACCGCGCTCTAACCACTCACCCTCCACCAACAAAAACAACACAACACACACACATGAAAATAACCCGCATCCTCATCACAGCCATCCTCGCTGCACTCACGCTCCCGGCTTTTGCCGAGGAGAAAAAAGGGCCCTCCCACGTCGAAGTCGAAGTCAAAATCCCCGACACCGCCGAGGCGTTATGGACGGAGATTGACGCAAAATACAAAGCACTTGCCGAAATCGTCGCCGCGAAAAAAGGCGACGCCGTCGTCGAAGCCGCAGAGACCGTGGAAGCCCTCGTCAACGCCGTCCCCGCCAAACACGCCGACCTCGCCGCCGACAAAAAGAAGCGCATCGAAGGCCAAGCCAAGAACGTCGCCCGCGTCCTCGACGATCTCCACGACGCCGCCAAAGACGGCCACTGGGACATCGCCGCCAAAAAGCTCACCCAAGTCGAAGCCGCGCTCAAAATCATCAAAGCCCAAGTAGCCAAGTAGCCGCCGAGACCCATGCAATGCTCCAAAGATGAACCATGAAAACAGGCGCGTTCATTTTCACAGCACATCTCCGCTTCAAAAGCCTATGCCGCACGATCACCACGAGGCACCACAGAGCATCGCACTCAATCTCGATGCCAAGGGGACTCTCGAAACCACACTGCGTGTCGCGGGGATGGACTGCGCGGATGAAGTCGAGACGCTGGAGCAGGTCTTCCGACCGCTCAAAGGCGTGCGCGAAGTCCGCGTGAATCTCATGGGTGGAACGGTCACACTTTTCCACGATGAAAGCGTGACGCCGGAGCAGCTCATCGGCGCAGTGGCGAGCACGGGCATGACGGCGGTGCGCGATGGCGATGATGCTGCGGACTTGGAGGGAGCAAAGCGGCTGCGCCAAATCTCCGTCGCGGTTTCCGGTGGGTTCACGGGGCTGGGCTTGCTCATGGAGTGGGTGAAAATTGCGCCGCTAGTAGCAGACGCCGCGTTTGCCATCGCCATCGTCGCGGGCGGCTGGTTCGTCGTGCCAAAGGCGTGGCGTGCAGTGCGGCGATTTGCGCTCGATATGAATGTGCTGATGACCGTCGCAGTCGCGGGCGCGCTCGCCATTCACCAGTGGTCGGAAGGCGCGGCGGTCACATTCCTCTTTGCGCTTTCGGAGTTGCTCGAAGCCTACAGCCTCGCCCGCGCTCGCAAGGCCGTGCAGGCACTCATGCAGCTCACGCCGGAGACTGCGTGGCTCAAAGTGGGCGCGGACTTCCGCGAAGTAGCCGTCGCGGAAGTCGCCGTAGGCTCGACGATCGCGGTGAAATCCGGCTCGCGCATCCCGCTCGATGGCGAGGTGACGAGCGGCACCTCCGCAGTGAACCAAGCACCCATCACCGGCGAATCCATGCCCGTGGAGAAAAAGCCGGGCGACGGCGTCTTTGCTGGCACCATCAACGGCGAAGGTTCGCTCGAAATCCGCACCACCAAAGGGCACGCGGATACGACCATCGCAAAAATCATCCACCTCGTAGAAGAAGCGCAGTCACAGAAAGCGCCATCGCAGCGGTTCGTGGATGTCTTCGCACGCTACTACACGCCCGCCATCATGCTTGCCGCAGTGCTCGTCATGCTCGCGCCGCCGCTGCTCTTTCATGCCGCGTGGCTCGTTTGGTTTTATCGCGGCCTCGTGTTGCTCGTCATCGCGTGCCCGTGCGCGCTCGTCATTTCCACCCCCGTCTCCGTCGTCTCCGGCCTCACCGCGATGGCGCGGCGCGGCGTGCTCATCAAGGGCGGCGCAGTGCTGGAGGCCGTGGGCAAACTCCGCGCACTCGCCGTGGATAAGACGGGCACCATCACCGAGGGCAAACCGCGCGTGATGAAAGTCATCGCATTGAGCGGGAAATCGGAAACAGAAATTCTCCGCATCGCCGCCGCCATAGATACCCACTCCGAGCACCCCCTGGCGCAAGCCGTCGTGGCGTATGCGACCGAGAAAGCCGTCGCCTTTTCTCGTAGCGAAAACTACCAAGCCAAGAGCGGACGCGGCGCAGAGGGAGTGGTGGACGGGCACGCTTACTTTGTCGGCAACCATCGCTTCACGCACGAGCTGGGCGTGTGTTCCCCGGAGATTGAAAAGCAGCTCGCCGACATCGAAGCCGAGGCACTCTCCGTGGTCGTCGTCGCGCACAAGCCGCACGATGCCTGCAAAGGCGAAGTCCTCGGCATCCTCGCCGTGGGCGACGCCATGCGGGCCAATGCCCCCGAGGCCATCGCCGCGCTACGCCGTGCAGGCATCACAAAAATCGTCATGCTCAGCGGCGACAACCAGCGCACCGCCGACGCCATCGCAAAGAAAGCCGGGATAGACGAAGCGCACGGCGACCTGCTGCCCGAGCAAAAAATCGAGCGCGTAAAAGCGATGCTCAGCGAAATGAAATACGTCGGCATGGTGGGCGACGGCGTGAACGACGCCCCCTCAATGGCGGCTGCCAGCGTGGGGATCGCCATGGGCGGCGCAGGCACGGACACCGCCATCGAGACCGCCGACATGGCGCTCATGCAAGACGACCTCAGCCGCGTCGCCGAGGCCATCGCGCTCGGACGCCGCACCGTCCGCATCATCCGATTTAACATCGCCTTCGCCCTCGCGCTAAAAGCCATCTTCCTCATCCTCGCCCTCCTCGGCCACGCAAGCCTCTGGCTCGCCATCCTCGCCGATACCGGCGCAACCCTCCTAGTCATCGCCAACGCCCTGCGCCTGCTCAGAGTTCGCACCACGTAAGTGTTGCCCTGTCTTCCAAAGCAAATCGCCGTATGAAACTAAAGGGGACTCCCGAAAACTCGTGGTGACGCATCTGGAGTGCGGGGGCAAGACCCCGCTCTGGCGGGCGAGGAACGAGCGGGTGGGCCAGTCGCTCGCCA
>JAYVQK010000194.1:0-21889 GCA_043757005.1 Verrucomicrobiaceae bacterium
CGAAAGATGAGGCATCGGCAACACCCAACTACGCCAAATTCACGGCTGAACCTTTCGAGGTCGGCTATGGCGTCACCATCGGCAACGCGCTCCGCCGCGTGCTCCTCAGCTCCGTCGAAGGCGGAGCGATCACAAACGTCCGCATCACAGGTGCGAACCACGAATTCCAGACACTGCCGGGCGTCGTCGAGGACGTTACGGACATCATTCTCAACCTGAAAAAGGTGAAGTTTAAATGCGCAGACCACGATCCTCGCACTCTGAGCATCAGCGTGAATAAAGAAGGCGCGATCACGGCGGGCGACATCCAGGAAGTCACTGGCGTCGAAGTCGTGAACAAGGATCAGCACATCGCGACGGTGGATAAAAAGCAGAAATTTGAAGCCGAACTCACCGTTCGCGTGGGCCGTGGTTTCGCTACTGGCGACGAGAATAAATTCGCCGATATGCCTATCGGTGTCATCCCGATGGATGCGATTTTCTCGCCTGTCACCCGTGTGAAATACGCCATCGAGGCGACTCGCGTGGGACAACGCACGGACTACGACAAGCTCGTCCTCGAAATCTGGACGGATGGCCGCATCGAGCCCGAAGAGGCGCTCAAGCAAGCGGGCTCCATCCTGCGCAAGCACCTTGAGCCGTTCTATAATTACGACGAGGAACTCGTGACCTTCGACGAGACGCCACAGGTGCAGAACCAAGAAAACCAGAAGCTCAAAAAGCTGCTGAATATGTCGGTCAACGAGATCGAACTCTCCGTCCGCGCGGCGAACTGCCTCAATAACGCGAACATCACCACCGTCGGCCAGCTCGCACAAAAGAGCGAAGGCGAGATGCTCAAGTATCGCAACTTCGGCAAGAAGTCGCTGAACGAGATCAAAGAGAAGCTCTCGACGCTCCAGCTTTCGCTGGGCATGAAATTCGAGGGTGGAATCGTAGAAGCCAATACGGGCGATACCCGTCTCACCGTCGAAGTCTAAAAATTTAACCAAGCGAAACAATGCGTCATCAACGTAAAACCGTAAAACTGGGCCGCAAGCAGGGCCATCGCGATGCCCTCCTCTCGAATCTCGCCGTCAGCCTCATTGACCATGGCCGTATCAAAACGACCATCGCCAAAGCCAAGGCCGTGCGTCCTTTCGTAGAGAAGCTCGTCACCAAAGCAAAAGTCGGCACGCTCCACGCGCGCCGTATGGCACTCGCCGATCTTCGCCACAACGAAGACGCCGTGCGCAAGCTCTTCAAGGAAATCGGCCCGCTCAACGCGGAGCGCAAGGGTGGTTACACCCGCATCACCAAGCTCGGCCAACGCCGTAGCGACGCGAGCGAAATGGCCGTGATCGAGTGGGTGGATGCACCTGCCGCGCCCGAAGCTGCGACGCCTGCTCCTGCTGCCAAGAAAGCCGTAAAAGCACCGAAGGCCGCTAAGGAAGACGCAGCGCCTGTTGCCGAAGCCGAGGCCAAGCCCAAGAAGGCTCCTGCGAAAAAGAAGAAGACCGAAGGCGAGGCGTAAGCCCACTCGGATAAGATTCCAAACCAAGGGCGGCTCTGCGAAAGCGGAGCCGCTCTTTTTTATCGGCGGTCTTTAATAATGAGAGAAGGTATATGATTCCTCATCCCCCACCCACCGCCTCTGCCCCTCGATCTTCACAATCGTATCCCGCGACACCCCCCAGCCTAGTAGCTTGCACTTCGCCGCCAGCGCCAGGCTGTGAAAAGCCCCGCTCGCAGCGGAGTCGCCGCACCTGTGGGCCGACAATGTTGAATAGTTCGCGTGGCATCGTGCGCGTGTCTAATGTGACGTGGCGCGGTAACATCTTCGTGCGGCGGGATTCGAGCGAAGAAAAATGCCTGCCGCAACGGGTTTCGGTAAATATTTTGGCTGCAATCCTTAGGGCATCAAAGCCGCACGCAAGTCCGCCAAAAACCCCACAGGTTCACAAGTGACGACCTCCGGGTAAAACACGCCCACATCCGTCAAATGCCCATCATACGTCACCAAATGCGTCGCGTCGCCATTGAGAGCGATCAGCAGAAACACCACGTCATCCATATCCACAGGGTAATGCCGAAAGTGAAAGAAACGGATGGGCACCTCCTCGCCGTATTGCAGCAAATCGGCCACGAAAATCTCCACCTTCACGGGATCAATGCCCTTCTCCAGCAGCTTCTCCGCGTATTCCGTCACCACATCATCGCTCACCAGCCAGACAAACTCCCCAGCCATCCAGCGCGTGATGATCTCGGCATTCGGGCTCTGCGGATGCGCGGACCGCTTCCCGGCAAGCACCACATTCGTATCCAAAACTGCACGCAGCATCATCGTAGTTTAGAGTGCGTCCACGATCTCCGCATAGTTCGCATGAAAACCCTCCATCGCCACCGCCCGTTCAATGCCCTCCGCCTTTCGCTTCTCCACCAACTCGCGTGCCCGCTGCACCACGGCCAAAGCCTCGGGACTATGCCGTTGCTGCCGCCGTTCATTCATCGCCACCTCCAGCCGGATAAAGCGCAGCAACCGCTCCGGCAAACCCGGCACCTCCCTCGCCTTGGCCGAAAGTTCAGCGGGTAATTGGATCAAATCGGGCAGATTCGTAGCAGCCGTATTCATGGCCGGAAACTACCTCCACCAAGGATTTCCGACAACATGAAAGTGACACAGCGCGTCCCGCCTGTGCCGAGGTCAGTCGCGCAACTCCCCTCCCGATTCGCAGCCAGCCGCGATTCGTATGCGCCTCCTGCCGATTGACGCCGAACCACAGGCCGGAGGCGCTGTGTCACTTTCGTAAACCGCGCCGCGCCGTCGCCGGAAAAAGCTCATCCAGCGCCACGCCGAGGCTGCGGGCGAGATAGACTTTTGCTCCGCAGCCTGCGAACAGTCTCGCGCCATGACCCACCGCGATTTTGCGAAAACGCTCGTCACCTGACGGGAACACAACAACTACACCCAGCGCACCGCCGCCGAGATGCTCGGCGTCTCGAAACGCTCGTTGGAAAACTGGGAGCAGGAGCGCGCGATGCCGCAGGGATTTGGACTGAAAGCGATGCTCAAATACATCGACGGGGCGAAGACGAAAGCCACCGCGAAGCCGCAGTGAAAACGTGAGGCTCAACCCAAAAAACGCCAAGCGTGAAGCGGGAATCAATCCTCGGACAACTTCCCGCAACCGCGAAGTATTCCACCCCACGATGCGCGGAGCGCACAGCGCACGCGGCAGATCACATCAATGCCCGGATTCGTTCTCCCTGCCTCGATTCGTTGCACGTAGCGGCGATCAATTTCCGCCAAGCTCGCAAGATCATCTTGCGTCAGCCCGCGCTGCATTCGCAGCGCGATTGACGTTTTTTCCAAGAGTGATGCGTGGTAGTTGCGTCATTTCATGCCGAAGGTGTGCTTGTTCTCTTTGGGTGCTGAGTCGGCTTGTGCGTCGCGGAGGAGTGTGGCGAGATCGAGGTTCAGCGCGGATGCGAGCTTGAGCATGGTAATGAGGGTTGGTTTTGCTCGTTGGTGCTCAAGGTGGCGCACGCAGGAATTGCTGATGCCTGCGGAGACGGCGAGCGTCTCTTGCGACCAGCCCACGCGAATGCGCTCGGCATGAATCATGGCGACGATTTTCTCTGCGATTTGCGCGTGCAGGTCTGGCACGCGCAAACAAATATGGGCTTGCCAAAAATACGCGCACAGTCATAAATGACGCCCTCGCATTTTCTCACGCCGCAAACTCTCAAATGAACCACTGCAAGAAGCCTGAAATCCAACCGCAATGACTCATCTCCACACTCAAACTCACCGATCTTTCGTAGACACTGCGTTCCAGACTCACGATTGTGCAGCATGGAACCCGACTAATTCACTTCAACGATACGGATTCTCCGATGAAACCAATGCGCTGATTATTACTTGCATTCAGTGTTTGCGCGCTCGCACTCTCCACGAATAATTTAGATGTTTAACATTTATGAATATTAGTCGCCGTAAATTTCTGTCCATTGGGGTGGTTTGCGCAGCAGGGACACGAATCGGACACGCCGCCGGGTTCGTGCAACCACCAGTCGATAAAGATGCCTACGTTTCAAAAGGATACGATTCCGATTCGTCCGGCCTATATTGGCCGGAGAACGATGTGCAGGGTGGTCTGCTCAGTCCAGCAGGATGGGGGAGCCTCTTGAGTAACGGGCTGCAAACGAATAAAGCCTATGATTTTATGTCTCAGGCATACCGTAATAATCGCGATTCAAGACCTTGGCACGCCGGAGTTGACTGCGTCGCAGCTCTTGATGCAAGTGTGCAGGCCATTTCGGAAGGTATAGTTCTGCAATTATTTCAGCACGATGAAGCCTTTACTACAAGTTTAACTTACGCCCCCAATAGCCTAAATCTTAGTTATTTGTATGTTTTGCATAAAACGGCACTAGGAATAAAATTCATGGCAATCTATGGGCATGTAAGGCCGCTAGATGGAATCGTGGTCGGGCAGCGTGTAAACAAAAATCAGCAAATTGGTTCCGTGAAAAAATTTGGTAGCCCTGAACATGTTCATTTCGAGCTATCAAGCGACTTGCTACGCATGCAGACTAATCCCCAAAAACCCTCAACAGCTTTTGGTTTCGCAAGTTTTACATCGCCAAGCAAGGTTTTTCGCCCAATGCAACACCTAGTTGAAAATCCTGCAAACCTTTCAGTCATTGTGCTTCAACGCATTAAAGATTCGTCCCAAGGTTTCAGTGATACTTTGGCGCACGAAGGCGCTGTCGCCATCAGAAATCTCCTCGACTCTGGCATCATCGTTGATAATTCCACTTTCGATTCATCTCGGTCGGGCGACAACATTTGGCATCGGATGCACGCGCCGATTTCTCGCGGAGAGTTTCACAAGATGTCCTCTACCGCTGCAGGCATTGTTTATCCAACAGACGCATTCCCAGCACTCTCCAACCCGAATGGGTATTTGAAGCTCGGAGAAATGCTTCTTATATGCAACTCGCGCTTCCGTCTGGGGGGAAATACTTTTGGGAGTTCTGCTCAAGTGCAAAGGGAGTTAATTGATTTATTGAAATCGACAAAAGAGTTTTCCCGAAAGAAGAGCGGTAGATTGGGCTCCACCACGCAAACCCTCAACCGCTGGCTACCTGCTTCTCGGCTAGATAAGGCAACTCTTAATAGCATTATTGATTTAACGCCTGCAAGCGAAAAAACCTACATCACAAATGTTGAATACACGGAAACGAATCTCTACGGTTACAACTTGCCTGTTTCCCGTGCATTAGCAGCAGAGGCACTCAATAAACTCATGCACTTTCGTGCATCGCATCTAACTTAGTGGCGTCCTTTATAAATTATATGAAAACGTGTAAATTAGAACACTCTAACACCAAATTTTGGCTTGTTTTGCTGATACTGTTGCAGTGGAATCGCTTGAGCCTACTCGCCGCAGTCCTTGGCGACAGGCCGACTTTTGGCGTGATACCGGAGGAGGTCGAAACTGATGCCCCATTGATCAGGACCAAGGCACTCGCTTCGGGCGAGCGGTGGACGCTCGGCCCGCTTTCGCTTAGAAATCGGTGGCACGAGCGGCATTTCTTTCAGTGGACAACGGAAACAGGAGGACTGACAACCCTGACCCCTGAGAATAATCACGTCGTTTACACAGCTCCAAGCACTGGTATCGCGGTGTCCGATCAACTTATTCTCTGGCGGACCACCGAAGATGGATCAACGAGGCAGATTATCGTGAACATTACTGTGTCCCCCGGGGCAATGCCAGTCCAAGCAACAGATCAACTCTCTGCTAGCTATAATTCTGGGGTGGGGAATTTTACTGCGAATTATACGGTGGATTCGGCGGTTACTCGGGCTGTGATTTTGGCTTCTTCGGATGGGAGTTCGTTTAATCAGGTGGGGGTGATTGATCCGGTGACTTCGGCGAATCGGACGGGGGCGCGGGCGGTGGCGGTGGCCGGGAGTGGGGCAGTGAATGTGGTTTATTTCAAGTTGCGGGTGCAGCGGGGGACGGCTACGGCGGAGGATGGGGCGGCGGTGACGGTGAATTATCAGCCGCCGCCGCCTGCGGCGAAGAGTGCGGAGCTGCCTACTGCTCCGAATCTCATCATCAATGGCAATGAGGTGGGGGCGAGTCAGGTGCAGCTATTTTGGGGGCGGGTGAATGATCGGTATTACCGCGACAATGTGAATTACTACGAAGTGCAGCAGGCGACGAATGTGGACTTCACGGGCGCGGGTGCGCCGGTGAATGTGGGAAACACGGCGGCGGGGCAAAATCTTTACGAAAACGTGCTCTACACGGCGACTGGCTTGATTGATAACACGACGGCTTATTTTCGCGTCCGGGCGGTGAATAATGTAGGTGCCGGGCCTTGGAGCAATGTGGATTTCATTCAGGTGAACATTCAGGATCGGCCAGTGATTGCAGCATCCCCGGTTTTCCCGGCAAACGGTGCGACTGGTGTTTCCAAAACTCCCGCGCTGGAGGTCAGTGTCATTGATGCGGATGGTGATCCGACTTATACTGCTTTTGAGCTTTCCGAGTCGCCGACATTTGCATCAGTGATTCGCTATTTCGGGCATGGAGGGCAGCAGGAGTATCTGAATGTGACACGTCTCGACCCAAGTGAATGGGGGACTTCGCCATTGAAGCCAAACACGCATTACTATTGGCGGGCGATTGTGAACGAGCAGGGGCGATTTTTGGACTACTACGGCGGGACGTGGCCCACATCGCCCATTTATGAGTTCACTACGGAGAATGTGGGTGGGGCTTACATTCTGAGCAATGTGACCTACATCAGCGGCACGTTGCGTCCATACGAGCGGGTAACTTACCGCGTGACGGTGACAAACAACGGGAATGAGCGTTCAGAGCCGAATAATATCAACGTCTGGTATGTGAAAAATGGGGTAGATAATCCTTTTGCCTTCAACGCGCCGGGCTATGTGCCTGCGCTCGATCCGGGGCAAGGCACGACGACCGATGTGATCGCCTACTTCACTACGAGCCCCTTTACTTCTCAGAATGGCATTACTTACGACAACATCCTGACGACAGGAGCAAGCGCGCTGCGGTTTAAGTCCTCCCCCTACGCACTCGCAACACCGCAAGCGTCGGTGGACTTCCAAATTAACTATGCCAACCAGGGTGGGCCTGTGGTGATTTGGGAGGTTCGGGGTGTGAGCGGAACGGGAAGCCAATCATCGAAGCCAGCCGCGCCTTTAGGTGGAAAATTCCGATTTAATACGAGCATTAACGACGACATTCGCACAGCGCGTGTCTCGTTTGAATACCGGATCAATGCGATCGCTCCTTGGATATTGCTTGATGACTACACGGGTAACACTACTACCTACGCAAATTTCCAAACAATGAGCCACGCTGGGACGACGGTGCCGTTCACGCAAAACTCTATTGATTGGACATTCCCGGCTAACTTCAACCCGACTTCCACGTTACAGGTCAAGATGACGGCTTACGATGACGTGGCAGCTACCACGGTTGTTGTTTCAGAACCGCTGACGATTTACGATGGAACGCTGACGGTCATTGCTGGAGCAACAGAGTTTTCGGCCTATCGAGTTGGCGATCAAATCAGATTCCCGCTTTCTGTGATAAAAGCACCTGGGATGCGGATCACTAACGTCAACGTAACTTACTGGTATGCTGCATCGTCCGCAACCAGAGTCCTCGACGTTCTATGGAATAATGGCGTTACTACGTTAGTAAACGACGCTGGTCCGATTCCATTTGATCCAATTTGGGCTGGCGCTGACGGAATATCCGCTCCTCCGGTCATTTCTGTAGCGATTCCACGCAATCTTGGATATTCGACATCTACTGGTTACCTCAAAATTCGCGTGCAGGGACAGATTGATGGTTTAGCCAGTCCCAGCGTTGAAGATTTGACTGATGGAACATTTATTGTTGGGGCACCAGATATTCCTGCGCCATTCCATCAGTTCATTACAGTTCTCGCACCGCAGGATCCCGCGTGGCCATCGGGTTCTCTTTTCCATTCAAGCGAAGTCGTCCCGACTACTATTGACTGGCAGGGCGATAGTATAATTCACGGACTCTATAAGCACAACTACACGTATTATATAAACGAAACCCAAAATGGAAATACTTTAGCGGTTTCTCACACACTTACAAATAACTACTACGCACGCTACGACAGAACTGATGGAAGCGTGATTCAAACCCTGCTGCCCGCAGGTTACGAATACGACGATTTGAAGGTTATGGGTAGCACCGCGTATCTGCTACTTCGGAACGGCACTGCCGTCTCGATGGCTGCGATGGCTGGCGCAACGATGGGAACGCCTCAGTCTGTGCTCACGATGGCTGCTCAAGCTTCTGATTCTACGACACCTGAGTTTGTGCGTGCAGGAAGCGAGCTTTACCTAGCGTCCTCGACACGCAACGATGCTGGGGGCGGCGGAAACACTACCTGGAGAAGCCGTATTCAAAGAGTATTACCCTCCGCGCTGCCGTTCGTCGAGCAGCCTGCCTACTATGGACGCCATCTAAACTATGGCGCGTTTCTCAGCACCGATGATGGTCTATACTCTCTGACTGCAACTAAAGCGGTTGCCGCTCAAGTGACCCCTTGGCCTTACATTGGCCCTGTTTGGTTTGCGTCATCAAACTCCGCTATCGCTGGGGCACGAGCTGGATATGACTCCGGCTTTGGAATTGTGGACCTTTACTCGCCGACTGGATTGGCGACGAGGTGGAACGCCAAAATTCAGGATTTGGGTGTGACGGCCTTTTCTGATGTGGTCTTTGCCATAGGACTCGGGGTCTCAAGCGGCCCTGTTGGTGAGGATGGTCATAGAGTTGTGATTCGCAGAAATATCGCAACTGGAGCTGAAGAGCGCGTTCACTATGCTGACGTTAGTTTTTATGGAAGCGGCAGAAATACGTCCGTGTCCGCTGGAAAGTGGGTGGCGATGGCTTCTCGGGAGCGGCTTGTCGTGGGGAACATGAGCGGCGACATCACCGCTCCGCTCGTTCAAATCACAACAGCGGATGCCAGTTTCACTACGGGGCAATCAAAGTCGCTTGATTGGACGATGAGCGACAATCTGAATCAACTTTCGTCGGTGAAGGTATTGAAGATTGCGGGTGGCGTCACGACTCAGATTGGGAGTTTCACAAGCGGCACGTTGCCCACGACTCTGAACTACACTTTTTCGGATGCACTGCCGAGCTTGATTGTGAGGGTGGAAGCCTACGATCAAAGTGGCAATCGTGGAGTGAGTGAGAAAGTATTGACGCGTTCCAGTGCGTTCACGCTATCCAGCTTTACCGCAACGAACTACAGCGTGCCTGTGGCGACGGCGGCGCAACTGCAATGGGTCGCAACGCCTGTGGATGCTTTTCGCGTTTATAACATTCTCATTCGGACACAGGGAACTACGGCGTGGACATCTGCCGGAACCGTAACGGGTGCATCGTATTTGCTCGATACCACGCTTCTTTCTGGAACGCAGGAAGTGCGCTTGGAAAGCGGTGGGGTAACACGCGATTTGCCGCAGCCGATTGTAATCACGGGGAATCGGTTTGCCTTCGATAATGCCAATTTCTCCCCAGCGGGAGGTGTCTATGTGGCATCGGCCTCGCCTTTGCTTCGGTTGAATTGGGCGAGCAATCAGGCGGCATCTGCGGATGTGACTTATACAGTCTTGGCTCGCTGGAATGGAGCTGGCAGCTATGTGGTGTTGGGCGGGACCACGGAGAAATCTCTAGAAGTGAATGTAGGCAGCAATACTTCGCTAGAATGGAAGGTAGCGGCACGGTGGCAGGGATTGGAGTTTGTATCGGTCGTAAAAACTGCCTCGCTGCTAATAGTGGGCGCTGGGCCGACTCCTGTTGTGACGACTGGTGGTCGTGCGACGGCTTCGCCTTGGGTGGATATTTTTTGGTCGGCTGTGCCGGGGGCGGATGCGCTCGCGGTGTTTCGCCAGAATATGCGGACGAACCAAGTGGAGGAATTGGCGCGGGTGACTGGGAGCAGCTATCGGGATGAAGGGGTGGTGTTTGGGGATTCATTTAGCTATACGCTGGCGACGGTGCTAGGGCAGACGGTTTCACCGCAGGGGACTGCTGCGAGTGTGACGGTGTCGCCGCTGCTGCCGCAGGGAATTGTATTTGTGAATGCACCCTACGCTCTCGCTGCCGAGAATAGTAATACGGTGCGGTGGAATCCGGCGCTGCCCGCTGGGGAGGCGAGTGTATTTGAGGATTACCAAGTGCTTTTGCGCCGGGGTGATGGGGCTATCGTGGCGACTGAATCCGTGCGGCCTGCTGCGGGCATGGTAGCGCAAGTGGCTTACTCGGGGCTGGAGTATAATCGGAGCTATGTGGTGGAGGTTTTTGCCCTGCATCCAAATGGCACGCGGCTGGGGACTGAGCCAGCACGGTTGTATTTCTCCACGGGATTCGACGGGCGGGTGATTACTGGCGGGCCGAGGGTGTTGAAGCCTGTCTTTACCGCCTACGGGGCAGAGCTGAGCTGGGATGTCGTGGCGAATACGGATTACTACGATATTTTCCGCAAAACGAATGGCGGAACGCTGGCGTGGGTGGGGCGCAGCGAGACAACTGGCTTCCTCGATGCGACGGCCCCGACGAAAGCGAAAGTGAGCTATGTGGTGCGGGCGCGGAATGCGAATACGTTTGTGGATTCTAAGCCTACTGCGAACTCCGTGGTGAACGTGTTTGCGACGCTGGCCGGTAGCTACACTGGCCCAGTGACCTCGCAGCCATCGGCTTTTTTGCTGACGGGTATCGCGAGTGTGAATGTGAATGGGAGCGGGGCTTTCACGGCGAAAATTGGGCTTGGGAAGAAGAAGTATTCGCTGAAAGGGGCTTTTGACGACGAGGGGGCGTTTAGTGGCTCGCTGGCTCGCAGAGGGCTTTCGCCGCTCGGGGTGGCGCTGAGTCTGGACATCGCAAACGGGACGGACAGCTTGACTGGCGAGCTAACTGAAGGGGCGACGGCGATGGTGGTGGATGCTTGGAGGGGAGTGAACTACACCCGCTCGAACCTCGCGCCGGAGGGCCTCTATACGTTTGCAATCGAACCCGGAGGGGAGGCGGGTGTGCCCCTCGGCTACGGCGTAGGAACAGTGCAAGTATCGCGCACAGGCGGAGTAAAACTTAAGGGGACGCTGGCAAACGGAACAAAACTCATCGCAGGGTCGGAAATCACGACCGACGGGCGCGTGCCTGTCTATGTGGTTTTGGACAAGGGTGTGAGTTCGTTTAGTGCGCCGCTGGTTTTCGCGAATAAGGCAGACAGCGACCTCGATGGGACGGCGCTTTGGTTCAGCGGGCGTGAGTCGAGCGCGAAGTATCCGTTCGTGCCATTCACTTCGGAGCCGCGCCTTTTCGCGCAGCGATACACGCCGCCCGCTCGTGGGGAACGTGCGCTTTCCTCGCTCAATGCCACGAACGGCGCAGCGACGCTGACGCTCGGGGCGCACACGCAAGCCCTCACGCTCGGCACGGATAATCGGCTCACGTTTGGCAATCCGTTGCTAGAGGGCTTCTCCATGAAGCTGAAGCCGAAGATGGGGGAGTTTAGCGGGGCGCTGCTGCTGGATGGCGAACGGGTGAAGTTTGGCGGGGTGCTCTTGGAAAAGAGCGGCGCTGGCGTAGGTGCGTTGCCCGATGCGGCGGTGAGGCTGGGGCGGTAGGTGGTCCCGTTATTGTCGGGATCGCTCGGTGTGCATAAGAGGCACCTACTGTTTGAATTTCAGCCTCATGGAGTTCCGAGTTTGCTCGCAAAGCTGGCGGGGGAGTGAAGCTCGACGCCTTCGATAGTTTGACCGTAGAGCGGGCCGAAATGCGTTTTGTCGCCTGTCAGCAGGATGTGGCACTGGTGCTGGATTGCGGCGGCTAGGACGGGGCGATCTTTTTCTGGCAAGTTCGGCGCGATGTCGGCTCTCAGTGGGGCGCTGGTTTTTGCGGTGGTTTCCACGTCCTCCATTAGTTTTTCAAAGTCTTCCATCGCTGCCGGGAATTTCGTTTCCAGATTTCGCCGGGCTTCGCCCACCACATAGCCATCCGCTATCAGCGTGTGCCCGCCATTTTTTAGCCCCGTGAGAAAGGCGCGCACGGCACCGCTGCTTTTGGCGGCGGAAAAGAGGATGTTTGCATCCAGAAACACCCGCATGGCCTGCTACTTCGCACCTCTCCCGGCCAGCTCTGCTTCCAGTTCCGCTTCCGCTGCATCAAACTCCGCCACCCGCGCTTGGGTGTAAATTTCCACAGGCAGCGTCACGGCGGGGCGCAGGAGGATGCCCTCCGGCGTGGTCTCGGCGATGATGCTGTCTTGCGGGCGGATTCCCGCTGCTTTCCGCATTTCCAGTGGTAGCGCGATGAGGCCGCGCCCTGAAACTGAGATGGTGGCTTGCATTTGTGGAAGATGCAGCAATGCAGAGTTTCGGCAAGCGTGATTGCGCATCGGAAGACGGACACCCGTCGGACGAGACGAGCGCGAGGTTTGCGGCTTGCGCTTGGGCGAGGATGACGCGGTCGAATGGGTCTTTGTGATGGTGCGTTGATTGCGGCGGCGGCGGCGGGAGTCAGGCGGCACGGCTCACTCGCGAGCCAGATGAGGGCGCAGGTATCGAGTAGTAGGTTCACAGGAGGATGAGGGTTTTCATGCCTGTTTCATCGAGCGGGGCAAACGAGTCGGCGTCCCATTCTCACAGGCGGGGGCGCCTGTGCCGCATTTCTAGCGAAGATCTTTGGGGCGGATTTGTTGGATTTGCTGGCCGAGCGTTTCGGTGAATCGTTCGGTGGTGGCTGGGGTGAGGTGGAGGTTGTCTTTGAAGTTTTTGGGCGGGAGTGCGGTGCTGTGGGGGAGGAGGAGGGTGACGCCGTAGTGCTCTTGATTTGCCGTGAGGAATCGCTGGTAATCGGCTTCGAAATGAAACGGTGTGCGCACTTCGTTGACGATGGTGAGCGTGGGCATGGAGACCCAATAGACGGGGATTTTGTGGGCCGCTGCTTCGCGCAGAAATTTGTGGAGAAAGTGGAGATTAAACGCGGTGGTTGTGAAGCCCGTGCGTGGGATGGAGTCCACGCTTTCGCGGGTGAGTGTCCGTTCAAAATCCTCCTTTGCTGGGGCGTCTTCGGCTTCTGCGAGGGGGGCGGCGGGGCGGTGCCCTTTGATGAGATCGGCGATTTCTCCTCGTTGGCGGAGGGTGTAGGAGAGCTTGCAGGCGATGCCGTAGAGGACTTCAAAGGGCTCGATGCCGCTGGCGGCGATCTCGCCGATTTCGGGCCAAGTCGCGAAGCCTCCGATGAGCAGTGCGACGCGCTTGGTGCCGAAGGTGTGAGGGGAGGGGGCGTAGAGGATTGCTCGGGGGGCGACGCCAGCGGCGAGCTCGCGTTTTAGGATAAAATAGGGGAATTCCGGGCCGGAGGCGGAGAGTGCAGCGTTCACCACGGTGGTTTGTGGGGAAAGCATGGCGGCGAGTTTTTGATGCCGGATGCCACCTGCGGCGACGGAGTCTCCCATGATCTGCCAGTCGGGCGATTTTTCTGGCGCGTGGAATTGATCGAGGACGGTGAGGAGTGCATTGCGCGGGAAGAAGGAGAGCGCGATTTCGATGACGAAAACGGACGCTGCAAAGAGCAGTAGGCCAGCGAGTGGGTTGTCGCTTTTAAAACTGAAAGTAGAGGAAGGATTGGGCATCGAAGACTCCGAAGATGATGATGTAGTAAAAGCAGATGAGGTAGAAAAGTGCCTGCACGACGATGGGTGCGCGTCGCACGATGAGGAGGTCACCGGTGCGATATTGGCAGATTTGCACGAGCAGCAGTGGCCAGCAGTAGAAGAGTAATTTCCCCACGCCGCGCTGTAGCTCGGGGGTGGGGCGGACGTGGAGGAAGGCTTGCGTCATCGCCCAGAGTTGGTGGATGTCGCCCGCTCGGAAAATGAGCCAGCCGTAGAGGGTAAAGAGGAACATGGTGCCGATGCAGGCCCACTTCCAGAGCGCCTGCCAGAGCGGGCGGGCGGGCTGCGGTATGGGTAGGTGGCGTGTGGCGAGGCGGTGGATGCAGAGGAGGCTGCCGTGGTAGAATCCCCAGATCACAAACGTCCACGAGGCTCCGTGCCAGAGGCCGCCGAGGATCATGGTGAGGAGGAGGTTCCCATACGTGCGCAGCTCGCCGAGGCGATTCCCGCCGAGGGAAAAGTAGAGGTAGTCGCGGAGCCAGGTGGAGAGGCTGATGTGCCAGCGCCGCCAGAAGTCTTGGGGATTTGTGGCGAAGTAGGGGAGGTTGAAATTGAGCATCAGATTAAAGCCCATCAGCCGCGCTGCGCCGCGCGCGATGTCGGTGTAGCCGGAGAAATCGCAGTAGATTTGCAGGGCGAAACTGAGCGTGCCCATGAAGACTTCCGTCGCCCCGTAGCTGCTGCTGCTCGCAAAGACGTGATCCACGGCGAGCGAGAGGTTATCGGCGATGACCATTTTTTTGAAGAGCCCCCAGAGGATGAGGTGGCAGCCTTCGGCGACGTTTTCGCGCGTGATGGTGCGGGGCTGCTCGACTTGGTCTATCAGCGAGCGGGCGCGCTGGATGGGCCCGGCGACCATGTGGGGGAAAAAGGCGACGCTGAGTGCGAAGTCGCGGAAGCTCCGTGTGGGCTCTATTTCCCGGCGATAAATGTCCATGGTGTAGCTCATGGATTGAAAGGTGTAGAACGAGATGCCGACGGGGAGGACGATGCTCAAGGTGGCCGTATGGGCATCCACGCCGACGGTGTGGAGAAGGGCTTGGAGGCTGGCAGCAAAGAAATTGAAATACTTAAAGAAGCCGAGGAACCCGAGGTTGAAAACGATGCTCCAGCCGAGGATGAATTTCCGCCGTCGTGCATCCCCACAGCGGTGGAGGGATGCGCCGACGTAGAAATCTACGGCGGTAGAAATGAGGATGAGGGAAATGAAACGCCAATCCCAGCAGGCGTAAAAAAAGTAACTCGCCGCGAGCAGCATGACGTTTTGCCGACGGTGGGAGAGGAGGGTGTAAAGCGTGAGGACTAGCGCAAAGAAGACGCCAAATTGCAGTGTATTAAAAAGCATGGTGCGCGCGCGCGGCTAGACCGCTTTACGAGGATCGTAATATCTCCCGCTCACCCCGATCTCTGTAAAAATGAAACGCATTTTGGACGCGCGATTGGGTAGCTGGCTGGCCATAGGGGCGTCAACAATTTCCCCTAAAGAGGGGCGGCACCCTGCCGCTCTGCGCCACGAAATGGCTCGCGGCGACCGCTGTTAAACGCTCTCGACTCCTGCTTTTTTAAAGTCCTCGGGCAGTCCCGCGGTGAAGTCGAGGCGGCGTCCGTCGCGGGGGTGGGCAAAGCCGAGCTTCCAGGCGTGCAGCAGGTGGCGCTCGTAGGGGCCGCGTTTGCCATAGACTTCGTCGCCGAGGATGGGGAAGCCGAGGTGTTTGAGGTGGACGCGGATTTGGTGCGTGCGGCCCGTGTGGAGCGTGCATTCTACGAGCGTGGTGCCGCTGATTTCGCGGATCACTCGCCAGTCGGTATGCGCGGGGCGGCCTTCGTCGTTGATGGCCATTTTTTGGCGGTTCACGCGGTGGCGTCCGATGGGTTCTTTGATGCTGCCTGTCCTTTTTGTGAGGCGTCCGGCGACGAGGGCGAGGTAGATTTTGGTGATCTCGCGCCCGGCGAATTGCTCGGCGAGATGGTGGTGCGAGTGGTCGTTCTTCGCGGCGACGAGGCAGCCGCTGGTTTCCTTATCGAGCCGATGCACGATGCCGGGGCGCTCGACGCCGCCGATGCCGCTGAGGGATTTGCAGTGGTGGAGCAGGGCGTTGACGAGGGTGCCCGTGAGGTGGCCGACGGCGGGGTGGACGACGAGGCCGGGCGGTTTGTTCACTACGATGAGGTCGTCGTCTTCATATAAAATATCGAGCGGGATGTCCTCCGCGAGCGTCTCGGAGGCCACGGCGGCGGGCTCGATCACCACGATCTTGTCGCCCGTGCGGAGCTTGATGTTCTGTTTTGCCGCCGCGCCATTGAGCGTGATGTGCCCGTCCTTTACTAACGACTGCAACCGCGAGCGCGAGAGTGTGGCGATGTGTTCGGCGAGGTAATGATCGAGCCGATACGGCGCGTGGCTGTGCTCTACGGTGAGCTCGTGTGTGGTGTGCATTTTGTGGAGTTTTGTAGCGAGGATTACGAGGCACGCAAAGTCCGCGAGGAAGAAATGATCTGAGGGCGGCGCTTTTACGCTGGAAGGACGCGGTCGAGGAGGGTGAAGAGGTCTTGGACTCGGTAGGGTTTTAGGAGGATGTCTGTGGCTCCGAGTTGGCGGATTTTTTCGGGGAGGTCTTGGGAGATTTCTCCGGTGACGATGATGATGGGGATGTGTGCGGTGAGGGGGTCGGTTTTGAGGAGGCGGAGGAGTTGTTCGCCGGAGATGTCGGGGAGGTGGAGGTCGAGGAGGATGAGGTGGGGGCTTTGTTCGCGGGCGAGGGTGTGGCCGGTGTGGCCTTGTTCGGCGGTGAGGAGGCGGGTGCCTTTGCGGACTTCGAGGATGCGTTGGAGGAGTTGGGTGTTGGCGAGGTCGTCTTCGATGTAGAGGAGTGTGTGTTCGCGGGGGGTGGGTTTTTTCACCTCGGGAGGGGGCGGGAGATTTACGGTGGGTGGCTCCATTTCTCCCTCGGGGAACTCGACCCAAAAGGTGCTGCCCTGGCCGAGGATGCTGTGGACGCCGATGTGGCCGCTGAGGGCTCGCATGAGGCGTTGGCAGAGGGCGAGGCCGAGGCCGGTGCCGCCTTCGGTGCCGCCTTCGCGGACGCCGAGGCGCTCGAAGGGGACGAAGAGGCGGGCGAGTTGTTCGGGGCTGAGGCCGATGCCGGTGTCGGTGACGTTGATGCGCCAGTAGTCGGGGGTGGGTTGGGTGATGGTGACTTCTACGGTGCCGCCGGGGCGGTTGTATTTCATGGCGTTGGAGAGGAGGTTGAGGAGGATTTGGCGGAGGCGTTCGCGGTCGGTGCGGATGGCGGCGAGGCGGGCGGCGGGGGCGACGGGGAGGAGGGTGGTTTTGTATCGCTGGGCGAGGGGTTGGCTGAGGGTGACGAGGGAGGGGAGGAATTCGGCGAGGTCGAGGGTGTCGAGGGTGAATGATACGCGCCCGGAGTCGAGGCGGGCGATGTCGAGGACTTCGTTGATGAGGGCGAGGAGGTTTTGGCCGGCGCGGGAGACGTGTTCGATGTTTTCGGTCTGGCGGGGGTTGTTTTCTTCCATTTCCATGAGTTGGGTGAAGCCGAGGATGGAGTTCAGGGGGGTGCGGAGTTCGTGGCTCATGCGGGAGAGGAATTCGCTTTTGGTGCGGTTGGCGGCTTCGGCTTCGGCTTGGGCGAGGAGGATGTGTGCCTCTGCGCGGTGGCGCTCTAGTGCGGCGGTGAGGACGTTGGCGATGGCTTGCATGAAGCTGATTTCGTCGGCGGTGTAGGCGCGGGCGGTGAGGGAGAAGGCGTTGAGCACGCCGAGGGGGCGGTCGCCTGCTTGGATGCAGACGGAGACGCCGCTGCGGGCACGGGAGGCGCGGACTTTTTGTGAAATGGAGAAGCGCACTTCGCGGGTGAAGTCGGGGGAGATCACGGTGCCGCCTGTCTCGATGGCGTAGCCGCTCTGAGATTCGCACCCGCTGAGGACGGGAGTCTCCGTGAGTCCCTCGGGCCAGCCGCTGTTGCCGCGAATGGTGAAGTGCCGGGTCTTTTCATCCAGCTCCAGCACGGCTCCAAAGTCCACGGTGAGGTGCTTGCAGACGGCTTCGGCGGCTTTTTGCATGAGCGCGCCGATGTCGTGGCTGGCGAGGGCGCGCTGGCCGAGGTGGGCGATGGCCTCTTGCTGGCGGGCGCGGCGCTCTAGCTCGGCGTAGGCTTTTTCCAAGGCGGCGGTGCGCTCGGCGACGCGCTGCTCTAGGCGCTCGTGGGCGAGTTGTATGGCGTGCTCTGCGCCGCGCATGGCGGTCACGTCTTTGAGGAAGCCGACCATGCGGCCATATTGCCCGGCGCGGTCGAGGAAGAAGTAGCCTTGGGCTTCGAGGAGGAGGACGGCGCTACTTTTTCCGCGCACGCGGAACTCGTGCTGAAAGGGCTCGCGCGTCTGTGTGACGCGGGCGATCTGCGCATCGAACGCCACGAGGTCGTCCTCGTAGATCAGCTCGCGCATCCTCTGCAAACCGCCCTGCATCTCGTGCTCGCTGTAGCCGAGCAGCTTCGCGACATCGCCGCCGTAGGTGATGTCGCCGGTCTGCGAATCCCAATCGAAGAGCACTTGCCCGCTGGCGCGGATGGCGGCGTCGTAGCGATTTGCCCATTCGATTTGCTCTAGCTCTTTTTGTTTCCGGTCGCTGATGTCGCGGCAGATGGTGGAGTAAAATTCCAACTCTCCGGCCTCGTCCGTATGCGCGAGCACGACTTGCAGAACGGGGATCTCGTGCGCCTCGCCCACGGTGAGCGCCGTCTCGCCGCTCCACGAGCCGTCTCGATGTGCAGTGGGAAATGCCTCATTTTGCACGACTTCATACGCCCAGCTCGGGTGGATGTCCTCTATGCTGCGGTGCCGGATCGTGTCCTCCTCTTCCCACCCGAAGAGCCGCCTGCCCGTTGCATTCAGGTAAAAGAGCCACCCCTCGCGATCTATCATCGCCACCACATCCGTCGTCGCCTCCAGGATCTGCATGACACGCCGCTGCGCCTCGTCGCGGCGGGATGGCGGCGGCAGTGGATCGGGCGAGATATCGTCGGTGAGAGTCATGGTTTGTATTAGTCCGGCAAAGGCCGCCCCTTGGTCTCGGGAGCAAGCCAGATGAGTGCCATGCCCAGCACGTAGATCAGCGCAATCGTGGCCCCGGCCTTCGGGTAGCTCTTGCCAAAGAACTTCATCAGCTCCGGCATATTCCAAGCCCCTACGGCTGCGAGGATGCGCCCCGCATTAAAGGCCAGCCCTTGCCCCGTGGCCCGCACGCGCGTAGGAAACAGCTCCGGCAAATACAGCGGCAGCCAGCCGTAAAAAGACGCCGTCGTGCAGCCCACCAGCGCCGCCACCGCGAGGAAGAGCGGGCCGAAACTGTGGATGCCGAGGAAGAGCCATTCGCACGCCGCGAGTGCGCAGGCGCAGAGCAGGAAATACGTCACCCGCCGCCCCAGCCACGCGCCCACCAGCGGCGCGAGCAGCGAGCCCACCGTGGCCCCGAGCGCCGAGCAGAGCTGGATGGTCGCTTTGCGCACGGGGTCCTTGCTGCCCACCATTTCATCCGCCCACAGCGGCACCCACTGCACGATCCCCCAAGTCACCACCAGCGCCACACTCGCAAAGGCAATCGCCAACAACGTGCGCCGCCATAGCGCGGGCGCAAAAATTTCGCGCAGCGGCGAGACCGTGACCCCGCGCACACTCGCCGCCCATTTCTCCGACTCCGGGACGAAGAGGCGGATGAGAAAAGTCAGCACCGCCGGAGCCGCGCCCACGAGCATCACCCAGCGCCAGGAATTATCCCGGATCGGGCAGAAAATGCCGATGATCGCCACGATTGCGTAGCCGAAATTCGCCGCCGCCCCAATCGCCGCCGCCAACATCGGTCGCCTCTTTTCCGGCCACGACTCCATC
This sequence comes from Verrucomicrobiaceae bacterium, assembly GCA_043757005.1. Classification (GTDB taxonomy): domain Bacteria; phylum Verrucomicrobiota; class Verrucomicrobiia; order Chthoniobacterales; family Chthoniobacteraceae; genus SXWH01. Next base: position 19,669 of record JAYVQK010000194.1, read on the forward strand.
ACCAGCGCCACCCCTAGCGCCCACTCCCCGCCCATCCCGAGTGCCGCCACAAACCGCATCAGCCCTAGCTCCCACGGCGATTGCGCGAAATAGCACAGCCCCGTGAACCCGGAGTAAAACAGGATGCTCCAAGTCATCGCCTTCACCCGCCCGATGCGATCCCCCAGCCACCCAAAGATCAGCCCCCCGGCGGCTGCCCCGAGGAGGAAAAGCGCCGTCACCAACCCCATCCCCCACTGCACATACCCCGCCACATCCGCCGCCCCCGCGCGCGCCGCCATCTCCCGCAGCGCGGGGCCCGCGACCATGGGGAAAATGCCCATCTCCATCCCATCAAACATCCACCCCAAAAAGGCGGCAAGCAGCGTGAGTCGCGGTTTATTCATGGTAGTTGGAAGTGTTGATGGTTGATGAATCGCAAACGCGGCTCAATCAACCCTCAACCTTGCATTGCAGCACAAATCCATTGCCGCCATCGCCGCCGTGTTTTATCCACGCGCCATGAGTTACAAAGACATTCCCGGTGGCATCACCGCGCCTCACGGCTTCGTCGCTGGCAGTGCTTACTGCGGCATCAAGTCCACGAATAAAGACGCGCCCGACATGGCGCTCATCTTTTCACAACACGCGACGGTGGCCGCTGCGACCTTCACCACGAATAAGGTGAAAGCCGCACCAGTGCGGATCTCGCGCACGCATCTGCGCTCGGCGGATGTCCGCGCGATCATCGCGAACTGTGGCAATGCAAACGCCTGCACCGGCCTCGCGGGCCTCCAGCACGCAAAGCAAATGTGCGCCGCCACGGCCAAGGCACTCGGCCTGCGCGACAGCCAAGTGCTCGTCTGCTCCACAGGCCGCATCGGAGTGCCGCTGCCCATCGAGAAAATGGAAGCGACCATCGCGGGCATGGAGAATTGCCTCGGGCGCAACGGCAGCATCGCCGCCGCGCGCGCTATTATGACGAGCGATACTTTCCCAAAAGAAGTCGCCGTGGAGCTGACCGTGGGCGGCAAAGCCGTGCGCGTCGGCGGCATCGCAAAGGGCGCGGGGATGATTGATCCAAACATGGCGACGATGCTGAGTTTCATCACGACAGACGGAGTCATTGATAAAGCGACGCTGCAAAAAGCCGTGAGCGTCTCGGTGGAGCAGTCGTTTAATCGCATCACCATAGACGGCGACATGAGCACAAACGACACCGTCCTCGTGCTGGCCAATGGCTGCGCGGGCAACAAGCCGCTGCAATACGGGACGAAGGATTTCAAAGCATTCCAAGCCGCGCTCGATCATGTGATGACGCAGCTCGCGTGGCTCATCGTAAAGGACGGCGAAGGCGTGAGTAAATTCGTGGAAGTGGAAGTGACCGGAGCCGCCACGCTCGGCGACGCCCGCCGCGCCGCCGAGGCCATCGCGAACAGCACGCTCGTGAAATGCGCGTGGTATGGCGAAGACCCAAACTGGGGTCGAATCATGGACGCCCTCGGCTACAGCGGGGCAAAGATGCGCGAGGAACTTGTGGATATTTTCTACGACGGCGCGCTCGCCGTGAAAGGCGGGATGCAAAGCAAAACGCCCCCCGAAAAACTCCGCGAAGTCGTAAAGCAAAAGCGCTTCAAGATCACCACCGACCTGAACATGGGCCGCGCGGAATACATCGTCTATACCACCGACTTCACCACCGACTACGTGAAGCTAAACATGGGCGATGGGACTGGCGGGTAGCGTCGTTTTTCAACGTCAACTTGACTCCCCTCGCCCCGCCTCTACCCTCCGCGCTCTATGCGAAAGTCCGTGCTCTTTTTGGCCCTGCCCATCGTCACTCTTCTAGCCTTCACCCGGCCAGCGGAGGCGCTGGACTTATTCGGTTGGAAGCCTTTTGGCGGCGAGAAAAAAACCGTCAATGCCGCCCCCTCCACCGTGAAGGAAAGCGCGGCCACCGCGACGCTGAAAAGTGCCGGAGAGCTGGAGGCAAAGGGCGATCTCTCCGCTGCACTGAAAGCCTATCGCGGACTGGTGAAAATGAGCGGCTTCACGAGCGCGGCGGCAAAGGCGCAATTCAAAATCGGGCAGATTTTAGAGCGCCAGGGCGCGGCGGATGATGCGTTTAAAGCCTACTCCGCTTACACGGAGAAATATCCCAACGGCAGTGAATTTGACACCGTCATCCAGTCCCAATTTGGCATCGCAAAAGTTTTTCTCGGCGGACAAAAAAAGAAGCTCC
>JAYVQK010000195.1:0-5657 GCA_043757005.1 Verrucomicrobiaceae bacterium
TCCCCATCGAAACGACTTTCATCCCCCTCCAATCAACAAACACCCTCCTCCAATCAAGAAAGAGCGCGCTCCATTCAAGAAACACCCCCCTCGAATCAACTTCCATCTGTCTGCAATCAAGTTCCATCGTCCTGTTTCCTTTCATAAATTCCCGTTTAGCTCACCTTTTTCTCTTTAAAATTGAATTTCGGTTGGCCGATGGGTTCACTCATGACGCCTGTGAGCGAAGCGCGGAGAATTTCGAGCCCACATTTACGAAGCGTGGCTACGGAAACTTGCTGAAAACTCCCTTCTTTACCCCGATAAATAATTTGGTCTGCCGGACTCAAATCTACAAGCAGTCCCGACTTTTGGTTGAGCTGGATGCCCCGCAACATCCAAGTGCCCCGGTAATCCGCCTTTGTGGACTTGTTCTGCACTCGAATTAGCGAGCCAATACGGATGACCCTCGGCCACTTGCCACCATTCTTTTTCCGTAACCCCACAAGCTGCCGCCAAACGTGCAGGGGGCGGATGAGCGTGGGCTCGGGGTCGAGCGCGAGGCCGAAGTTATCGCCGAGGACTTTTACGGCTTTGTAAGGTTTGAGCTTCCAATCCGCGGGGTCGCCCGTGGGGGCAAAGCCCAGGAGGGCGTCTTTGGCTTTGATGTCATACACCCAGCGCCATGTCTTTGTTTCGTGGAAGACTTTGCCGCCCGCCGCCGCTTCTGGCGCACCCGCCACGGCCTCGGCTTTGCGCTTGCGGCAGATGATGAGCGTGGTCTTTGCCTCCGGCTCGGGCACGGCGATGCCTGCCTCGGCGAGCCAACGGCCAAGACGCACGGCGTTCGGGTGCCGATCTGCGGGGTCGTATGCGCGCCACACGGTCTGATCGCTCACCATATCCGCCATGCTCGCTGGGATGTGCTGGGCGACGCGGCGCTCGGCGAGGCGCTGGCGGAGTTCTTTGCAAAGTTCTTCGTCTAGTTCTTTCAAACGCGGTTCGCCCTCTTGAGTGAAACTGATTTTTGCTCCCAAGTGTGCGCGAAGGATGCCCTGCTCGGTGGCGTTGCAGCGGCGCTTTTGCAAAGCAAAGATCACTTCCTTCTTCCACGTCCCGCCGTCGCGCGGGAGCAGCAACGAGGTAAAGCCGAGCACACACGCATCCAACGCATGATGCAGGTGAGTGATGCCGCGCAGCTCGGTCTTGCGATGCACCTTCGGCGAGCCATCCGGCGCGAGGTCTTCGGGGTTCATCACGTTCGGGTTGGCCAGCGAGAGACAGCCCGCGAGCTGCCAAGACTTCCGCACCGCACCCGTGACGCTGCCGGGCAACGAGGTGATGACGGGTGCCTCCTTCTCCCCGAGATAATGCCGCGCCAACGCCTCCGCGCCAAGCCGCACGAGCTGCGAAGTCTTCGTGAGATCGCCGGGGGTAAATTCCTTTTCCACATAGTCGCGGAGCTTGAGCAGACGCTTGCGGTTTTCCTTGCGCCGCTGGTCATCGTCATGCCCGCCGTAAGTCTTCAGCGCGTCCACGTCTTTAACGAAGTTACTGAGGGATTTAATCATCAAGTTCGGCAATCCGGGAACGGGCTTGCCCTGCTCCTCCTCCACAAACTGCACAGCGGTGCGGTTGCCCTTCCATTTATTGATCTCGGAAAAGGTCACAACAAGTGAGTCGAGACTATCGCTCGCGCGCTGGCTGCGCGGGATGATGTGATCCTTATCCACTCGGTGACGCAGCAGATCCACAGCATCGAAAACCTTCCCCGTATAAGGACAAGTCCACGCGAGATCTTCCGCGATGCGCCCTTTGCGAATAAGGCCGGGGCCGACTTGCACGCCGAGTCCTTCATAAGCGGCTGCGAGCTTTTTTTCCACGCTACGGAAGTGCGCCGTCTGCTGTCCCTGCTCCTTGGCTTGCTCCTGTGCGGTCTTGCCGGAGAGTTCTTTCACACTGCGATTCACCTCAATGGTGATGCGGGCGATGCGCGCATTTTCGCCGTCCGCGTATTCCTTCAAAAGATCGGCGTGCAGGCGCTCCAAGAGTTTTAGCCGATGGCGGACGAGGTGATTATTTGTCTGCTCATCCAGCGCCCGCTGGAGTTGCGCGTGGCGGATCGGCTCGCTGCGGAAGAGCACGCCGCCCTCATCCATCGGGTGGATGCCTTTTTCTAAAACATCGGCGACGACTTCCTTCATCACTTCGCGGGTGTAAGCCGCGCGGCCATTCATCGGCCCGAGGCTGTGCGGCTCATTGAGCGCCTGCTCGCGCGTGCGTGGAAGAGGCTCGGGAGCATCCGCCTTGCGAGGCTTACGCGGCTTCTTCATCGCCTCGCCATCCCACCAATGATCGAAGGCATCTTGCGCGGCGGGCACTTTATCCAATAATGCGCGGGCGGTCACGCTCTTGCCTCGGCGGAGATTCGTGAGCGTGTGGGCGCGCGTCTTTTCATCCAGCGCAGGCCACAACACCCCAAGCACGCCGCCACTGGCGAGCTTCCGCGCGGGGTCGAGAATGAGGGACTTATCGGCATCCGGCAGAGCGAGGAGACGGTCCAAGTTGTCTAGCGCTTTGTCCGTGAGGGCGCGGACGATTTTCTTAAATTCCGTGGGAGTGAGCGAGCCCGCCGCCTGCATGGCGTCGTTCACTTTCCCCCGCTCTTCGATGCTGAGACGACGCGGCTCGCGCGTATTGGCCGTGGCCACTTGCACGTTCGCAATCTGCATAGCCCAGCGGAAGCGGTAGAACTCGGGGCACGCGATGCCGGGAACTTTGGCGAGCTTCTCCGCCTCGTGCTTTGCCCGCACAGGGTCGCCCGTCTCCGCCAGCACCCGCTCACGCTCGCGCTGGAAGGTGATGGGGCATGTGGCGATGATGCGGTTATCGAAACGTGGCACGAGCTGGCCAAAGAGGAGCCCGCCCGGTGTGCGCTTGCCATTCACGCGCTGGCCGTAGCGTTTCGGCAAATGGAAGTCCGGCCCCGCGATAGCCGTATGATCGCGCATAAGTGCGGTGATGATCGCCTCGTTGCACGCAGGGTGGGCGCGCAGGATGCGCTCCACCTCCGCCTCCACGCCTTCACGGGGGAAGGCCGCGCCGAGATTGCGCACGCGCTCCATGGAGGACTTCACCGCCTTGAGCGGGTCCACACGCAGCACATCGCAAAAGACTTCCGCCATCGTGCCCGCGCGCCCGTGCTTCTTTGCAAAGGCATTGAGGAGTTCGTGGGCGCGCTGTTCTTTCTCCGTATCCTCGGCGTTTGCCGCTACGGCATCCTGCCGACTCCAGCCCTTGTTCCCATCATACCCGCGATTGTGGGCATACCAGCGGAGGACATCCCATAGCTCGGGCCATGTGAGCGCTGGGCCACCGCGCAACACGCGGGCGACGAGGAGCCACGGCCATGCGCAGCCGGGGGTATCGAGCTGCTCGCGGGTGAGCACGCCGAGGTGGGCGAAGAGGCGCTTCATACGCTCGATCCGCATCCGCGTGGCTCGGATGTGGCGGCGCTGGCGGCGGAAGCCCCGGCGCTGGGAGGCGAGGCAATCGTCGGCCTGAAAGATGACTGCGCCGCAGCCGAGGAGGGTAGGCGTGGTATTGCCGCTGTGCTGGAGCACGGCCCAGCCGAGCGAGCTGTGGCCTACGTCGAAGGAAAGGTGGAGGTTTTTCATGGGAGTGATGTGGAGTTGGGATTTGTTTTTGAGATACCTACCGCTGAGAAGTCCCGCTTGCTAAACCTCGCGGGTGTGGGCTGGCAAGATAACTTTTGTCTTTTTTGTAAAGCATTGACGAAAGCTCGCCGGGAAACGCGACGCTGCGAACTCGGAACTTAGGGAAACGCTGATGGACTCGGCCCGAGTCGTTTTCCGTCATCCAAGCGAGCGATGGGTGCGGGACGCGTGCGCTACCCCGCACACACCGCTCGTTTGAAAGGTGCCAAAACGACTCGGCGCGATGAAATCGGCGTTCTCTTTAGGAGTAACGACACTCTTGTCGTGTTTCACCTGACCATTCACGACAAGAGTGTCGTGGCTCCGGCGCGACTTTAGGCACTCGCGGAAACTCTGCCGACGCCTCTGCAAATACTTCTTGCCACCTCCCCCGCCGCCGCCTTTGCTCCCACCGGACTCAAGACAAAGTTAGATAGCGCAGCCCGTTTCCCTCCACGCCAGGCGTGGACATCGTGGCCAAAAGCGTTCTCTTTTTTCAAAAGCCGGAACCGACGGGTTCCGGCTTTTGTGCGTCTGGGTGGGGGGAGCCGCGTGCGCGCTTGCGCCAATCAACCATCCACCATCAACCCTGCCGCGCTGCCGCGCTGCTACGCGAATTCCCCGGCGGCGTGGCCGCTGGCCCAGGCCCATTGGAAGTTGTAGCCGCCGAGCCAGCCCGTCACGTCCACGACTTCGCCGATGAAGTAGAGGCCGGGGACGCGGCGGGCTTCCATGGTTTTGGAGGAGAGTTCGGCGGTGTCCACGCCGCCGAGGGTGACTTCGGCTTTGGGGTAGCCTTCGGAGTCGGGGGCGAGGAAGGGCCATGCGCGGAGTTGGCCGAGCATTTCGTCGAATTCGCTCTGTTTGTAATGCACGAGGGTCTTCCCTTTGGCGTGCCGCGCGCACCAGGCTTCGGCGAAGCGGCGGGGCATCCGTTCGCTGAGGACGCTGCGGAGGTCGCGGCCTTGTTTGCGGGCGGCGAGGAGGTGCTGGGCGGCTCCGGGCTCGGGGAGTAGATCGAAAGTGACGGTCTGCCCTTCGCGCCAGAAGGAGGATATTTGCAGGACGGCGGGGCCGCTGATGCCGCGATGGGTGAAGAGCATCGCCTCGGCGAAGGTTGCGCCGCCGCAGCGGGCGACGACGGGGAGGGAGACGCCGCTGAGGCTTTGGAGCGCGGCATTTTCGTGATCGAAAGTGAGTGGCACGAGGCCGGGGCGGAGGTCGGTGACGCGGAGGCCGAATTGCTCGGCGAGCTTGTGGCCAAAGTCGGTCGCTCCCAGCTTTGCAAAAGACAGCCCGCCGGTGGCGATGATGAGGGAGTCGCACGTGATCTCTCCGCGTGCGGTGATGAGGCGGAAGCGGTCGCTCTTTTCCACGGTGAGCACGCGCGTGCCGCAGCGCACCTCCACGGCGGCGGCGGCGCACTCGGCGAGGAGGAGATCTATGATGTCGCGCGCGCTGCCGTCGCAGAATTGCTGGCCGAGTTTCTTTTCGTGGTAGGCGATGCCGTGCTGCTCGACGAGGGCGATGAAGTCCCACGGGGTGTAGCGGGCAAGGGCGGATTTGCAGAAGTCGGGGCGCTCGGAGAGGTAGTTCTCGGGGGAGGCTCCGAGGTTGGTGAAATTGCAGCGTCCACCACCGCTGATGGCGATTTTTTTGCCGATGTTGTCGCTGTGCTCCAGCAGCGCCACGCGCCGCCCGCGCTGCCCAGCGGTGATGGCTGCCATGAGGCCCGCCGCGCCGCCACCGATCACTACTACATCAAAATGCTCTGTATTTTCCATCGTCGCACAGTGCGTGGGGCGGGGGCGGAAAAGCAAGGCTGGTGGGGGGAAGTCTGAACTTCGAACTCTGAACTCTGAAGGGCACTCCCGAAAACTGACACTTTGGGACTTGGGAGCGGTGTCTCTGGAGTGCGGGGGCATGACCCCGCTCTGGAGGGGCCTTCGGGTGGGCACACTG